>NZ_CP132204.1:2169152-2479030 GCF_030718995.1 Arthrobacter oryzae
CAAGGGATGACGACGGCGGTTCCGCCGCCCCCGAGGGGATCGTCGTGGGTGTGGACGGTTCCGACCATAGCCAGTGCGCGCTCGTCTGGGCCGCCCGCGAAGCTGAACGCCGCCGCCGCCCCCTGCATATCGTGACCGCTTACTCCGTGCCGATCTTCGCAGCGTCCGGCCTGGACGGCGGCTACGCCACTGTGGATGACTCGGTGATCCGCGAGGGCGCCGAAGCCATCCTCAAGCAGGCTTTGGACAAGGTGGCCCCCTACGACATCGACGTTGACGCCTCCGTGGAGAATGGCGACGCCTCCGGTGTGCTGCTGGAGATGTCCGAAACCGCCGAACTGCTGGTCTTCGGCACCCGCGGCCGGGGCGGCTTCGTGGGCAGGCTCCTGGGCTCGGTCAGCAGCGCCCTCCCGGCTCACGCGAAGTGCCCCACGGTCACCGTGCCGTTGATCTGCGCCGACCGCCTGGGGGAGACCACTGACGACAAACACGTCAAGGCCGAGCAGGCCAAGTCCGGCCACCAGCCTGTTGAACACGTTGTGGTGGTGGGCGTTGACGGTTCGGAACAGGCCCGTGTTGCCGTGCTGGAGGCCGCGGACCAGGCTGAGCGGCTCGGAGCGCCGCTTCGCGTCGTCTGCGCCGTGCCGCAGTACAGCGGATCGCTGGCATGGGTCCCTGCTCCCATGGACCGGGAGGCACTGTTCGCGGACATCCGGGTCCAGCTCGACGCCGGAGTGGCCTGGCTGAAGAGCCACTATCCCAAGCTGACCGTGGAGACCCAGCTCGTGGACGGTTCCCCGGTGGACGTCCTGGTTGAAGCCAGCCGCCACGTGGAACTGGTGGTGGTGGGAACCCGCGGCCGCGGCGGCTTCACGGGAATGCTGCTGGGGTCGACGTCGGACGGCATCCTCCATCACGCCAAGGGGCCGGTGCTGGTGGTTCCGGACCGGGACGACCCCCGGCTCGCGGACCGCGCCAGCTTCGGGCCCATGCTCGGCGCAGCTTAACCCTCCGGCGCGCGAACCGGGGAGGCAGCGGTGAACCAGGTCAGCACTCCGGACGCTTCGGCGGATGGACTGGTGCTGGGCCTGGAACTGATCGATGCCGGCATGCTGGCACGCGTGGGCGGCAAGGCAGCCAACCTGGGCGAGACCACACGTGCCGGGCTGCCGGTGCCGCCGGGCTTCTGCCTGACCACCGAGGCCTACCGGCGGGCCGTGGGCCCTGCGGGGCTCGAAGACGTGCACGGCGCGCTGGCCGCCACCGGTGACCATGACCTGGCGGCCCTGGCCACGCTGGCGGCCCGGGCGCGGGAACTCATCCTGGGGGTGGATGTCCCGCCGGAGATTGCCGCTGCGGTCCGGGAGTCCTACGCCGCACTGGGGACAGACGTACCGGTGGCCGTCAGGTCTTCCGCGACCGCCGAGGACCTGCCTTTGGCGAGTTTCGCGGGGCAGCAGGACACGTACCTCAATGTCGTTGGCGCCGACGCCGTGCTTGACGCTGTCCGGCGGTGCTGGGCGTCGCTGTGGACGGACCGGGCGGTGGCCTACCGTGCCACGCACGGGATCAGCCCGTCAACGGTGGCCCTCGCAGTGGTGGTCCAGCGCATGGTCGATGCCGCCGTGGCGGGCGTCCTGTTCACGGCCAACCCGGTGACGGGACGGCGTCATGAGGCAGTCATCGATGCGAGCCCTGGCCTGGGGGAAGCGGTGGTTTCCGGGGCGGTGAATCCGGACCACTTTGTGGTTGATACGGCCACCGGCGCGATCCCGGAGTGGCGGCCCGGGGACAAGGCCATTTCCATCAGGCCGCTGCCCGGAGGGGGCACGGAACGGACGGTCCTCCCACCGGATTCCGGCCCTTCCCTGGACGATGCACAGGTCCGTGAACTGGCAGCGCTGGGCAGCACGGTGGAGCAGCACTACGGGGCGCCGCAGGACATTGAATGGGCCATTGATGCCGCGGACAAGCTGTGGCTGGTGCAGTCCCGGCCCATCACCACGCTGTATCCCCTGCCGGACCCCCGTCCCGGCCTGCCGGAGCCTGACGGCATACGGGTCTTCCTGTGCTTTAGCCTTGCCCAGGGACTCACCCGCCCGCTCACACCGATGGGCCTGGCCGGGTTCCGGCTGCTCGCCGGTTCCGTGGCCCGCTCCGCCGGCTTTGACCTGCCCGAGCCGCGCAACGGTCCGGCACCCTACCGGCAGGCGGGTCAGCGCCTCTTCGTCGACCTCACCCCGGTGGTCCGCAGCAGCGTGGGCCGCGTAATCGTCCCCCGGGTCTTCGACATTATGGAGGCCAGGTCCGCCACGGTGCTCCGCCGGCTGTTCGCCGACCCCCGGTTCGCCGTGACCACCAGGTCCCCGTGGCGGCTCCTCCGGCACGTGGTTCCGGTGGCGGCGAAGGGGAGGGTCCCGGAGACGTTGCTCCGGGCACTGCTTCGGCCGGAAGCGGCGCTTCAGCGCGCGGAGAGTTTCGGCGGCCGGCTCCGCGCCTCCCTGGCGGTTCCCGCCGACGCCACGGCGTCGGAACGGCTGGACCATGCCGAACGCATCCTGGGCGGGAAGCTTTTCCCGATCGTCCCGGCAGTGCTGCCACTGCCTGCCCTGGGATTCGCGTCCCTGGCTGTCGCCGGGAAGCTGGCCGGGGCCGGCACGAACTCCGGCGCCCTCCAGGCGGTGCTCCGCGGGCTCCCCAACAACGTGACCACGGAAATGGACCTTGCCCTCTGGCACCTCGCCACGGCCATCCGCGCCCAACCCGCCGCAGCCGCGATCTTCGACGGGGCCTCCCCGAAGGAGCTGGCGCGGCAGTACCGCTCCGGCGGGCTTCCCGCCGTCGTGCAGTCCGGGCTGGCGGGCTTCCTGGCACGGTACGGCCACCGGGCAGTGGCGGAAATAGACCTCGGCATGCCCCGCTGGTCGGACGATCCCACGCACATCCTCGGAGTCCTGGCGAACTACCTCAAACTCGACGATCCGGCACTGGCGCCGGACCGGCAGTTCGCCAATGCCGCCCGCGAGGCGGAAGCCCAGATGGAGCGGCTGGTCGCAGTCGCAGGAAGCCGGGGCGGCCCGGCGGGCAGGCTGCGCGCCCGGCTGGTGCGGGGCGCGCTGAGGCGGACGCGGATGTTTGCCGGGTTGCGCGAACTGCCGAAGTACCACATCGTGGAGGGCCTGGCCGCGGTCAGGAAGGAGCTCGCGGCGGTCGGCGCGGAGCTCGCCGCAGACGGGCGGGTCGTCGAGGCCGACGACATCTTTTTCCTCGACTTCGCCGAAGCGCACCGGGCCCTGGCCGGGGCGTCGTTCCGGGAAGTCGTGGCGGAACGCCGGGAAGCCTACGACGCCGAACTGGGCCGCCGCCGCATTCCCCGGGTCCTCCTTTCGGACGGGACGGAACCGGAGGCGCTGCAGGCAGCGGGCACGGGCGCCGCGGCAGGCGTCCTGTCCGGCACACCGGCATCTGCCGGGACTGTCACCGCCAGGGCGCGCGTCATCCTGGACCCGCAGGGTGCTGCTCTGGAACCCGGTGAAATCCTGGTGGCTCCGTCCACTGATCCGGGGTGGACACCGTTGTTCCTTACCGCCGGCGGGCTCGTGATGGAAATGGGCGGACCCAATTCGCACGGTGCGGTGGTGGCCCGCGAGTACGGAATTCCCGCCGTCGTGGGCGTCCCGGACGCCACCGCCATCATCAGCAGCGGGCAGGTGATCACGCTCGACGGCGGGGCCGGCACCGTGGTGCCGGCGGGGGACTGAACCCGCCCGCGGCAGCGTGCTGAGCCGCCCCGGCAACGCCCGCCCGGCCATATCCCAAGGGGGTGTACCGGGCGGGTCCGAGGCGTACTCTGGAATCAATAAGCTGCAAAGTTGGAGCGGAGTTGTCATGACCAAAAAGTGGCTGCGGTGGATGCCTGCCGCTGCCGTGCCGGCCGTTATTGCCGCCGCTGCTTTGGCGGGGTCGTTGCCCGCCAGTGCAGGGGACCCGCTGCCCGCCAAAACGCCCCAGGAAGTCCTGGAGCTTATGGCGCAGCACACGGCTCCGTCCCTCTCCGGGACCCTGGAGCAGACCTCCCAGCTTGGCCTGCCCCAACTCCCGACAACCGGACCGTCGGCAGGGAGCGACGCAGCCTCCGTGCTGGAGTTGTTGAGCGGCCCGCACACTGCCCGGGTATTCCTCGACGGACCGGCCAACGTGCGCGTCCAGGTGCTGGACCGGCTGGCTGAACGCAATGCGGTGCGCAGCGGTGACCAGGTCTGGCTTTACAGCTCCAAGGACAACACCGCCACGCACCTGACACTGCCCGCCGATGGTGGCCAGCACAAGGATTTCGGCCAGTACAAGCATCCGGGTGCCGGCACGGACGGCGTCATGCCGACGCCGGCGGACCTGGCCGCGCGGCTGCTTGCCGCCGCTGATCTCACCACCGAAGTCACAGTGCTTCCGGAGGTCAACGTTGCCGGCCGGGCCGCCTACAACCTGATGATCACCCCACGTACGGAAGGCACCCTGATCGCGTCTGCCGCAATCGCTGTTGACGGCCAGAGCGGACTGCCGCTCAGCGTTGAACTGAAGGCCCGCGGCCAGAACGAACCGGCCTTCACCCTGGCGTTCACCAGCCTGTCACTCGAAGCGCCGGACGCCTCGCTGTTTGCCTTCAGCCCGCCGCCGGGTGCAACCGTCAAGGAAATTGACGTGCCTGCCCATGGCACGGGCGGCTGGCCGGCACACAGTACGGAAAGCGGCGCGGTACCTGACGCGGAGGCGCCGGATGCTGCCGTTCCCGGTGCGGTTCCCGGCTCGAGGGATCCGGACATCGGAAACCCGCGGCCCACGGTGACCGGTACCGGCTGGGAGAGCGTGGTTGAATTCCCCGCCGGCCCCGCGTCCGCGGAAGCCGGGGCGATGGTGTCCAGTGATCCGCTGCTGCAGCAGGCCGCTGTTGCGGTGCCGGGCGGACGGCTGTTCAGCACCGCCGTCGTGAACGTGCTGTTGACCGACGACGGGCGAGTCTTCGCAGGGTCTGTTCCCGCGGAGCGCCTGCTGACCGCTGCTGCCGCGAGGTGACAGCCGCGGGCCGGGGCGTGGAACTGGCCATAGAGACGCGCGGGCTCAGTAAGAAATTCGGCCATCAGCTGGCCGTGGACGGCGTTGACCTTGCCGTGCCGAAGGGCTCCGTGTTCGGCTTCCTGGGCCCGAACGGCTCCGGCAAAACCACCACCATTCGCATGATGCTGGGCCTTGCCGGCGCCACGGAGGGTTCCGTCAGCGTGCTGGGGCTGGAGATGCCGGCCCGCTTCCACGACGTCCTGCCGCGGGTGGGCGCCCTGGTGGAAGGCCCGGCGTTCTACCCGTTCCTGTCCGGGGAAGCCAATCTCCGGAGGCTCGATGCCGCGGACCCCCATGCAGCATCGGCAACGCGGCGTGCGCGCGTGGAGGCTGCGCTGGAACGCGTCGGCCTGACGCACGCCGCCGGAAAGAAGGTCCGTGCTTATTCGCTCGGCATGAAACAGCGCCTGGGCATCGCCAACGCACTCCTCTCACCCCGGGAACTGCTGGTGCTCGACGAGCCCACCAACGGCCTGGATCCGCAGGGAACCCGTGAAGTGCGCTCGCTGGTGCGGTCCCTCGCGGCGGACGGTGCCACGGTTTTCGTCTCCAGCCACCTGCTGGCCGAGGTGGAGCAGATCTGCACCCACGCCGCCGTCATGAGCGCGGGGCGGCTGGTGGCGCAGGGAACGCTCGCAGACCTGCGCGATGCCGGCAAGGCCCGGATCCGCCTGGTAACGCCCGACGCCGGCCTGGCCGACGGCGTCTTCGCCACGTTCGGCATGACCCCCGAGGGAGGCCGGAACAACGGGGCGCTGGTTTACGGGGCACCGCCCGGAAGCCGCGCCGAAGGCGATGGCGTGGAGCCGGAAGCGGTGGTGGCCGCCCTGGTGGCGGCCGGGGTACGGGTCCGCGGCTTCGCCGTGGAGCAGGGCAGCCTGGAGGACCGTTTTGTGGCGCTGACGGGGGAGGGGTTCGACATTGCCCAGTAAAGGCGCGCCCAGCAAGGACCGAGCCGCTGACGTCGGAGAACGCCCGACGCCGGCCGGAAGGCCAACGTCGGGATGGCCGCTGCTGGCTTCCGAACTGAGCGTCCTGTTCCGCCGGCGTCGGACCTGGGCGATGCTGCTGGCGCTCGCCGCCGTTCCGGTGCTGATGGCAGTCGCCGTCCGGCTTTCCTCGGCCGTGCCGCCCGGGCGCGGACCCGCCTTCCTGGACAGGTTCACGCAGAACGGGCTGTTTGTGGGGGTGACGGCGATGCTGGTCTGCGTGCCACTTTTCCTGCCCCTCACCGTGGGGGTGGTGGCCGGCGACACGATCGCCGGCGAAGCCGGCCTGGGCACCCTGCGTTATCTGCTCGTGGCACCGGCCGGCCGCGTGCGGTTGCTGCTGGTCAAATATGCCGGCGCCGCGGCGTTCTGCATCGTTGCCCCGCTGGTGGTGGCGCTGGCCGGGGCGGGCATCGGGGCGGCGCTGTTTCCGGTGGGTCCGGTGACGCTGCTGTCCGGCGACGTGATCACCCCCGGGGAGGCGGTGGTCCGGCTGGTGCTCGTGGCCGCCTACCTCACCGTGTCGCTGCTGGGGCTGTCCGCCGTCGGGCTCTTCCTCTCCACCCTGACGGATGTACCGGTGGGCGCCATGGCGGCCACGATTGTGGCCTCGGTGGTGTCCCAGGTGATGGGGGAGCTGCCCCAGCTGGAATGGCTGCACCCCTGGCTGTTCAGCCATTACTGGTTCGGGTTCGCGGACCTGCTGCGACAGCCCATTGCCTGGGATTCCTTTGCTGCCAACGCGCTGTTGCAGGGTGGATACATCGCGGTCTTCGGGGCGCTCGCCTACGGCAGGTTCGTCACCAAGGACGTGCTGTCCTAGGCGTGCTGTCCTACGACGAAGCCGGCTAATACCGCGCAACGGTGGGGTGCAGCTGCATCCCGGCCATCCAGGCCAGATCCGTCACCGTGATGCCGTCGTCCGGGCTGAGGGCCTGGACCACCCGGCCGCCGCCGAGGTAGATGCCCACGTGGTAGAAATCGGGCGCAGATCCCCAGACAAGGAGGTCGCCCGGCTGTGCCTGCGAGAACGGCACGTGCACGGGTGCCTGCGCGTACTGCTGTGCCGCGGTGCGGGGAAGGTACTTGCCGGCAGCGGCGAAGGCGTTCTGCACCAGCCCGGAACAGTCGAACCCGAGCGGACCGGAGCCGCCGTACTTGTAGAAGTACGGGGACCCGACCTTGCTGAGTGCCACCGAGATGGCGGTCTGGTTTGAGCCGCCCGGGGACGGTGCTGGAACCGGTGCCGGAGCGACAGGCTGGGGTGCCGCGGGCGCCGGCGCCGCTGGAGCAGGAGCCGGCGGCGCGGGCGCCGCTGGAGCAGGAGCCGGCGGCGCGGGCGCCGCTGGAGTAGGAGCTGGCGGCGCCGGGGCGGGTGCGGCGGGCCTGCCCTGCGCGGTGGAGCCCTGCGTCGCCGCGCCGGATGCCGCTGCGGCAGTGACGGCCGCCAGCCGTTCCTGGGCGCGTTGGCGGTCCAGGGCATCAACCCGGGCGGACTCGAGGGCCACCGTGGTGTTTTTCAGGCTGGCAAGTTGGTCCACCAGGACGGTCCGCTGGGCCTTCGCCTCGGACACGGCCCTGGCCTGGGCGGCGTTGGCGCGTTCGGCGTCCAGCTTGCGGTCTTCGGCCGACCTGGCCGCGTCATCCGCGGCCCGGTTGGCGTCCTCCGCAGCGGCCGTCAGTGACTGGGCGGCGGAGGCTGCGTTGTCGGCCGCCTCGAATGCCCGGCTGCGGCTGGCGGAGATGGCCTCAAGCGTGGCGGCCTGCTTGAGCACTTCGCCGTTGCCGCTGACGAAGGTGCTGAGCGCAGGATTGAGGCCGCCGTTTCGGTACAGGTCACCGGCCAGCTGCCCCACCTGTTTGCGCGTCTTTTCCTGTTCGGCCCCGGCGGCAGCCGCTTTCGCCGCAGCGAGGGTGGCTGCGTCCCGGCGGAGCTCGAGCGTGACCAGGGCGTCGCCGTAGGCGTTGTTGGCCTGCATGGCGGCAGCAAAGCTGGCTTCCTGGGCCGCGGCGGCGTCGGCAAGGATCCGGTCGATCCGGGTGACCTGGTCCGCCGTCGCGCTTTCGCTGGCTTTGGCTGCCGCGATCTCTTCGGCGGAGGGGATCTCCGGCGACGCCGGAACGCTGACAGCGGCCACGGAGCCCGGCAGCGGTGCGGCGCCGGCGGGCAGGGCGAGGGATCCGAGGAGTACGACGGCGGTGCACAGCACAGCCGCTTTGCGGCCGGATCCGGTCAAACCCATCAAGTTACCTCGCAGCAGTCAGGCTGGAGTGAGCGAGGAGTTGAAGATTGTCACCCGTGATTTTCACAGGTAGATGCCCCGCCGCGGACACCCAGCAGACACGAGGCTACGTGCCAGGTTGCAACTTTGGCAACACTGGTCACATCAATAACATAAACAACAAGCATGTGATTCGGTCACATTGAGGCACGGCGTGTCGGGATTCCGGGGGCTTGCGGTCAGACGGGATTCTGCGGGCAGGCTGGATGCGGGCCCCCCGCTTCCCAGGCTCAGGCGTGCTGGTGGGACTCGTGCTCGGAGTGGCTCACGGGTTCCAGCTGGAAGGTGCAGTGTTCAGTGTCGAAGTGGGAGCCCAGGCAGGTGCCCAGCTTGTCCAGCACCTGGTCGGCGCCGCTGGCACTCAGCACGGCGTCCTCCACCACCACGTGGGCGGAGAAGACCGGCATGCCGGACGTGATGGTCCAGATGTGGATATCGTGCACGGACACCACGCCCTCCACGGACAGGATGTGCTCGCGGATCATCTGGACTTCCACGCCCTTCGGGGTGGCTTCCAGGAGCACGTCCACCACATCGCGGAGCAGGTGCCAGGCGCGGGGGAGGATCATCACGGCGATGACCATGGATGCGATGGTGTCCGCCGCCTGGAAGCCTGTCAGCATGATCACCACCGCGGCGGCAATGACAGCGAAGGAGCCCAGCAGGTCGCCGAGGACCTCAAGGTACGCGCCGCGAACGTTGAGGCTCTCCTTCTGGGCGCCGCGGAGGATCAGCAGGGACACCACGTTGGCCACCGCACCCAGGACGGCGGCGTAGAGCATCACGTCGGTCTGGACCTCGGGTGCAGAACCGATCCTCCGGACGGCCTCAGTGAAAATCACCACCGAGATGACAATCAGCACCAGCGCATTGGCGAGGGCGGCCAGGACTTCGGCGCGCTGGTACCCGTACGTCCGCAGGTCGCTAGCGGGCCGGGTGGCGATCCACGCCGCCAGGAGCGCGATGAAAACGCCGGCGGCATCGGACAGCATATGGCCGGCGTCGGCCAGCAGTGCCAGGGAACCGGAAATCACCGCGCCGATGACCTGGATCAGGACCACGGCCAGCGTGATGCTGAGGACGGCGATCAGGCGCTTGCGGTGCTTGCCGGTGGCCGTGATGCCGTGCGAATGGCTGTGGTCGTGTCCCATGCGTACAAGGCTAACTAGTCCCAGCCGAGTTCGTGCAGCCGTTCGTCGCTGATGCCGAAGTGGTGGGCAATCTCGTGCGTCACGGTAATGGCCACCTCCTCGATGACTTCCTCACGGGACGAACAGATTTCCAGGATGGGCTGGCGGTAGATGGTGATCCGGTCCGGCAGCGATCCCGCTCCCCACCAGGCATCGCGCTCGGTCAGCGGCACGCCTTCGTAGAGTCCCAGCAGCACGGTCTCCGGGTCCTCGCCCGGCTGCGGGATGTAATCGTCCTCGATGAACACCGCAACGTTGTCCATGGCCCGGGCCACTTCCGGCGGAACGCGTTCCAGGGCGTCGCTGACGGCCGACTCGAAGTCTTCCTCGGTCATGGGGAACGGAACATGATCGTCCGCGCCGTCCGGGACGATCGGCAGGCCGGGCGGCAGGTTGGCGGGCATACCAGCACTCTAGCGGGATTTGCGCCGCGTCAGCCCCACTCCCACCAGGCAGATCGCGCCGCCCACAAGCCCCCACATGGTAGGCACTTCGCCGAGCACCAGCCAGGAGATGAGGATGGTGGTGCCGGGGACCAGGTACGTGGTGGCGGCCAGCTTTCCGGCGTCGATGAGGGACAGGGCGTAGGCCCACGTGGTGAACGCGATGGCCGTCGGGAAGATCCCCAGGTACACCAGCCCGAGGGTGGCCGGAAGCGGGGCCGCCTGGAGTTCGGCCACCAGCTGTCCGCTGAACGGCAGGCAGCAGGCTGCGCCCACCATGATGCCGAACCATGTGGCCTGAGCCGCGGGGAACTTCCGCAGCACCGGCTTCTGGACGATCACGCTGACGGCGGCGAGCACGGCGGCGAGGAGGCAAAGCAGCACGCCGGCCACATCCGCCGTCGAACGCTGGCCCGAACTGAGCGCAATCACGGCGACGCCGGCGAACGCTATCAGGCTGCCGATGATCAGCCAGCGCGGGAAGCCTTCCTTGAGCAGTACGCCCGCCATCACGGCCACCAGGATGGGGTTGACGTTGATGAGCAGGGCTGCGGTGCCGGCGTCCAGCAGGTGTTCGGCGGCGTTGAGGGCCACGTTGTAGCCGCCGAACCACATCACGCCGTAGGCGAGGATGGGCCACCACTCCCGGCCCCGGGGCAGCATCCGGAGCTTCGGCAGCACCACCACGCCAAGTACGACGGCGGCAATCGCCAGCCGTCCCAGCGTCAGGGAACCGGGCGAGAAGCTTGGCCCCACGGCGCGGATGCCCACAAACGCGGAGGCCCACAGGACCACCGTGATAACGACGGCGGCGACGCCGAGCTTGTTGACCGGTGTCCTTCCGGACGAGGTGCCGGCGGCGGACGCTGTGCGTTGGGTCAGAGGTTGCGGACTGGGTGCGTGCGGAGACCCTTCGTGGGAGCCTGCGGACGGCGTGGGGCCGGATTCGGCGGTGGTTGCCATGCTGCCAATCTAGCCCGTGCTGCGGCGGTGCAGCTGGCGGAAATCGGCCACGTCTAGTCGAGATCCTGCCAAAGTTTGCGAGTTGCCCAAGGAGCGCAAGTCCAAACGGGCGCGACCTAGAATCGAGCCAACATGTCGAAAACGTCCATCCCGTGACTGGCAGGTCATGGATGCGGAAGGAGTCCCATGAATCCGATCACGCCGAGAATTGGCACGGTCTTTGTTCCGGTCAGCGATGTGGAAGCTGCCAGGGACTGGTACTGCCGGCTGCTGGGTGTACCGGCCGACGGTGAGATTCTCTTTGGCCACCTCTATGTACTGCCGGTCGAGGGTACCGGGCTCGTCCTGGACAGCAGGATCTACTCACGGGACGCCGTTTTCAAGGTGCCCGCCTTTCATCTCGACACCCAAGACGTCCAGGCAGCGCACGCCTATGCAGTTGAACTGGGCGCCGATCCGGCGGCCATCCAGTATGGGCAATGGTTCAACTTCCGGG
Source organism: Arthrobacter oryzae (assembly GCF_030718995.1). Lineage (NCBI taxonomy): Bacteria > Bacillati > Actinomycetota > Actinomycetes > Micrococcales > Micrococcaceae > Arthrobacter > Arthrobacter oryzae. The sequence continues at coordinate 2,180,628 of NZ_CP132204.1, forward strand.
ATCCTGACGGTAATGCCCTGATGGTCTGCCAGTGCTAGCGTTCTGCTCCGCTGTGGTGTGCTTGCGTAGTTGTATCGTTCACCTCAGCACGCGCGCAGCGTCCTGGATGGCGCCGGCAACGCCGTCCAGCACCGCCGATCCGTAGCGCCACTGCTGCCAGTGCAGCGGGACGTCCACGAAGGATTTGGCGGCCAGGGTCTGCAGTGTTCCCTGGTCCAGGTCGTCGCCGATTTCGAGCTCCGGGAGCAGGCCCCACCCCATCCCGAGCCGGATCGCCTCGCCGAACTCGTGGGCCGCAGGCACGTAGTGGCGCGGCGGCTGGAGGGATTTGCGGCTGAGCCGCCGCAGGTAGCGGTCCTGAAGGTCGTCCTTGCGGTCGTAGATGATGACGGGGGCCTTTGCCAGCGATTCGGCCGTTGCGCCGCCGTCGAGCCAGCGTGCCGCGAACACCGGCGTGCAGACGGGAAGGTAGCGCATCACGCCGAGCCGGCGGGACGTGCAGCCGGGGGCCGGCTTGGCGGTGGCGGTGATGGCAGCCGCCGCAGCGCCGCTGCGGAGGAGCTCCAGCGAATAATCCTGGTCCTCGCGCAGGATTTCCAGCTGGACCGTCCCGGCCACGGCAGCCAGCCCGGCGAGTGCCCACGTGTGCAGCGAGTCGCTGTTGATCACCAGCGTCAGCCGGGTGTCCGGGTGCGCGGTGCCCGGCTGCAGTTCATCGGCGAGGTCCGCCGACAGCATCTCAAGCTGACGGGCGAAGCGCACCACGGCCTGGCCGGACTCCGTGAGCTCAATCGGCCTGGTCCTCCTCAGAACGGGACGGCCCACCGCGACCTCCAAAGCGCGGATGCGCTGGCTGACGGCGGAAGCCGTGACGGACAGGTGGCTGGCGGCGGCGTCGAAGCTTCCCTGCGAGACGATGGCCGCGAGCGTCCGGGCCTGGTCGGGATGAATGTCGATCATTAGCTGATCTTATCTCCCCAAAGAATCTTTAACTGGTTTCATGATCTTCATCCACCTACCGTTGAAAGCGTGATCCTTCCCGTGCTTTCAGGCCTGGCCAGCGGCCTGTCCCTCATCGTCGCCATCGGCGCCCAGAATGCCTTCGTCCTGCGCCAGGGCATCCAGCGCTCGCATGTGGCCCTTGTCATTGCCGTCTGCGCCGTCTCGGACCTCGTACTGATAATCCTCGGCGTCGCCGGCATCGGCGTCCTGATTGAGCGGGCGCCGGGTGTGCTCGACGTGGTGCGCTGGGCGGGAGCCGCATTCCTGGCGGGCTACGGCGCCCTCGCCGCCTGGCGGGCCGTCCGCGGCCAGGCGCTCGGGCAGCTCGGTCCGGCGCGTGCTGCTAGCTGGATGGCCGTCCTGGGCACCGGGCTGGCCTTCACCTGGCTGAACCCGCACGTGTACCTGGACACTGTGCTGCTGCTCGGGTCCCTCGCCAGCACCCACGGCCCGGACGGCCGCTGGTGGTTTGCCGCCGGAGCGGGCGCGGCCAGCATCGCGTGGTTCACGGCCCTGGGGGTCGGCGCACGGTTCCTGGCTCCGGTCTTCCGGCGCCGGAGCGCCTGGCGCATCCTCGACGCCGCCATCGCCGTCGTGATGTTGACGATGGCAATATTCCTGGTGAGCTGAGCATCACTGCCCAGCCGTACTACTTTCCGCGCCCCGCCCACTCCAGCAGCCGGCCCAGCGGCCAAGTGGTCACGATCCGTTCCGCGGGAACTCCGTTTGCCGCAGCGCGGGCTGCGCCGTACTGGAGGAAATCCAGCTGACCCGGGGCATGGGCGTCACTGTCGATACTGAAGAGGCAGCCCGCATCGAGTGCGAGCCGGATCAGGTCGTCCGGCGGATCCTGCCGCTCGGGGCGCGAATTGATCTCGACGGCCACATCCTGTTCCGCGCACGCCGCGAACACCCGCTCGGCGTCAAAATCGGATTGAGGCCGCGTTCCCCTGGAACCCTGGAGCAGCCGGCCCGTGCAATGGCCGAGGACGTTCATGTGCGGATCGCTGATGGCGCCCAGCATCCTGGCGGTCATGGTGCTCCGGTCGGAACGGAGTTTCGAGTGGACGCTCGCCACCACAACATCCAGGCGGTCCAGCATGTCCGCGGACTGGTCCAGGGTCCCGTCCTCCAGGATGTCCACCTCGATGCCGGCCAGCAGGCGGAAGCCTCCGCCGCCGTCGTCGTCGAAGCCGCTGTTGATGCCCGCGACAATATCCAGCTGCTCCGTGAGGCGTTCGGCGGTCAGCCCGTTCGCGATTTTGAGGCTGGGGGAGTGGTCCGTCAGGGCGAGGTACTCCCGGCCCAAGGTGCGGGCGGCGTCCGCCATCAGTTCAATCGGGGACCCGCCGTCGGACCAGTCGCTGTGGCTGTGGAGGTCCCCGCGAAGTGCGGAGTGCAGTTCGGCGCCGCCGTCTGCCAGCGGCTGCTGCCCGCGCTCCCGGAGGCCCTCAAGGTAGTCGGGGACGGCGCCGTCGACCGCCTGCCGGATCACCTCGAAGGTTCGGTCCCCGATTCCCTTCATGCTTTTCAGCCGGCCGTTGCGGGCGCGGGCGGCAACATCTTCCGGATCCAGGGCGGCGATGATGCCGGCGGCCTTCCGGAAGGCCTGGACCTTGAACGTGGGGGCCAGTTCGCGTTCCAGCCAGAACGCGATCTCATTGAGGGCGGCGACGGCATCCATCAGTCCATCTTGCACCGAATCTTGCACCAGTGCGGTGCCGATTTTGGATATTCCCAAGGTCTGCCCTACACTTTTATAGTCCAGTTCGGAGCAACTCGAAAGGGCGGAAACGAAAGGCTTCGGCCCTTTATTTTTGCCCTGAATGAGCCGGATTGAGTTCAGGCCCCCATCGTCTAGCGGCCTAGGACACCGCCCTTTCACGGCGGCGGCACGGGTTCGAATCCCGTTGGGGGTACGCAAGGAAGTGGTCAAACCGGATGAAAAAGTCTGGTAGGCTAAAGGCCTTGAAAAATTGCAGTAGCGATACTGCAGACAGCAAGAAAATAGCAAGGCCCTGTAGCGCAGTTGGTTAGCGCGCCGCCCTGTCACGGCGGAGGTCGCGGGTTCAAGTCCCGTCAGGGTCGCTCTGAGCGCCGGAAGAAATTCCGGTTCTCAAGGTGACATGTCACCTAGGCTCTGTAGCTCAGTTGGTAGAGCGTTCGACTGAAAATCGAAAGGTCACCGGATCGACGCCGGTCGGAGCCACCACTGGGAAGCATCAGTTCTTCGGAACTGGTGCTTTTCTTCTTTAAGCGCATTTGCCGCCGGCTGACTGGGCCTGCGTCACCTATGGCGGAGCCTGGCAGCCTCCCCGCCCATGCAGTTTCGACGCGCAAATGTCCCTGTGACGCGCAAATGCTCCCGCGCCCCCCGTATTCCGGTGTCGCCGGGTAATTTGCGTGTCGCCAAGCGATTTGCGACTCGTGAGGATCAGGCCGGGCCGTATCCCGTGGTGATATTCCTGCGGCTCGGGCCCCGCACCGCGGAAGGGGCCCAACGGGCCCCCACGCAACGGGCCCCAAAAGTCGCCCGCGGGGGAGTAGGCCGTCCCGCGGGAACTTCCCGAAATTGCCCGTTGACAGCAACCAAGTAACGCGCGTAACCTAAATCACACGCTCGAAGTAACGCGCGTTAGTAAAAGATCCCAACTGGCCACGGCGGCCAGTCCCGGCAGGATTTCGGAGCATTCGATGGCGAACAGCACCCCCACAGCGGCGGGCACGGCTCAAGGGCGGAAGCCTGTCGCGGCCACTGCCCAGCGCGGTGTCACCATGGCGGACGTGGCCAAGGCTGCCGGTGTATCCCGCACCGCGGTGTCCTTCGTCCTCAGCAACCGCGGGAACGCCAGCATTTCCGAGGAAACCAGGCAGCGCATCCTCGAAGCCGTCCAGGCCCTCGGGTACCGGCCGAACGCCGGAGCCCGGGCCCTCGCCTCGCAGCGCAGCGACTGGTACGGCATCGTGACCGAGATTGTTACGGCACCGTTCGCCGTCGACATCATCAAAGGCGCCCAGGACCAGGCCTGGCTGGACCGCCGCTTCCTGCTCATCGCGCCCTCGGACCAGGCCGACGCTGCAGGGCCCAACCGGGGCATGGAAGACGCCGCAATCGAGAAGCTGCTGGAACAGCGGGTCGAAGGGCTTCTGTATGCGGCCACGTACCACCGTGGCGTGCATGTCCCGAAGATCGCCAGGGAGGTGCCCACGGTCCTCATCAACTGCTTCGATGCTGACGGAATACTGCCCTCGATCGTCCCGGACGAGCGCGCCGGCGGCCGTGTCGCCGTCGAACGTTTGCTAGAAGCCGGGCACCGGCGCATCGGCGTCATCAACCTCGACCCGGACATTCCCGCAGCCGTCGGGCGGCTGGAGGGGTGCCGCGAGGCGCTCGCCGCCGCCGGGCTGGAACTGGACCCGGAACTGGTCGTGAGCGGGCATGCGACGGCGGACGGCGGCTACGAGGCCGCGTGCCGGATCCTTGACCGGAAGAACAGGCCCACCGCGCTGTTCTGCCTCAACGACCGGATGGCTATGGGCGCGTATGACGCCATCAAGGAGCGCGGGCTCGCCATCCCCCAAGACATCGCCGTGATCGGCTTCGACAACCAGGAACTCATTGCGGCCTACCTCAGGCCAAAACTGACCACGGTTGCGTTGCCCTTCGAGGAGATGGGTGCGCTGGGTGTCCAGACACTCGCAAGCCTTACAGCCGGACAGCCGATCACCGCACATCAGCAAATGGTCGACTGTCCGCTGCTAGAACGCTATTCAGTCTGACGGCAAATCAACTACTGAACAGCAACCCCAACCACACCTTCACCTTCAACAGCGAAGACGAGGAAAGAGATATCCATCATGACACAACCACGATTCCTGAGGTCTGCCCGCATCGCGGCGGCCGGCCTGGCCATAGGCGCTTTGGCGCTCACGGGATGCTCCGCCACTGCGGGCAACAGCGGGTCCGCCAAAGCTGACGCCTCGGCCCAAAGCGCGCTCCTGACCATTCCCCGCGAGGACATGGGCACGTTTGTCCGCAACTTCAACCCGTTCGCCCCCACCGTGGCGCCCATGACCCAGCAGGCCATCTACGAGTCCCTGCTCATCTACAACCCGGCCAAGGGTGACACCACCCCGTGGCTGGCCAGCGAATGGACAGCGGCAGAGGACGGCAAGTCCATCACGTTCACCCTCCGCGACGGCGTGAAATGGTCCGACGGCCAGCCACTGGTTCCGGCCGACGTGGTCACCACTTTCGCCCTGCAGAAAAAGATCAAGGGCGGCTACGACTACCTGGACACGGTGACGGCCGAGGGCACCAACCAGGTGAAATTCAGCTTCAAGACGGCCTGGTCCCCGGCACTGTTCGACCTCGGCCAGCTGAGCATCCTGCCGGACCACGTCTGGTCCAAGATTGCGGACCCGGAGAAGGACGCCAACGAAAAGCCGGTGGGCACCGGACCGTACACCGAAGTGGACACGTTCCAGGCCCAGTCCTTCGTGCTGAAGAAGAATCCCAACTACTGGCAGCCGGAGAAGCAGAAGATCGCCGGCATCAAGATGCTCGCGTTCGCCGGAAACGACGGCGCCAACCTCGCCGCCGCCAACGGCGATGTGGACTGGGCTCCGCAGTACATGCCCAACATCGAGAAGACCTTCATTTCCAAGGACCCGGACCACCGCAAGTACTGGTTCCCGCCCACGGGTTCCATGATCAACTGGCAGCTCAACACCGCCAAGGCCCCGTTCAACGACACGGACGTCCGTAAGGCCCTCAGCATGGCCGTGGACCGTGAGCAGGTCACCAAGATCGGCATGAGCGGCTACACCAAGCCGGCGGACTGCACCGGCCTCTCCGGGAACTACGAAACGTGGAAAAACAAGGACGTCCAGGACAAGTGCGACTGGACCAAGCTCAACGTCGATGAGGCCAACAAGCTCCTGGACAAGGCCGGCTACCCGAAAGGCTCGGACGGCAAGCGCACCTTGAAGGACGGCAAGCCCTTCGAATTCAAGATCTCCGTGGGCGCAGCGTCCTCCGACTGGCTTTCCGTAGCCAACGTGATCGCGCAGAACCTCGCCGAGGTGGGCGTCACGGCCAAGGTTGATTCCCCGGACTGGGCCGCCGTCGTGGCAGGCTACGAGACCGGCGATTTCGATTCGGGCATTGTGTGGAGCGCCAACGACCCCAGCCCGTACAAGTACTTCGCCGGCATGATGGGTACCGCCACGGTCAAGCCGGTGGGGGAGAAGACCTTTGAGAACTACCACCGCTTCGGCGACCCCAAGGCCGACGCCCTGCTGACCGAGTTCGCCGCCGCCGCTGACGAGGACACCCAGCACGACATCGTGGACAAGCTCCAGGAGGAGTACAGCGCGGTTGCCCCGGCCATCCCGCTGTTCGCCGGCCCGGAATGGGGCGCCTACAACAACACCCGCTTTACCGGCTGGCCCACGGAAGAAAACCCGTACGCCACCCTGTCGGTCCGGGCGCCCACCACGGTGCTGGTCCTGACCTCGCTGGAACCGGCCAAGTAGGGCCCCGCAGGCCTCCCGCCAAACTGCACACCCGGCGCTGTTCCCGGCGCCGGGTGTGCTCCCCAAACTTTCCGCACTTCCCGAATGGAGGGAAACCGTGCGCTTTATCCTGCGCCGCCTGGGTTTCTACCTGATCGCCTTCTGGGTGTCCATCACTTTGAATTTCCTGCTCCCGCGCTTTATGCCGGGGGACCCCGTATCCCGCATGTTCGCCCGCACCCAGGACCGCATGCAGCCCGAACAGATCGAGGCCCTGCGCAAGCTGCTCGGCGTCGACGACCGGCCCATCTGGGAGCAGTACGTCGACTACCTGCACAACATGATCACCGGCCAGATGGGCGTCTCCATCTCCCGCTTCCCCACCCCGGTCACCGAAGTGATCGCCTCGCAGGTGGGCTGGACGCTCCTGCTGGGCGGGACCGCACTGGTGATCGCCGCCGTCGTGGGCAACCTGCTGGGCATCCTGGCCGCCTGGCGGCGCGGAGGCGCCATTGACTCCGCGCTCCCTCCGATCCTGATCTTCATCGGGTCCTTCCCGTACTTCTGGCTCGCCATGGGCGCGCTGTACCTGTTCGGCGTCACGCTGGGCTGGTTCCCCATCCGGCATGCGTTCAGCGACACCATTGAGCCCGCCTTCAGCTGGGAGTTCATGTCCGACGTCGGGATGCACCTGGTGCTGCCCGCCCTCACCATCGTGCTTGTTTCGGTGGGCGGCTGGATGCTCGGCATGCGCAACACCATGATCGCCACCAACGCCGAGGACTACATCACCATGGCCGAAGCCAAGGGCCTCCGCCCGGGCCGGATCATGTTCCGCTACGCCGCCCGCAACGCCATGCTGCCGTCCGTCACCAGCTTCGGCATGAGCCTGGGCTTCGTGGTGGGCGGCGCGCTGCTGACCGAGGTGGTGTTCGCCTACCCCGGCGTCGGCTACCAGCTCCTCAACGCCGTGCAGGGGCTGGACTACCCGCTGATGCAGGGCCTCTTCCTGACCATCACCGCGGCCGTGCTGCTGGCCAACTTCCTGGTGGACATCCTCTACGTCCGCCTCGACCCGCGCGTGCGCGCCAACTAGGAAGGACGGACCATGACCACGTCCATCGCAACCACCGCTTCCACCGTTCCGGGGGAGACCCTCGCCGGCGTGCCGGGTAACGCTGGCGGAACGCACGACGGCGGCGCCGGGCTCCCGCCCGAAGCCTCCGTCCGCAGACCCAACCGCAGCCTGCTGCACGGGCTGCTGACGAACAAGAAGGCCATGACCGGCGCGGCCATCCTGTTCATTTTCATCGCCCTCGCGCTCCTGGCCCCCGTCCTCTACCCGGACAACCCCTCCAAGATCACCGGCATGGCGTCCCAGGAGCCCGACGCCGAATTCTGGCTGGGCACCACGGCCAAGGGCCAGGACGTCCTGGCCCTGACCATCCACGGCGCGCGCAGCTCGCTGCTAGTGGGCCTGACCGTGGGCTTCGCCTCCACGTTCATCGGCATCCTGGTGGGCCTGGCCTCGGCGTATTTCGGAAAATTCATCGACGAAGCGCTGTCCCTCACCACCAACGTGTTCCTGCTCCTGCCGGGGCTCCCGCTCCTGGTGATCCTGGCCGCGTTCCTTCCGCCCGGCCTCGGCACCGTGATCCTGGTCCTGGTGGTCACCGGCTGGGCCGGATCCGCACGGGTGCTGCGCTCGCAGGCCCTGTCCATCCGTTCCAAGGACTTCGTGGCTGCGGCCGTGGTCACCGGCGAACGGCCCCTGCGGATCATGTTCCGCGAGATCCTGCCCAACATGGCCTCGATCGTCATGGGGACGCTCCTGGCCTGCATCATCTACGGCATCGGCGCGCAGGCAGGCCTGGAGTTCCTGGGCCTGGGCGACGTCAGCACGGTCTCCTGGGGCAACAACCTCTACTGGGCAGGCAACGAAGGCGCCCTGCTCACCGGCAGCTGGTGGGTCTTTATTCCGTCCGGCCTGTGCATCGCGCTGGTGGCGTTCTCGCTGTCGCTGATCAACTACGCGGTGGACGAGGTTACCAATCCGCGCCTGCGGAAAATACAGGTGCGGAAGATTCGCAAGCCCGCCTCCAAGTCAGCCAAACCCGGAAAGCGAGCATCGGCATGACCGTCTCCCAGACCTCCTTTGGTTCCCACGAACCGGTCCTGGACATCAAGGACCTCACCGTGAAGTACCGCGGCGACACCCGCTCCACCACCGCCGTCGACCGCGTGTCCTTCAGCATCGGCACCGGCGAAATCTTCGGCCTGGCCGGGGAATCCGGCTGCGGCAAATCCACCATCGCCAACACCATCATGCGGCTCCTGCGCGATCCGGCGGAGATCGCCGGCGGCAGCATCAGCTTCGGCGGCAGGGACGTCCTGGCCATGGGCCCGGAGGAGCTGCGGCGCTTCCGGTGGCAGGACGTGGCCATGGTGTTCCAGTCGGCCATGAACTCGCTCAACCCGGTGATGACCATCGGGGACCAGATCGTGGATATCTACACCACCCATGCCGGCTACACCCGGAAGGAGTCGCTGCGGCGGGCTGCCGAGCTGCTGGAGCTGGTCCGCATCGACCCCGCCCGGCTGACGTCCTACCCGCACCAGCTCTCCGGCGGCATGCGGCAGCGCGCAGTCATTGCCATGGCCGTGGCGCTCAAGCCTTCGCTGCTGATCCTGGACGAGCCCACCACCGCGCTGGACGTGGTGGTGCAGCAGGAGATTATGGCCCAGATCAAGGAGCTGCAGCGCGAACTGGGCTTCTCCGTCCTGTTCATCACCCACGACATGTCGCTCATGGTGGAGCTTTCGCACCGGATGGCCGTGATGTACGGCGGCCGGATCGTGGAGACCGCCAGGGCCAAGGACATCCACGCTGCCCCGCTCCACCCCTACACGCAGGCGCTTATGGGTGCGTTCCCTCCGCTCACCGGACCCCGTGTTCCCCTGACTGGCCTGGCCGACGGCGTGAAGTTCAGCAACATCGCCGACCTCCAGGAAGCCTCGCCCGGGCACTTTGTTTCGCCTCTTCCCCAAGACCAGAAGGCCGCCGTCCTCCAAGGAGCATCATCATGAGCGCGCACACAGAAGCTCCGGCCCTCGAGGTGAAGGGCCTGGTCAAGGATTTCTCCAGCGGCGGCCTGTTCTCCCGCGCCTCGGTCCGTGCCCTCGGCGGGGTGGACCTTGCCATCCGGAAGGGCGAAATCGTGGCCCTCGTGGGGGAGTCCGGGTCCGGCAAGAGCACCCTGGCGCGCTGCATTGCCCGGCTGGATAGGCCTACCGAGGGGCAGATCCTGCTTAATGGCACAGACGTGCTAAAAAGGGACCGCTTCCAGGCGTCCCGGGAATACCGCTCTCAGCTGCAGATGGTGTTCCAGGATCCGTTCGGCTCGCTGAACCCGGTGCACCGGATCGAGCACTTCCTCACCCGTTCACTGACCCTGCACGGCAAAGCCGGGACGCCAGTCCAGCTGCGCACCCGCCTGGATGAGCTGATGACCACCGTGGGCCTCACCCCGGACATGCTCAACTCCTACCCCCACGAACTCTCCGGCGGGCAGCGGCAGCGCGTGGCCATCGCCCGGGCACTCGCTGTTGAACCCGACGTGATCCTCGCGGATGAACCCACGTCAATGCTGGATGTCTCCGTGCGGATCGGCATCCTGAACCTGATGCGCCAGCTGCGGGACCAGAAGGGCATTTCCATGCTCTACATCACCCACGATCTCGCTTCGGCCCGCTACCTGGCAGACCGGATCGTCGTTATGTTTGCCGGGGAACTCGTGGAGGAAGGCGAATCGCTTGACCTGCTGGCCAACCCCGCCCACCCCTACACCCGGTTGCTGGTTTCGGCCGTGCCGGACCCCGCCCGCACCGGCTCCTACGATCCCCGTGAGCGTGCGGCACTTCGCGCAGCGGTGATGGAGTCGGCGTCGTGCGCGTTCGACGGCGACGCGGAGCAGCGCTGTTCCGCCACCGAACCCGTCCGGCACCGGGTGGGCGATCCCGGCCACGAACACTGGGTGCGCTGCCACCTCTACCGGCCCCCGGCCACGGCGGCAAGCCACGCGCTCTCGGTCGAACCCCTCACAGAAAACAAGGCTTCCGCATGACTGAACTGACCCACCCCCTGGCCACGGTGCCGCAGGACGAACTCGTGGGCCGCGCCGAGGCAGACCCGCACCGGCCGCGCTTCCACTTCGTCTCGCCCGCCGGCTGGCTTAACGACCCCAACGGTGTCAGCCAGTGGAACGGCACTTACCACCTCTTCTACCAGTACAACCCGGCGGGCGCCTTCCACCACCGCATCCTGTGGGGCCACGCCACCAGCCCGGACCTGGTCAACTGGACCGACCAGCCCGTGGCGCTGGAACCGTCCGAGGGGCCGGACGCCGACGGCTGCTGGTCCGGGGTGCTGGTGAACGACGGCGGTACGCCCACGCTGGTGTACTCCGGCCGGCACGGGGCGCGCGAACTCCCCTGCGTGGCCGTCGGCTCGCCGGACCTCCTGAGCTGGACCAAGGCACCGGAAAACCCCGTCATTCCGGCGCCGCCGGCCGGCGTGGACATCACCGCCTACCGCGACCACTGCGTGTGGCGGGAAGGTGCTCGCTGGCGCCAGCTCGTGGGGTCCGGCATCCGGGGCCGCGGCGGTACGGCGTTCCTGTACGAGTCCGCCGACCTCCGCCGCTGGGACTACATCGGCCCGCTGTTCATTGGCGACGCCGCCTCCGGGGATCCGGCCGCCGCGGACTGGCAGGGCACCATGTGGGAATGCGTGGACCTGTTCCGTGCGGGCGGCGGGGTGCTGGGTGATCCGGTGCCGGGTGACGAAAGCACCGGCCCCGAGGCCAGCACCGACGTCCTGGTCTTCTCTGCCTGGCACGACGGCGACACCCGCCACCCGCTCTACTGGACCGGCCGCTACGCCGGGGATTCGTACACGCCGCGGGACCTCCACCGGCTGGACTACGGCGGCCGCTACTTCTATGCCCCGCAGTCCTTTGCGGACGAGTCCGGTCGGCGGATCATGTTCGGCTGGCTGCAGGAGGGCCGGACGGATGCCGCGATGGTGGAGGCCGGCTGGTCCGGCGTCATGAGCCTGCCCCGGGTGGCCACCCTGGATCCGGACGGGGGGCTGGCCTTTGCTCCCGTTCCCGAGCTGGAATCGCTGCGGCGGGACCACGTCCGCGTCGGTCCGCGCACTCTGGGCGGCAGCGAGATCCTGGCCGGGGTGTCCGGAAACCAGCTGGACCTGGAGTTGGACCTCGAACTGGAGCCGGGGAGTGTCTTCCGGCTGGGCGTGCTGGGAAGCGGCCGGGGTCAGGACCCTGAACCAGCCGAGGAAACGCTCATCGAGGTGGGCTGCGAGGTGGGCAGCGGCGGGTTCGCCCAGTCGTATGTGCTCCTGGACCGCTCCCGCAGCAGCCTGGACCGGACCCTGGACACCGGGCAGAAATCCGGCCCGGTGAACCTCCCCGGCGGCAGGCTCCACCTGCGCGTGCTGGTGGACCGCTCGGCGCTGGAGATCTTCGCCAACGGGAAGCCGCTGACCGCGCGCGCCTACCCGACCCTCGGTGGCGAAGCGGTCCGCCTCTCAGCCGCCGGCACGGTCCGGCTGCTGCGGATGGACGCCTGGCGGATGGAAGGAGTCTTCGTCGGCCCCCGCCCGCTGTTCCCCTGACATCACACCCCTGACATACCCGTCGATTGCTCCCCAACGGCCCTTTTGGGGCTCCATAACGGCCGTTACGGAGCAGTCGATGGGTCCAATCCACCCGAAGCACTATCCGAGATCAAAGGCGATCTGAATGTCCACAAGGTTAGTTGCAGGCTTTACCGCGGCCGCCCTGGGCCTTGGCGTCCTGGGTGCCGGCTCTGTCCTCACCCCGGCCATGCTGGCCTCACCCGCCCAGGCCGTCCCACCAACAGCTCCGATCACGCTGGGCAGCACCACCAGCCCCTTGCCGGACACGGTGCCGGTCAGCGGAAGCTGGACCCGGACGTCCGACGGCGGGCAGACCGCCGTCGCTCCCGCGGACCACAACGCCGCCGCCATCAGCGAACAGCGCATCGACGGCACTGCAAGGTACACCGCGGACGTCACCGTGGACTCCGGCAGCCCCTACGCCGTGGGGGCGCTGGTGTTCCGCGGCGCGGCCGATGCCAGCAGCGGCTACGCAGCCACCATCGATCCGAACCTGGACCGGGTCCGGCTCTTCGACCTGGCCACGGGGGAGGACGTGGCGCCGCCGGTCCCCGTGCCGCTGGACACGGGAAGAGCGTACTCCGTGGACATCCACGTGGACGGTGCGCGGATCTACGTGGCAGTGGACGGCGTTGCCCGAATCGACACCTCGGACCAGCGGTACCAGGGCGGCCACGTGGGCCTGCACGCCTACAACGGCTCGGTGAGCTTCAGCCAGCCCCGGGTCCGCACCGTCGACGCCAACGTCAGCGGCTGGCAGGCGGACGGGACCGGGTGGACCGCCACGGCCACGGGCTTCCGGGGTGCTGCTCAGGATGGCGCCAACCTCAGGGCAGTCGCCACGGACCAGGCGCCCCGGGTCACGGACTTCACGGCCGACATCCAGGTGACGTCCGCGTACGCGGTGGGCGCCGTCCTGTTCCGTGCCAACGGCGCAGGAACCGCCGGGTACGCCGCCGAAGTGGACGCCAACGCCGGCAGGCTGCGGCTCTACCGGATCGAGGACAACGCCACCCTGGGCACCTACGCCACGGACATCACCGTCAACGCGGTGTACCGGCTGCGGGTGACGGCCGACGGCGGGCAGCTCGCCGTGCACTGGCAGACCGACCTGCTGGACCCGAACGGCTTCGCCCCGGCCATCACGGCGGCGGACACAGCCCATGGCTCGGGCCACGTCGGCCTCCTCGCCTTCAACGGCACCACCCTGTTCCAGGGCATGACACTCAAGGGCCTGGACACCTCCCTGCAGGGCTGGCGCACCGCCGCGGGCAGCTGGGAACCCGACGTCCGCGGCGTTCGCGGCGCGTCGGACGGCCTGCCTGCGGGCGCGGACGCCGCGCGTTTCGTCCCGGCGGTAGCGTCCGACGTCGTCGCGTCCCTGGACTTGGACGTCGCCGCCCCGGCAACAGCCGCCGTCGTGGTCCGGAGCGCGCCGGACGGCACCGGCGGTACCGAACTCAGGGTGGACCCGGGCGCCGGGACGGTGCTTCTGGCAGACCGCGGCACGGGAACCGTCCTCGCCAGCGGGGCCGTGCCTCCGGACAGCTTCGCGACTGGGCAGCTGAACCGCGTCCAGTTGACCGTCCGCGGGGCGCAGGCCACGGCGCTGATCAACGGCGTCCAGGCCGTCTCGGGACCCGCCGGATTCGCGGCAGGCACCGGTTTCGGGCTGCGCGCCAACGGCGGGGGTGCCTACTTCCAGAACGTCCGCGCGGACGACGTTGCGACGTACATGAACGGCCTCTACCAGCCTGGCTACCACTACAGCCAGAACTCCGGGAACAGCTCCGACCCCAACGGCCTGGTGTATTTCGACGGCGAATACCACCTCTTCCACCAGGACCGCGGACGCTGGGCACACGCCGTCAGCAGCGACCTGCTGCACTGGAAGCAGTTGCCCATCGCCCTGCCACATTTGGCGGCGGGTGAGTCGTGGTCCGGCTCCGCGGTAGTGGATGCCACCGATTCCAGCGGACTGTTCGACGGCGGGCAGGGGCTTGTTGCGTTCTACACGAGCTTCAACCACGATGCCCCCAACGGCAACCAGTCCGTGCGGGCGGCCTACAGCAAGGACCACGGCCGCACGTGGTCAATCGTGCAGGCCCCGCCCGTGGTGGAGAACCCGGGCGGGCCGGGCGGCAGCTGGGACTTCAGGGACCCGAAAGTCACCTGGGATGCCGCCGCCGGCAAGTGGATCATGGTAGTGGCGGGCGGTGACCACGTGCGTTTCCACACCTCCACAGACCTCATCAACTGGACGTTCACCAGCTCGTTCGGCTACGGCGACTGGGTCCGCGGCGGGGTCTGGGAATGCCCGGACTTCTTTGAACTGCCGGTGGACGGCCAGTCGGGCATGAAACGCTGGGTGCTCTGGTGGAGCACGGGTGCCGTCAGGCCCACCAACGGCTCGTCGGCACAATACGTGACGGGGACGTGGAACGGGACAACCTTCAGTCCGGACACCGGCCCGGAGCAGGTGCTGCAGGCCGATTCAGGCCGTGACTACTACGCAGCCATGAGCTTCTTCGGCGCTCCGGACGGTCGGCGCATCATGCTGGGCTGGATGAGCAACTGGGACTATGCCTTCAGCCCGCCCACCGGGCGCTGGAACGGGCAGTTGAGCGTCCCGCGGCAGCTCGGCCTGAAGGACATTCCGGGCTCCGGGCTCCGGCTGGCGCAGGAGCCGGTGGCCGAACTGGCCGGGCTGCGCACGTCCACGTGGCAGGCGTCGGACATCACCGTTACGCCCGCATCAGCCAACCCGCTGGCCGCAGCCTCGGGGCGGTCCTTCGAACTGGAAGCCGAGGTGGCAATCCCGTCCTCCGGCGGTGCCTCGGCCTTCACCTTCGGGCTTCGGAAAGGACCGGCCGACGACGCATCCGGGGGCACCGCCCAGGAAACCCTGCTCCGCTACGAGGCAGGCTCCGGCGCCATGACGCTGGACCGCGGACAATCCGGCCGGAAGGACTTCACCCGGTACTTCGCCGGAACCGGTGCGGACAACTCCGGCGCACCGTGGAGTTCCGAGACCGTGCCGGCTTCCGGCGGCGGCACCGAGCGGCGGGTCAGGCTGCGGGCGCTGGTGGACGCATCCTCAGTTGAACTCTTCGGCGGAAACGGCACGGCAGCCATCACGTCCCTGGTGTTCCCGGATCCGTCCTCCACCGGGCTGTCCTTCAGCACCAGCGGCGGCAATGCCCGGCTGGTGTCCGTCAAAGTCCACCAGCTGGCGGACACCTCGCGCCTTACCGCCGCGCCGCCGTCGGGCGTCCTGCCGGCAGCTGCCGGCGCCGCACGTCACAACCTGGGTTCCTACTCCGTGGTTCCCGGAGGCCGCTGGGAAAGCACCGGGGCCGGGCTGGCCGGCACGTTCGACAAGGATTCCACTGCCATGAGCGCCGCCACGTACTCGGACGTCCGCGTGGCTGCCACCGTACGTTTCGGCGGCGGGCCCTACGCCGGGGCCATGCGCTCCAGCGACCAGGTGCCGGGGCGCGGCTACGGCGGCGCCGGCTCGGTGCTGCTGCGTGCTTCGGACGACGGCGCCACGGCGTACTACGTCAACCTGGACCCGAACCTGCGGCTTGCCCGGATCTTCAAGCTGCAGAACGGAGTGTTCAATCCCGCCGGCAGCGTCCTGGCCAGTGTCCCGCTGCTGCTCAGCCACGGGGTCAGTTACCGGCTGGAGGTTGCGGCGGCGGGGGAGCGGCTGACCGTGAAGCTCGACGGCGCCGACATCCTGTCCGTCGATGACGCGTCACTGTCCTCCGGCAAGGTGGGAGTGAACGTCTTCGACGGCCGGGCAGCCTATCAGGATGTCCTCGTGACCAGCTCGGGATGAAGGGCGCGGGGCCCGCAGCGGAAGGTGAATTGCGCGTGGCCGGAGGGTGACATTTCACACTAAAGCAGATTTATGATGCAACATTTGACTCGCAGAATTGGCTGTGGCACGCGCGCGCAATGGGCAATGTAAGCGCTTGCACTTTCGGAGCGAAACTCGGTTTTCGGAGCCTCGAAACACGGTTTGATAAGCCTGCTTCAGCGTGCCAGCGTAGAAACCGGCGCAGGAAAGGAATCCTTTCCGGTCCGCCGTCCGGGGCCCTACCCAAGCCCCGTCCCCCTCGACACAAAGGCGTCCTCGATGACGCCTGCCGTGTCGTCGGGAGCGTCGGAGTATCGGGGAATGAGGGCACACGCCCGTCTTCCACGAATGGTCTCAACTCCGCGAGAAGAGCAAAAATGCACAAGCACCCCAATACCCCCCGGATGCTGCGGTGGCGCCCTGCCGCCGCAGCACTGGCGGCGGCCGTGGCGGCCTCCGCTTTCCTGGCAGTTCCGTCGGCCCAGGCCAACGAACCGTCGGACCCGCCCGCCACCGAAATGCCGGCACCCACCCCCGGCTTCCCGCTGCCCACCGAACACAGCCAGAAGGCCTACGACCCGGCAGCGGACTTCACCTCCAAGTGGACCCGCGCCGACGCCAAGCAGATCATGGCGCAGAGCGACTCCACGGTGGCCCCCGGCGAGAACTCCATGAGCCCGGATGTCACCATGCCGGAAATCCCCGAGGATTTCCCCACGATGAACGACGACGTCTGGGTCTGGGACACCTGGTCCCTGACGGACGAGAACGCCAACCAGATCAGCTACAAGGGCTGGGACGTCATCTTCTCCCTGGTCGCCGACCGCAAGGCGGGCTACGGCTTCGACCAGCGCCACTGGAACGCCCGGATCGGCTACTTCTTCCGCAAGACCAACGCCGACCCGGCCAAGGACAAGTGGAACTACGGCGGACACGTCTTCGCTGACGGCGCGTCCATCGGCAACACCGAGTGGTCCGGTTCCACCCGCCTCATGCAGGGCAACCAGGTCAACGTGTTCTACACGGCCACCACGTTCTACGACGTTGCCGAGCGCAACGCCGGCGGCGGCGGCATCGCCCCTGATGCAGCCATCGCCAAGGCGCTGGGTAAGATCCACGCCGACCAGAACGGCGTGACCTTTGACGGCTTCAAGCACACCAAGCTGCTGGAGCCGGACGGCAAGATGTACCAGACCAAGGCACAGAACCCGGGCTTCGCTTTCCGCGACCCGTACACGTTCGCTGACCCGGCCCACCCGGGCAAGACTTTCACGGTCTTCGAAGGCAACACCGGCGGCACCCGCGGCGAATACGAATGCAAGCCCGAGGACCTCGGCTACAAGGCCGGCGACCCGAACGCTGAAAGCCTCAACGAGGTCAACAGCAGCGGCGCCTACTACCAGACGGCCAACGTGGGGCTGGCAGTGGCGGACAACAAGGACCTGACCAAGTGGTCCTTCCTGCCGCCGATCCTCTCGGCCAACTGTGTCAACGACCAGACCGAACGCCCGCAGATCTTCATCCAGAATGAAGGCGGCAAGAACAAGTACTACCTGTTCACCATCAGCCACCAGTTCACCTACGCGGCCGGCATGCGCGGCCCGGACGGCGTCTACGGCTTCGTTGGCGACGGCGTGCGTTCGGACTACCAGCCGATGAACAACAGCGGCCTGGCCCTGGGCTCGCCCACGGACCTGAACCTTCCGTCCGAATCCCCGGAGGCACCCACTCCGAGCCAGAACGGCCGGCAGTTCCAGGCCTACTCGCACTACGTGCAGCCGGGCGGCCTGGTGCAGTCCTTCATCGACAACGTGAACGGCGTCCGCGGCGGATCCCTCTCGCCCACGGTGAAGATCAACTTCCGCGACGGCGTGTCCCAGGTGGACCGCAGCTTCGGCAAGAACGGCCTCGGCCCGTTCGGCTACCTGCCCACCAACCTGAAGGTCGGCGGCGAGGGCCTCTACAAGTAGCCCTCACCGCGGAACTCACCACCCGCAGTAGCCTCAACACCCGCAAGTAAAGCAGGGGCGCCCGGAACTCATCCGGGCGCCCCTGTTTTTTGTACCTCTATATAAGGACAAATCCACAGAGGGACAAATTGCGCGATGCCGCGTGGAATCCCGCAGTCCATCCGGGCTAGACTCGCACGCCGGGGACAGAACGCCATTGCCGCCCGCGGCCGGATACGGATCGGGCGGCGCAATCTCAACCAGAAAAGTGACCTTTGAAAAACCTTTCACGCCCTCTGACCGCAGCCGCCCTCTTCGCCGCACTGGCACTCACCGGATGCTCCGCCCCGGAAGCCGGCAGCGCGCCGTCGTCGTCCGCCCCGGAAACAGCCGAAGCAGACGCGACGCCGAGCCCCAGCAAGAGCTCCGGCCCGTACGGGGACTTTCCGTCCGCCGCTGAGGCGTGCACCACCATCTCCGAGCAGGCCACCGGGGCTTCCCTGTTCCCGCTCTCGGCCGCGCAAGGCAAAACCGCTGAACTGGAACAGCTCAAGGCGGAGCTCAGCGAAACCGCGGAACGCGTCCCGGACGACCTCAAGGCCGACTTCGCCAACCTCAACGAGGTGGCCGTCGCAGGGCTGAGCGACCAGACAGTGTACTCCAGCGGAAAGTTCGACGCCGCCATGACACCGGTTACTGCGTGGCTCGCCGCCAACTGCGCCTAGCACTTTTCGGCCCGGCGATTTTCCCTGGCGTCCGGCCGCTTGTCGCAGCCAAGGGATAGGGTGGTGTTCAAGAGAAGGGGAGTGCTTGATGGAATACCAGAATCCACATCCCGCGCCGGGGGCCCACGCTGATCCAGCCGTTGCCCTCACGGCCGGAACCGGACGAACCGTCATTTCCGAAACAGCTGTCGCCAAGGTTGCCGGCATCGCAGCCCGCGCCGTTCCGGGGGTGTATTCGCTCGGCACCGGTCCGTCCCGTGCCCTCGGAGCCATCCGGGACGCCGTCGGCAGCTCGGACCACGCCGCCGGAGTCCACGCGGAAGTCGGCGAGACGCAGGTGGCCGTGGACATCAACCTCGTGGCTGTCTACGGGACGCCGCTGCATTCCTTGGCGGACCAGGTCCGCGCCGCCGTCTATGCTGCCGTGGAGGAGCTCGTGGGCCTGCAGGTCATCGAGGTCAACGTGGAGATCAACGACGTCTACGTGGCGGGGCCCGCAAAGCCCGGCCTGCCCGTGGAAGCCCCGGTTCAAAGGGAGGCCCTGCAGTGAACCTGACCGTGGTGGGAATAGCGGTAGGCGCCTTCGTGGCGTTTATGTCTTTCCAGTTCGGCGTCTGGGGCTTCCTGGTCTCGCTGCTGTTCATGGGGATCGGTGCCCTTTTTGGCCGCGCTGCGGAAGGAAAGCTTGACCTGCGCAGCGTGTTCGATGCCATTACAGGCCGGCGCTCCTCCTCATGAGCAGCACGGCCGGAACCGTGGCCGGTGGCTCCGTGATGGCCGGGCACAACCGCATCAGTACGCAGGCGCTCACCAGCCTGGCACGGGCCGCCGCCGCTGAAGCGCTGGGCGTCCCGGCGCATGACGTCCGGGCTGAGTGGTCCGACGACGACGGTCTGCTGGCCCTCTCGCTGGTCCTTCCCGTCAGGATCCCGCCGCTGACCACGGTCCTGCGCGACCCTGGCCGTGTCGCCGGCTTCGGCGGGTCCATCCGGGACCGCGCCCTGGCCGCCAGACCGGTGATCCTGCACCGCGTTGCGGAACTTAGCGGGGCGCAACTGAGCCGGGTGGATATCCGGGTCAGCGGCGTCGCCATCAGCGAAGGGGGAAGGGTCCAGTGAACAACGCCACCGACGTCCGCTTCAAGGGTAGCCACGCGGCGGGAAACGGCGGCTCCGGTCCTGCTGCTGGTTCCCTTTCCGGCGCGGGAACCCCGGACTCCCGGGGTGCCGGCATGCGCCGGATCCTTGACCGCGAAACCCGCTCATCCCGTGCCGCCGTGTCGGGGATCGCCGCGGTCCTCGTGATCATCCTGTGCGGATACGGGCTACTCGAAGCCGCGGTGCGCGCTATCGGCCAGCCGCCGTGGCTTATCGATCCGCAGACCGCGGCGGAACGCATCATCGCCCTCCCGCAGGGAATGCCGCCGCTGCTGCTCGGCGTCATCGGAGCGGTGACGGCCATGGCGGGCCTGTTCTTTTTCCTCAACGCAGTGCTGCCCGGCCGCCGCGCCAGGCACCTGCTTCCGGACCGCCGCGCGGGGGTGGTGGTTGACGATGAAGTGATCGCCTCGGCCCTGGCCCGCTGTGCCCGGCTCGCCGCGAACGTCACACAGGAGCAAGTGATGGTCATCGTGGCGCAGCGCCAGGTGACCGTCAACGTGCGGCCCACCTCGGGCGTCCCAGTCAGCGAGAATGCTGTCCTGGCAGCCGTCCTCGACGAACTGCGCGAGATGGCTCCGGAACCCATGCCCGAAGTGCGCGTCAACGTGGCTGCGTCAGGGGTGATCGGAGCATGAACAACACCCCCAGAACACTGAACAGGATCCTGATCGGAATCCTCGGACTGAAGCTGCTGGTCATCGGGCTGCTGCTGGTGCTGCTGGCGGCCGTCCCGCCGGTGGCGCAGTGGTGGCAGCAGTGGTCAGCCGGTGTGTGGAGCGGAATGAGCCAGCTCTTCCAGCGCACCGCCGTTCCGGGCCGCGGGGAAAGCTGGCTGTGGGCCGTCATCGCCCTGCTGCTGGCCGTGGTTATTGCCCTGATGGTCGCCTGGGTGGCCCAGCAGGGCAAAGGCCGCGCCAGCCTGATCCTCGCCGAGGACGACGCCGAAGGATTTCCCGGCAACGTGCGGATCGGCGGCGGTGTTGCCGAACAGGCGTTGCGGGCGGCGTTGGCCGGGCGGCAGGACCTGGCCGGTGCCACGGTGGCAACCTACGAAATCCGCGGCGAACCCGCCCTGAAGATCCGGCTGCAGCCCCGCCAAGGCGTGCCCCCGCACCTGCTCGCAGCGGAGGTATCCGCCCTCGTGGAGGCGCTGGACGCCGTGGTCGGAAACCGGATTCCGGTGCTGATCCATATTGGCGTGGGTGCACGTTCGCGGTTCAGCCGGGCCGAACGGGTGCGCTGAGTGCAGCCGTAGCAGCACCGTTCCAACATCAAGGGCAGGGGCGCCTCCTTCCTTCCGGAAGGGGGCGCCCCTGCTGTACCGCGGCCCCTGCTCTGCGCGGTCGAGCCGCCTGCTCGCGGGTTAGCCGGCTACAAGGTAGGCCGCCGAGTTCGGCGCGAGGTTCCGGGTGTTACCCGTGCCCGGCGCAGCGTGGGCCGGTCCGCCCGTGACGGCCTCCCGGCTGCTTGCGAGGGCAACCCGGTAGCCCTCCGGCAGGGGTGCGGCAGCAAGGCCCATGTTGGCGACCACCAGCACGTCCCCGTTGTGGAAGGCAAGGACGCCGTCCGCAGGCGCGTGCACGTCAGCCCAGCGGAAGCTTCCGGCGCCCAGCCGGTGTTCCTTGCGGAGCGCCAGGGCGGAACGGTACAGCTCCAGGGTGGAACCTTCGACGCCGTCCTGCCGGTCCGCGGCCAGTTCGCCGAAGGACTCCGGCTGGGGGAGCCAAGGGGCGGCCGGCGCGCTGACTGCGGACACGGACGCGAAGCCGTAGCCGGGCTTGTCGGCTTTCCACGGCAGGGGCACACGGCAGCCGTCGCGTCCCCGCTCCACGCCGTTGGTCCGGAAGAAGGTGGGGTCCTGGCGGGCCTCGGCAGGGACCGTGGTGTGTTCCGGCAGGCCCAGTTCCTCTCCCTGGTAGAGGTAGGCCGAACCCGGGAGGGCCAGCGAAACCATGGTGGCGGCGCGGGCCCGGGCCAGGCCCAGCCGGGCGTCGGGCTGCTCGTCCTCGGCGGCAATGCCCTTCGGGAAGGTGGTGGGGTCCTTCAGCCCGAAACGGGTGGTGTGCCGGACCGTGTCGTGGTTGCTGAGGACCCAGGTGGTGGTTGCCCCCACCGTGGCGGCGGCGCGAAGCGAGTCCTCAATGGCCACAGCCGTGCGTTCCGCATCCCAGCCGGCCAGCAGGAAATCGAAGTTGAACGCCTGCTGCATTTCGTCGGGCCTTACGTACCTGGCCAGGCGTTCGGCCGGTTCAACCCAGGCCTCGGCCACCATCATGCGGTCGCCGTCGTATTCGGCCAGCACCCGGTGCCAGTCCCGGTAGATGTCGTGCACGCCGTCCTGGTCAAAGAAGGGCGACGGCGGGTAGAGCGGCGAGACTGCCTGGTGTTCGTCGTCGGCTGCTGCTGCGGGCGCGTCGGCGCCAGCGCCGACTGCTGCAGTGGCCGGTGCAGGGTGCGCGCGGTGCGGCTCCTCGGCTTCGGAGTGGCCGCCATGGGCTTCGCCCGGAAGGTCGGTGGCTCCTTCCACCATGGCTGCCGAACCGTCCCAGTCCGGCAGGCCCGCTTCCTTGACCATGCCGTGGGCCACGTCCACGCGGAAGCCGTCCACGCCGCGGTCCAGCCAAAACCGCAGCACCGAGCGCATTTCCTCTTGGACCTCGGCGTTGTCCCAGTTCAGGTCCGGCTGCTTGGTGTCGAAGAGGTGCAGGTACCATTCGCCGGGTGTGCCGTCAGACTCGGTGACGCGGGTCCAGGCCGGTCCGCCGAAGATGGATTTCCAGTTGTTCGGCGCCAGGGCTCCGTCTCCGGACCCGGGGACGGAATCTTTGCCGGGACGGAACATGTACCGGTCCCGTTCGCGGGAACCCGGCGGCGCAGCGAGGGCTTCCTGGAACCAGGCGTGTTCGTCCGAGGTGTGGTTGGGAACGAGGTCAACAATGACCTTCATCCCCAGCCCGTGAGCTTTCTGCAACATTTCGTCGAAGTCAGCCAGGCTGCCGAAGAGCGGATCCACTTCGCGGTAGTCGGCGACGTCGTACCCGGCGTCGGCCTGCGGCGATTTGTAGAAGGGGGACAGCCAGACGGCGTCCACCCCGAGCCGGTTCAGATGGTCCAAATGCGCCGTCACACCGCGGAGATCGCCCATTCCGTCGCCGTCCGCATCGGCAAAGGACCGGGGGTAGACCTGGTACACCACGGCCGTGGCCCACCATGCCGGGATTGAGGAGCCGTCTGTCGGTACTGGGCTGTGTGCCACAGATATCCTTTCCATAAACTTCGGTGTAAACGCTTGCATTTCTCACCGCAACGTTACTAGTGTGATGGGCACCACTTCAACCGCACCGCCGAATTTTGCTCGACACTCAGCGAGGAGTCTCTTCCTATGAAAACCCCTAAGTTCTTACTGCCGGTAGCCACCGCCGGTGTCCTGGCGTTAACCCTTTCCGCCTGCGCCGGCGGAGGCGGTGGCGGCACCACGGCCGGCGGCGGCGACGCTGAACAAGGCCTCGACGGCCGCGGCCCCATCACCTACGTCCAGGGCAAGGACAACAGCAACGTCGTCCGCCCGCTCGTGGAAAAGTGGAACGCCGCCCACCCGGACGAAAAGGTCACGTTCAAGGAACAGACCGACCAGGCAGACCAGCAGCACGATGACCTGGTCCAGAACTACCAGGCCAAGAACCCCAACTACGACGTCGCGAGCGTCGACGTTGTGTGGACCGCGGAATTCGCCGCCAAGGGCTGGCTGCAGCCGCTCAAGGACAAGATGAAGGTAGATACGGCGGGCATGCTGGAGCCCACCGTTGCAGCCGGCTCCTACAAGGGCACTCTCTACGCAGCGCCGGTGTCTTCCGACGGCGGCATCCTGTACTACCGCAAGGACCTCGTTCCCACCCCGCCCAAGACGTGGGAAGAAATGATGGAGATGTGCTCCATCGCCAAGGAAAACAACATTGGCTGCTACTCCGGCCAGTACAAGCAGTACGAAGGCCTCACGGTCAACGCCTCCGAGGCAATCAACTCCTTCGGCGGTTCCGTGCTGGACAAGGACGGCAAGCCCAGCCTGAACACCCCCGAGGCCAAGGAAGGCCTGGAGAACCTGGTGAAGGCGTTCGCTGACGGGAACATCCCGAAGGAAGCCATCACTTACCAGGAAGAAGAAAGCCGCCGTGCTTTCCAGGACGGCAACCTCCTGTTCCACCGCAACTGGCCGTACGTCTACAACCTTGCCACCACTGAAGGATCCTCAAAGGTCAAGGACGTTCTCGGCATGACGGCCCTCCCGGGCAAGGACGGCCCCGGCGCGTCGTCACTGGGCGGCCACAGCGCAGCTATCAGCGTGTACTCCAAGAACAAGGCAACGGCCCTTGACTTCGTGAAGTTCCTGGTCGAAGAAGAGCAGCAGAAGTTCTTCGCCACCCAGGGCTCGCTGGCCCCCGTGATCGGTGCGCTCTACGAGGACCAGGAACTCGTTGCCAAGCTGCCGTACCTGCCGGTACTGAAGACCTCCATCGAGAATGCCGTGCCGCGTCCGGTCACGCCGTTCTACCCGGCTGTCACCCAGGCCATCCAGGAAAACTCGTACGCTGCGCTCAAGGGCGAAAAGTCGGTGGAACAGGCTCTGTCTGACATGCAGAAGTCCATCGAAACCGCCGGTGCGGGATCGTAGCCAACCATGGCAACCGAATTGGGCCCGACGCCGGTCAAGCCGGCGTCGGGCGGTACCCCGGTCCACCACGGCCCTAAGGGCGTCGGGGAGGACAACAAGATCCTGAGCCAGGGCAAATGGGCTTCCTGGCTCCTTGCCCCCACCATCATTGCCCTCGCGGTGGTGATCGTTTACCCGATCATCAGCGCAATCGTGATGTCCTTCCAGAAGGATGCCGGGCTGGATCCCGTCACCGGGCTTTTCACAGCCGGCGGCCCCGCAGGTGTCCAGAACTACGTCAACTGGATCGCGCAGCAGTGTGCGGCTCCCGGCGGCGGCACGGTTGCCTGCCCGCCCGGAACCCTTGGTGCCCAGTTCTGGTCCGCAACGGCCACCACGTTCCTCTTTACTGTCATCACGGTGACGTTCGAGACCATTCTCGGTTTCTGGATGGCAATGATCATGGCCCGCACGTTCAAGGGCCGCAGCCTCGTCCGGGCAGCCGTCCTCGTTCCGTGGGCGATTCCTACGGCCGTCACCGCCCAGCTGTGGCTGTTTATCTTCGCCTTCGAGGGCATCGCCAACAAGATGTTCAACGCCAGTATCCTCTGGACCGGCAGCGAATGGCCCGCAAAGTGGGCAGTGATCATCGCGGATACCTGGAAAACCACGCCGTTCATGGCGCTTCTGATCCTCGCCGGCCTGCAGATGATCCCGGCCGAGGTCTACGAAGCAGCCAAGGTGGACGGTGCCACTGCCTGGCAGCGGTTCCGCCTGATCACGCTTCCGCTGGTCAAGCCGGCGCTGATGGTGGCCGTGCTGTTCCGTACCCTGGACGCCCTGCGTATGTTCGACCTCCCTTACATCCTGACGGGCGGCGCGAACAACACCACCACGCTGTCCATCCTGGTGATCAACCAGATCAGGCAAGGGTTCAACGCGGCGGCGGCGCTATCCACCATCACGTTCATCATCATCTTCATCGTCGCCTTCATTTTCGTCCGCTTCCTGGGTGCGAATGTCGTGGAACAAAGCGGCGCTACGGGTAAGGGGAAGAAATGAGCACCGGGACAGCTCCCACTGCCCTCAGGGCAGAACAGGACCGGGGCCGCAGGGCTTCCCAGAACCGGGAAAAGTGGGCGCAGGCGCGCACCTACATCAGTGCCGCCGTGATCCTGATCTGGTGCCTGGCGCCCGCGTACTGGATGGTGGTGACGGCGTTCAGGGAAGTGGGCTTCACCTACGACACCTCGTTGCTGCCCACCCACGTGACACTGGACAACTTCATCACCGCGTTCGACACCTCGTTTGGCAACAGGTTCGGGCAGGCACTGCTGAACAGCATTTTCATCGGCGTCACGGTGACAGTCATTTCGCTTGTGATCGGCGTGTTCGCCGCTTACGCCCTGGCACGCCTGAACTTCCGGTTCAAGTACCTGGTGCTGGGCTTCATCCTGGGCGCATCAATGTTCCCGGGCGTTGCCCTCATCACCCCGCTGTTCCAGCTCTTCACCAATATCGGCTGGATGGGCACCTACCAGGCGCTGATCATCCCGAACATTTCGTTCGTGCTGCCGCTGACCGTCTACACCATGACGTCCTTCTTCCGCGAAATGCCGTGGGAGCTGGAGGAATCGGCCCGCGTGGACGGCTGCACCCAGGGGCAGGCGTTCCGGAAGGTCATCATGCCGCTGGCGGCACCGGCCATCTTTACTACGGCCATCCTGGCGTTCATCTCCTCCTGGAATGAGTTCCTGATCGCCAGCCAGCTGTCCAGCGACGCTACGCAGCCGGTAACGGTTGCCATCGCAAGCTTCGCTGGCGCACAACCGAACCAGATCCCGTACACGGCCATCATGGCCGCCGGAACCATCGTCACCATTCCCTTGGTGATCCTGGTCCTGGTCTTCCAGCGCAAGATTGTTGCCGGCCTCACCGCCGGTGCCGTCAAGTGACAGGTTCGGCCGTGCGCGGAGAACAGAACCACGGACGGGTCCGCAGCGAACACCGGCGGGCCCGCTCCGGCGAGGACTTCGACATCATCATCGGATTCCTCGGGTTCTGGGCCGTTGTCCTGCTGGTGGTCACCGTCTGGATGGAGGTGACCGCCCAGCCGGCCCTCGGCTGGGCGCTGGGACTGCTGGCCACACTATTGGCGCTGTACGGGATGGTGCGGCTTCGTCGCCGCCTGCCCGCAAGGACCGCTACGCGTAAAAAATAGGAGCCGGTCAAGGGCTCAAAGCGGGGCAGAAGAGCAAGGCTGGGCAGAATAGACTGGTTTGTTGCCGCAGGCAAGCACAGGTAAGCAAGAATCTGCGAACAGCTAGCAAGGGGAAACCGTGGCACGCACAACAGACAGGGCTCAACGGGGCGGCCACTCCGGCGTCAGTATTGAGGACGTCGCAGCGGCAGCCGGGGTTTCCACCGCCACAGTTTCGCGCGCAGTCCGCGGACTGCCCAGGGTTTCACCGGCCACCCGGGAAAAGATTCTCGAGGTGGCCGGTGCGCTGGGCTATGTGGCATCGTCATCCGCGTCGGGCCTGGCCACCGGCCGGACCAAAACCATCGGAGTGCTGGCCCCGTTCGTCAGCCGCTGGTTCTTCTCCAAAGCCATTGAAGGCGCGGACCGGGAACTGCACGCCCGCCAGTACAACCTCTCCTTGTTCAATTTGGGCGGCCACGGCAGTAACCGTGAGCGGCTCTTCAGCAAGACCATGGTCTACAAGCAGATTGATGCCCTGCTGGTGCTTTGTATGGCACTGACCCATGAGGAACTCGAGCATCTGCAAAAAATCGACATCCCACTGGTGGTGGTTGGCGGCCACGTGGAGGAGTGCCCCTACATCGGGATTGACGACTACGCGGCAGCGTCCACTGCCGTCCGGCACCTGATCAGCCTGGGCCACAAGGACATTGCCCTGCTGCACGGCGACGACGAAACCGACCTAAACTTCGATGTTCCCCGCGTCCGCATCAAGGCGTTCCAGGATGTCATGGCGGGATCCGGGCTGACTGTACGCCCGGAATGGGACGAGTGGGGAGATTTCACCGTCCGCAGCGGGCAGGAGGCCTTCACCAGGATGTGGTCCCGGCCCGGGCCGAAGCCCACCGCGATCTTCTGCGCCTCGGACGAGATGGCCATGGGCGTGATCTTCGAAGCCAACAAGACGGGCGTCCGCATACCCGAGGACCTGTCCGTCATCGGGATCGACGACCATGATTTCTCGGACGCCATGGGGCTGACCACCGTGCGTCAGCGGCCTGACGAGCAGGCCGAACTCGGCACCAAGATGCTGCTGGATGAGCTGGACGGCGCTACGGGTGCCGTCCATTCAGAGGTGGCGCCGCACCAGTTGATCGTCCGGCGGACGACGGCGCCGCCCCCGTCCGCGGGGCACTCCTAGGCCGCACGGCTTAGGACGCGCGCGCCAACTGCCTGATGGGGATCCACCGCGAAGCCAGCCTGCGGTAGGCCGCCGCGGCTCCGGTCATGTCGCCCTCTGCCAGGCATTCGATACCCAGGCGCACATCCATCGGGGACTCATCGGGATAGACCTTGTCCGCCACGGCACCATAATCAAGTTCCACCACTGAACCGGGGTGGAAGAGTTCCAGCCATTCGGTCAGCTGGGTCATGTCGTCCAGCATGTCCAGGTCCGGAGCGGCGAGGGCCAGGTTGGCCACGGCATACCGGACGCGTTCCAGGGCCGCACCGATGGGTGCCCACACGCGGACCGTGACGATCCGCCCGTCCGCTTCCACCACGTCCTGGGGATCGGATTCCTGGAAGAGTGAAAACCAGCTGAAAGGGATGCCCCAGGTGGAGGCGCGGGTGTGCACGCGAGTGGTGCCTTCGCGGGCTTTGACCAGGTCGATGCGTTCCTGGTGCTTGTCCCGCTGCTCCTCCGGGATCAACAGTTCCGCGAGAGGGCCGTGGATGCCTTCCATCAGGGCATTGGCGGCCAGTCCTGCCCGCAGCACCAGCTGGCTGGGGCAGTACAGCAGTGCCTGGTCCGCACTTCCGGCATCCGCACTGTTGGCGCCGGCAATGGCGTCACCCGGCCCGCCGGCGTCGGACGCTGCGGCAGTATCCGGTGCGCCGGACGCCTTTCGCTGCTGCGGCTGCTCCGGTTCAGCGGGAGCCGGAATAACGCGCACCAGGTCGGTGCGCCCGGTGGGGAAGGGATCGCCGCCCGGGCGGGTGATCCGCCCGAGGGAGGCCTGGAGTTCGGCGTTTTCCACGGCTGCACGGGACGCCGCCCGGGCGCCCGCCGCCCGCAGCGCGGCACGCTGCTCTTCCGGGAAGGCAGAGAGCGGCTCGTAGATCCGCAGCGCGGAGGAAAAGGGCAGTCCTGCCTGGCCCCGGTAAATGTTGCCCGTCATCGCGGCCCCATCAGTCGGCCAGCTCCACGATGACCGGTGCGTGGTCCGAAGCGCCCTTGCCCTTGCGTTCCTCGCGGTCAATGGACGCGCCGGTCACGCGGGCAGCGAGTGCGGGGGAGGCGAGGACGAAGTCGATCCGCATGCCTTCCTTCTTGGGGAAGCGGAGCTGGGTGTAGTCCCAGTACGTGTAGACGCCCGGGCCTGGAGTGTGCGGGCGGACCACGTCCTGGAATCCGGCGGCTTCGAAGGCGTGGAAGGCGGCACGTTCGGGCTCGCTGACGTGGGTCATGGCGTTGGCGCGGAAAAAGTCGATGTCCCAGACGTCGTCATCCTGCGGGGCGATGTTCCAGTCGCCCATCAGGGCAATCTGCGCTTCGGGATTTTCGGTGACCCAGGCCTGCGCGTGGGTTTTCAGCATGTCCAGCCAGCTGAGCTTGTAGGGCATGTGTTCGTCGTCGAGCGACCGGCCGTTGGGAACATAGAGGCTCCACACCCGGACGCCGCCGCACGTGGCGCCGATGGCGCGGGCTTCCTGCACGGGGTCCTTGCCGTTCTTGCCGAAGACGGGCTGGTCCAGGAAGGAGCGTTCCACGTCTTCCAGCCCGACGCGGGAAACGATGGCCACGCCGTTCCACTGGCTGACGCCGAAGTGGGCCACCTCGTAGCCCATGCGCTCAAAGAGTTCCCAGGGGAAGTTGTCGTCCTTGCACTTGGTTTCCTGGATGGCCAGGACGTCGCAGTCGCTGCGCTCAAGCCACGCCTCCACACGGTCGGCACGGGCACGGAGGGAGTTCACATTCCAGGTAGCAATCTTCACAGTCCCTAACTTACCGAACTTGGGCGCCCGGCATCTGTCCAGCGCAGCCGTTTGCCGCCGCTGCGGCCAAATTGGGGCACTTCGGCACGGACACGCCGCCGGTTAGGGCTCTGCGGCCGGGAATCCACGTCAAAGTGCCCCGCGACGGCGGCACCCCCCAAAGCACGACGGCGGCGGCACGCCACCAACGCACGACGGCGGCGGGGCGCCTGTGGGTGTCCGCCCGCAGTCTGGAATTTAGTAGGAAGTCCGAGTATATTCAGCAACGAGGATGATGTAGGTCACATGCAAAGGAGCATTCCGCCATGGTTCGCGAGCTTTCCCATTACATAGACGGGCAACGGGTTGACGGCACCTCCGGGCGCTTCAGCGACGTCTACGATCCCTGCACCGGGCAGGTCCAGGCCAGGCTGCCGCTGGCCAGCGCCGAGGAAGTCCGCAATGCCATCGCCAGCGCGGAGAAGGCCCAGGTTGAGTGGGGCGCCATGAATCCGCAGCGCCGCGGCCGGATCCTGCTGAAGTTCGTGGACCTGGTGAACGAGCACATCGACGAACTTGCCGCGCTGCTCTCCTCCGAACACGGCAAGACTCTCCCGGACGCCAGGGGGGACATCCAGCGCGGCATTGAGGTGGTGGAATTTGCCGCCGGCGCCCCGCACCTGCTCAAGGGCGAGTTCTCGGACAATGCCGGGACCGGCATTGATGTGCATTCGCTGCGCCAGCCGCTCGGCGTGGTGGCGGGGATTACGCCGTTCAACTTCCCCGCGATGATTCCGCTGTGGAAGTCCGGGCCGGCCCTGGCCGCAGGCAACGCGTTCATCCTCAAGCCCTCGGAGCGTGACCCCTCCGTACCGCTGCGCCTCGCCGAACTCTTCACCGAGGCGGGCGTTCCGGACGGGGTGTTCAACGTGGTCAACGGGGACAAGGAAGCCGTGGATGCGCTGCTCGAGGATGAGCGTGTCAAGGCCATCGGCTTCGTGGGGTCCACCCCGATCGCCCAGTACATCTACGCCACGGCGGCCGCCCACGGCAAACGGGCACAGTGCTTCGGCGGCGCCAAGAACCACATGGTGATCATGCCGGACGCGGACCTCGACATGGCGGTGGATGCGCTGATGGGTGCAGGTTACGGGTCAGCCGGCGAACGGTGCATGGCCATCTCCGTGGCCGTCCCGGTGGGCAAGGAAACGGCAGATGCCCTGGTGTCCAAGCTCGAAGAACGGGTCAAGCACCTCAAGGTGGGCCACAGCTTGGACAAGGACTCGGACTTCGGGCCGGTGGTGGCGGCGTCCGCCAAGGAACGGATCGAAGGCTACATCCAGTCCGGTGTGGACGAAGGCGCCACCCTGGTGACGGACGGCCGCGGCCTGACCGTGGACGGCTACGACGGCGGGTTCTGGGTTGGCCCCACGCTCTTCGACAACGTCACCAAGGACATGAAGATCTACAAGGAAGAGATCTTCGGCCCGGTCCTCAGCGTCCTCCGCGCGGCGGACTATGACGAAGCGCTCCGGCTCTGCAGCGAGCACGAGTTCGGCAACGGCGTGGCCATCTTCACCCGCGACGGCGACGCCGCCCGTGACTTCGCAAGCCGCGTGCAGGTGGGTATGGTGGGCATCAACGTGCCCATCCCGGTACCCATCGCTTATTACACGTTCGGCGGCTGGAAGGCCTCCGGCTTCGGGGACCTGAACCAGCACGGGGCCGACGCGTTCCGTTTCTACACCAAGACCAAGACCGTGACCACCCGCTGGCCCTCCGGCATCCGCCAAGGCGCCAGCTACGTGATGCCGGAAGGCAGCTGATGACCGCAGGACCTACCCCACGTACGAACACTGCAAGTTCCGCAACGCCCACGGACGAAGTTCTGTTTGAGCGGCGCGGCCACCTCGGCGTCATCACGCTGAACCGGCCCAGGGCCGTCAACGCGCTCACCGCCGGCATGGCCGCCGCCATGCTTGACCAGCTCACGGCATGGGAGGACGACGACGGCGTGGCCACCGTTCTGGTGCACGGCGCCGGGGAGCGGGGGCTGTGCGCCGGCGGTGACATCGTGGCCATCTACGAGGACATGCTGGCGGGCGGTGAGGCCACGGCGGACTTCTGGCGCACCGAGTACCAGTTGAACGCGCTGATCGCCGGATACTCCAAGCCCTATGTGGCCTTCATGGACGGCCTGGTGCTGGGCGGCGGCGTGGGGATCTCCGCCCACGGGTCCGTCCGTGTGGTCACCGAGCGCACCCGCACCGGCATGCCGGAGACAACCATTGGATTTGTGCCCGACGTCGGCGGCACCCTGCTGCTGTCCCGCTCGCCGGGGGAGTCGGGCACCCATGCGGCCCTGACGGGCGCCCACCTGAGCGGTGCGGACGCCTTGTTCCTGGGCCTGGCGGACCACTTTGTGTCGTCCGGAAACCTTCCTGCGCTGGCGGCCGCGCTGGAGACCGAAGCGGCGGAAGACGCCGTCGGACGCTTTGCGGAGGAGCCGCCGGCTTCGGCGCTGGCCGGGCAACGGGACTGGATCGACTCCTGCTACGCGAGTGATGACGCCGAGGACATCTTCCGCCGGCTCCGCACCTTTGACGGGGAAGCCGCCGGTGAGGCGGCAGACACTATTGAGGCGAAGTCGCCTACTGCCGTGAAAGTGGCGTTGGCATCGCTCCGTCGCGCGCGTGGGCTGAGCCTGGAGGAAGTCCTTGCCGAGGAATACCGCGTTGGCCTGCGGTTCCTGGCCGGCGCGGACTTCCGCGAAGGGATCCGCGCGCAGGTGGTGGACAAGGACCGGAACCCGCAGTGGAAGCCGGCCGCCCTGCACGAGGTCTCCGCTGCCGACGTCGCGAGGTTCTTCGAGCCGCTGGGGGACCGGGAGCTCAACCTGCAAGCAAAGGAGGCCCGCAATGTCTGAAGCAATGCCTGAAACCACAGGAGCCGGGAAGAAGGAACACGTAGCGTTCCTGGGGCTGGGGCATATGGGCGGGCCCATGGCCGTGAACCTGGTCAAGGCCGGGTACACGGTGGCCGGGTTCGACGTGGTGCCGGCGGCGCTGGACGCGGCCCGGGAGCACGGCGTACCCACCGTTGCGTCGCCCGCCGAGGCCGTTGCCGGGGCGGACGTGGTGCTCACCATGTTTCCCAGCGGACAGCACGTCCTGGATGCCTACCGCGGGTCGGCCGGCCAGCCAGGCCTGCTGGAGGCTGCCGCGCCGGGCACCATGTTCCTGGACTGCTCCACCATCAACGTGGACGAGGCGCGGGAGGCGTCCGCGCTCGCCGTTGCCGCCGGACACCGTGCGGTGGACGCTCCTGTTTCCGGCGGCGTGGTGGGGGCCGAGGCCGGAACCCTGACCTTCATGGTGGGAGCCCTGCCGGAGGACTTCGAAGCAGTGAAGCCGATGCTGGAAGTGATGGGCAAGCGAGTTGTCCATTGCGGCGGCCACGGCGCGGGCCAGGCCGCCAAGGTCTGCAACAACCTCATTCTCGGCGTCTCCATGATCGCGGTGAGTGAAGCGTTCGTGCTCGGCGAGAAGCTGGGGCTCACGCACCAGGCCCTCTTCGACGTTGCGTCCGCGGCATCCGGGCAGTGCTGGGCGTTGACCACCAACTGCCCCGTTCCGGGGCCGGTGCCCACCAGTCCGGCCAACCGCGACTACCAGCCGGGCTTTGCCGGGGCGCTGATGGCGAAGGACCTCAAGCTGGCGCTGAACGCGCTGCAAAGTACCGGGGTGGCCGCCCGGATGGGGCCGCTGGCATCGGAGATTTACGATACGTTTGCGGCTGAGGGCGGTGCGGGCCGGGACTTCTCCGGCATCATCACCGACATCAGGGACAAATCCGCCCACTAGCAAGCCGGCAGTTTTCGAAGCAGAACCACGTGAGGAGTCAGGCATGACGGAACAGTACGGGAACATTCTGGTGGAGCGGCGCGGACGAGTGGGGCTGGTGACGCTGAACCGGCCCGAAGCGCTGAACGCGCTGAACAAAGCCACCATGGATGAACTTGTTGCTGCCGTCACCGCCATGGACGCTGATCCCGCAGTGGGCGCCGTGGTGGTCACCGGGTCCGGCAAGGCGTTTGCTGCCGGCGCGGACATCAAGGAGATGGCCGAGCAGGACTACATGGACATGTACGCCGCGGACTGGTTCCGCGGCTGGGAGGATTTCACCCGGCTGCGCATTCCGGTGGTGGCGGCTGTGTCAGGCTTTGCCCTGGGCGGCGGCTGCGAGCTGGCCATGATGTGCGATTTCATCATCGCCGGGGACAACGCCAAGTTCGGCCAGCCGGAGATCAACCTGGGCGTGCTGCCGGGCATGGGCGGCTCGCAGCGGCTCACCCGCGCCGTCGGCAAGTCCAAGGCCATGGACCTGATCCTTACCGGGCGGTTCATGGACGCGGAGGAAGCTGAGCGTGCCGGGCTGGTGTCCCGGGTGGTGCCCGCAGCCGACGTGGTGGAGGAAGCCATCAAGGCCGCCGAGGTGATCGCGTCCAAGTCCAAGCCGGTAACCATGGTGGCCAAGGAAGCGGTCAACGCGGCCTTCGAAACCGGCCTGGCGCAGGGCGTGCTTTTCGAGCGGCGCCTCTTCCACTCAGTCTTCTCCACCGAGGACCAGAAAGAAGGCATGGCCGCCTTCTCGGAGAAGCGCCAGCCCGAATTCAAGCACCGCTAGCGGATCCGGCACCATTCTGGATGCACTGTCAGGCCAGGTCCGTGAGCTGCAGGGAAGCCTCCGCCGTTCCCCCGGTGGAGAACACTGTGATGCCGGTGTCTGAAGGGTCCGGGAATATCAGTTCAGTAAGTGTCACGAGTCCGCCCTGGGCGAAGACCTCAACGGAGCAGTGGTCCACGAAAATCCGCAGGGAGTAGGTCCCGTCCCGTGCCGGCAGCGGTGCTGTGCTGATGGACGGGAAGGCCTCGTGGAAGCCAGTGTCGCCGGAGTTGGTTCGGTCCAGCATGAGTTGTCCGCTGCCGGGGCGGATGCTGATCCGGGTCCCCGATGAACCGTTCCCGGCTCCCCGGACCACCAGGCCGAACTCGCTGGCTGTCCCCGCCCTAAAGGTGGCCTCGATCAGCTGTACCGGAGTGCCGCCGTCGACCGCCACCATGCCGTTCAAGGGCAGGCTCCGGGCCGGTCCGGGAACGGAACCTGCAGTGCATTCCGGTGCTGGCTGCTGGATGAGCCGGGGTTCACCGTGAATCGAGGCGAGGGACACTTCGCGTACCAGGCTCATGGGGCTGCGCCAGGGTGAAGTGGGGATGTGGTTGGCATACTGCCAGTTGTTCATCCAGCCGATCATTAGCCGACGACCGCCGGGGACATTGCTGAAGGACACAGCCGCGTAGTAGTCCCGGCCCCAATCGAGCCAGTGGTAGTCACCCACGCGCTCCGGGTCCTGCATGCCCTCCGTGACGGTCGTTTCGGAGGTGAACGTCACGCCGTCGAACTCTCCCACGAAGTACTGCCCTGCTGATCCTCCGTTGGGTCCGCCGGGGTTCATGTTCACGGTCAGGACCCACCTGGTGTTCCCTGCATCTCCGTCCACGGGCAGTTCAAATAGGTCCGGGCACTCCCAGATGCCGCCGGTGCCGTTGGCCGGGCCGAAGGTGCTGAGGTATTCCCAGTTCTTAAGGTTGTCGGAGCGGTAGAGCAGCACCGCGTAGTCGTGGGCTTCGACAGCGGCCATCACCCAGTAGCTTCCGGCGGGGCCGTCGTAGCGGAAGACCTTGGGGTCGCGGAATTCCGGCGAGTTCCTGGTGAGGACCGGGTTGCCAGAGTACTTGGTCCAGGTGTATCCGCCGTCGGTGCTCCACGCGATGGACTGGGCCTGCATGCCCTCATGTGCTGAACCGGCCTTGTAGGCGCTGGTGTAGATGGCAACCAGCGGGGTTGTTCCGGACAGGCCGAAGCCGGCGGTGTTGTCCTGGTCCACCACGATGCTGCCGGAGAAGATTTCCTCTGTTTCGTCGCACGGGATGGCCACCGGCTGTTCGTCCCAATTCACCAGGTCCGTGGATGTGGCGTGGCCCCAGGACATGTTGCTGTGGACGTTCCCGAACGGGTTGTTCTGGTAGTACAGGTGGTAAATGCCATCGTGGAAGACCAGGCCGTTGGGGTCGTTGAGCCAGGTGTCCTTGCAGGCGTAGTGCATCGCCGGCCGGTAGGCCCCAAGGGTGGGCGTGGCGGTGTTCATGGGTCAGGGTCTCGTTTCGTGGAGCTGCCGCGGGAAGTGTGGGGGCCCGGGCAGGCTGATGGAGCCGCCGGGCACGGAAGTCCGTGCCCGGCGGCTGGGATGCGGGAAGGTCAGGAGTTCTTCTGGTACCTGTCGTAGGCCTGCTGGTAGACGTCCACCATCTTGTCCAGGCCGATGTTCTTCAGCTGCGAGACGTATCCGTCCCACTCCGCCTCGATGCCGCCGGAGACGATCCATTTCGCCGTGGTCTGCTTGACGATAGCGGCCACGTCCGTCTCGATGGTGCTGATCTGCTGGACTTCCTCGTTGGACAGTGCCACCGGGGGGTAACCGTCGTTGGCTGCGAAAGGCTTGTAGTTCTCCTCGACGGTCTTCTGCCGCTCGGCCGCGCGCGGCTCGGGTGCCACGACCTTCTCGAAGTTCTCCGCGGTGTTGGCCTTCGGGCCGCCCGGGGCAACCTTCTGGCGGCGTTCGCCTTCACTGGTTCCCGCGGCCGCGGGGATCTGCGTCAGCAGCCCGGTGGCGGGGTCCTTCTGCAGGGTTTCACCGATGGGGCCCCAGTTGGCCTGGGCGGACTGGATGGGATCGTACAGGTTGTCTGCCCAGCGGATGGTGGCGGCAGGGTATTTGTTGGCGCGGGTCACAGCGAAGGCGCCGCGGGCGATTTCCTGGTTGTTGGACTGGCTGGCGAGCCGCTTGCCGTCCACGCCCTCAAGTACGGGGAGCAGTTTGTAGTCGCCGGCGCGGTCGGCGCCGACCATTTCCTTGACTTCCCACCAGACGAAGGAGCCCAGGTTTTCGGTGCTGGCCTTGCCCTTGGCCAGGTAGGCCTTGTCATCCTGGGAGAACGATTCGGGATCGATCAGGCCTTCCTGATACCAGGTATGCAGGGTCTGGAGGGCCTTTTTGTAGCCGTCCTGGGTGGCGGTGTAGATGACCTTGCCGTCCTGGACGATCCTGTGGTCCATGTTGTCCGGGACTCCGCCCAAGGCGGCGATGAGGTCAACGATGTCACCGCACCAGGAGCCGGGCATGAAGCTCAGCGGGATGGTTTTACCGGTGCCTGACGCGTCCTTGGTCTTGAAGGCGAGCAGGGCATCATGCAGTTCGTCCACGGTCTTGGGCATCGGGATGCCCAGCTTGTTCAGCCACGCGGTGTTGATGGCCATCTCGTTGGGAAACTGGACGAGTCCCAGCTCTTCGACGGAGGGCAGGGAGTAAATGTGCCCGTCGGAGGAGGTGATGGCCGCTTTGATGTCCGGCCGGTCGGCGAGCAGCTTGGACAGGTTGGGGGCATTTTTCTGAATGAGGTCTTCGAGGGGGATAAGTGTTCCGCTGGCCGAGTAGGTGGCGATTTCCGCGTCGGTGAGCCCGCTGTTGAAGAAGGCGTCGGGCAGGTCGCCGCTGGCCAGGATGAGGTTTTTCTTTTCCTTGAACACCGTCTCCGGGAGGTTCTCCCAGTCGATGTGGATGTTGGTGTCCTTTTCCCACTGCTGCACCAGGGACATGGTGTTGTAATCGGGGGCGAGCGCGGACTTGGTTCCGGAGAACTTGAGCGTCAGCGTGTCCTTGACGATCGGGAAGCCGGTCTCCTGGAAGCCGAACTCCGCGGACGAGTCTTTGATGGCGGCGGAACCGTTGGAGCTGCCCGAGCAGGCGGTGAACAGCATCGTTCCTGCCATCAGGGCGCCAAGGACGGCGAGTTTGCGGCTGGTAGCCATGGGTCGTTCCTTTTCTGGGTGGGGGGTGTGGCGACGGCGAAAGGGGGTTCCGGCGTCGGGTAATGCTTTTGTCTTCGGGGGGTCAGCTCTTCACGGCGCCGATCATGGTGCCCTTGGTGAAGTGCTTCTGCATGAACGGAAGCGCGATCATCAGGGGCAGGCTGGAGACGACGATCATGGCGTACTTGGTCAGTTCGCCGATTCTCTGCGCCGCGGCGTAGGACTCGATGTCTCCGCCGGTGGTGCCGGCGGAGGAGACGTCCGACTGGATCAGGATGTTCCGGAGCACCAGCTGCAGCGGGTATTTCGTGTCATCGTTCAGGAAGATGAGGGCGTCGAAGAACGAGTTCCAGTGCGCCACCACGTGGACCATGATCATGAGCATGATCAGCGGTTTGGACAGGGGGAGGACCATCTTGAAGAAGAACGTGAAGTCGTTGGCGCCGTCCATCTGGGCGGCTTCCCGGAGCTCTTCGGGGATGGTGTTTTCGAAGAAGGACCGGGCGATGATCAGGTTCCACACGCCCACGGCGCCGGGCAGGACAACCGCCCAGACCGTGTCCAGCATGCCGAGGTCCCGGACCACCAGGTACTTGGTGATGAGGCCGCCGTCGAAGAACATGGTGACCACGAACAGGAGCATCAGGATCTTCCGCCCCGGCATGTCCTTGCGGGACAGGGCGTAGGCGCCGAACAGGATGGTGGTCACGCTGATCGCCGAGCCCAGCAGGGTGTAGATCACGGTGTTGCCCAGGCCGTTCCAGATCCGGCTGTCCGCGAAGATCCGCTCGTATCCCTCCAGGGTCACGCCGGACGGGAACAGCCAGACTTTGCCTTCGTAGACGGCGTTCGGATCGCTGATGGACGCGATGACGATGAAGTAGAGCGGGTAGACCACCGCGATGATGGACAGCGACAGGATGGTGACGGCGGCGATGTTGAAGGCCGAGTCTGCCCACCTGTCGCGGAACGTTTGCGTGCGCTTAGCGGGTCGGGGCCTGGTTGCGGGGGCCGGAACGGCCACGGGTTTGGTGTTCAGGGTCATAGCGGCATCACCACAGGGTTGCTTGGTTGGCCCGGCGCGCTACCCAGTTGAAGGTCAGCAGCAACACAAGGTTGAGGATGGAATTGAACAGGCCGATGGCGGCCGAATAGCTGAACTGGGCCTGCTGCAGGCCTGCGTGGTAAACGTACGTCTGGATGATTTCCGACGTCGGCAGGTTCAGGTTTGTCTGCATGAGCAGTGCCTTTTCGAAGCCGACGTTGAGCAGGTTGCCGATGGCCAGGATGAACAGGACAGTGATCACGGGCATGATGCCCGGCAGATCGATGTGCCGGATGCGCTGCAGTTTGGAGGCGCCGTCCACCTTGGCGGCGTCGTGCAATGCAGGGTCAATGCCGGACAGGGCCGCCAGGTAGACAATCATGGCGAAGCCGGCGTTTTGCCAGACATCGGAGATCACGTAGATGGGGCGGAACCACTCCGCGGAGCCCATGAAGAAAACGGGTTCACCTCCCGCCAGCTGGATCGCATTGTTCACCAGCCCGGAACGCGGGGAAAGCAGGACGAACATGATGCCCACCACCACCACCGTAGATATGAACGCCGGCGAGTACAGCACCGTCTGGGTGAACTTCTTGAACCGCTCGCTCTGGAGCTGGTTGACCAGGAGGGCCAGGATGATCGGGATCGGGAAGGCCACCAGCAGGCCCAGGACGGCGATCCAGAGCGTGTTCCCCACGACCTGGCCGAACTGGTAGGAGCTGATGAACCGGATGAAGTGCTGCAGCCCGACCCACGGGCTCCCGGTAAAACCGTCCACTGGGTTGTAGTTGCGGAAAGCGATCTGCACCCCGTACATGGGCCAGTACTTGAAGACGGCGATGTAAATCAGCGCCGGGACTAGTAATACGTATAACTGCCAGGCCCTGCCAGCCCTTTTTAGGCGCAGAGGAAGAGGCTTCCTGTTTGTGGGCCCGGGTGTTGGCGCCAGCGGCGGTGCCGGCGTGGATCGGGCCAAGGTGCGGCTCATGGCTTCTCCTTTGGATGTGTCACTGAGTTCCGTTCAATCAGGGGGCAGGTCATGAACTCGACCCGTCCGTCCGGCTCGGCGCCCTGCAGGATGAGGTCGACCGCGCGGCGCCCCATTTCCACGAAGGGCAACTCAAGGGTGGTGAGACCCGGCCGCAGGTGCGGGGCCAGGGTTTCCTGGTTGTCGAAGCCGATGATGGATACATCGCGGGGAATCGACAGGTGCAGCTCCGTGGCGGCCTGGTAGGCGCCCCACGCGGTGCGGTCATTCGCGCAGAAGATTGCCGACGGCGGGTTATCGCCCGTCATCAGGTCCATGGTGTGGGTAAATCCGTCCAGTTCATTGCCGCTGCCGAAGCGCACCAGTTCCGGGCGGACGGGCAGTCCGGCTTCGGTCATGGCTTTCGTGTAGCCGTTGAAACGTCCGACGGCGGCGGGGAGTTCGCTCTCCAGCGTTTCGATGTTGATCATCGCCACCCGCTCATGCCCGGCGTCGAGTAGGCGCCGGGTGGCGGTGTAGCCGCCCAGCTCCTCGTCCGGTGCTACGCTGGGAATTCTCAGCTTGCGGTCCTGCGAGTTCAGCACCACCGAGGGGACTGCCTGGAGGGCCTCGGGTACGTCGAGCCGCCGGTGGTACATGCCTGCGTAGACCACGCCGGCCACCTTGTAAGAGAGCATGGAGTCCAGCGAGGCTGCCTCGAGGGCTTTGTCGCCGCCCGTGTTCATGGTGAGCAGGAGGAGTCCATCCTCCCAGGCGCGCTCCTGTGCTCCTTCGATGATCTTTCCTGCGAAAGGGGCGGTCGCGACGGCGTCGCCCAGGAAGCCGATGATGCCCGCAATACCGTCCCGGAGGGTCTTGGCATGGGCGTTGGTGCGGTAGTCAAGCTGCTGCACGGCATCCATGACACGTTTCCGGGTTTCGTCCGAGAATCGGGAGCCGGAGACGGAGTTCAGCACCAGGGAGACTGTTGCCTGGGAAACGCCGGCAGCTGCCGCGACGTCGTGCATGGTGGGACCTGACGATGGCCGGGGCTTCGGCACGGGCACCTCCTTGGGCCTGGTTATACGAATCAGTTATTCGTATAACCGACAGGAAAAACTGTAACCTGCGTCATAGGGCGCCGTCAAGTATTAGCGGTCAAAACGTTGCGAAGCCGGCGGGCCGGGGTCCGGCCCTAGGGTCGGGATGGGGCCGGCCTTACGGCCGCGGCGCCCGGCGGTGGGCGCGCAGCACTGAATCGGTGACGGTGAAGGAGCCGCCGTTCGCGTCCGTCACGGACCGCCGGCGGGCCTCGCAGACGTCGATTTCCCATTCGTCCGGATCCAGCCCGGCGGCGATTTCCTCCGGGGTGAAGAGCAGGCCGGGGTCGCTGGGGCGGTGGATTCCCGCCTCGAGGTCGGAGGGGTGGTGGCCCACGATCAGGAGGGTCCCGCCAGGCGCAACGGACGCCGCGAGCCGGTGGTACAGCTCGGTCCGCTCGGCCAGGGGCAGGTGCATGAACTGGGCCGAGACGAGGTCGAAGGTGCCTGCCGGGGGCGGTGAGCTGGTGAGGTCGTGGTGTGCCCAAGTGATCCGGGCGGCAGCGTCCGCATCCTGCGACGCCCTCTCGGCGGCCCGTGCCAGCGCCACCGAGGAAATGTCCACCGCCGTGACCCGCCAGCCCTGGCGTGCCAGCCAGAGTGAATCGGCGCCCTCGCCGCTGCCCACGTCGAGGGCAGAGCCGGGGCGCAGGCCGGCGGCTTCGGCCAGCAGGGTGGGGTTCGGATTGCGGCTCCAGACCGAGCCGTGCTGGCGGTAGCGTTCATCCCAGAACGACTCGTCAAACTTCATCCATGTCTCCTTGCTGCCGGCATTTCCGTCCCGGCAGCGTGCCCTCAGGGGCTGCCCGCGCTACGCCGTGACACTGCCACGATACGCCGTGGCGGCGTCCTCGAGCTCCTCGGCCATGAGGTCCGCGTTGATCACCACGCCGGTCCAGGCGCCGGCAGCTGCCGAGGACAACACCTGCGCGCGAAGGTCGGTGACGTTGCCTGCCGCCCAGACCCCAGGGACGCCGGTTGCCCCGTCCTCGTCGGTTTCGAGGTATTCGCCCATCCCCATCGGATGCGGGACTGCCTTGAGTCCAAGGTCCGCGAAGGCTGAAGCCCGCGCCATGAAGCGCGGCGCCGTGGCCACTGCGGCCACCGGCACCAGGCTGCCATCGGACAACAGCACGCCGGCCAGCTTGTCGTTGTCCACCTGCAGGGCCCGCACGGGACCGTGGACCACCGTGATTCCGCGGGCGGCGAGCTGGTGCAGTTCGAGCTCCGTGGGCTCCATTGCGTTATTGAGGAAGAGCGTGATGTCGGCGCTCCACTGGCGGAAGAGGAGCGCCTGATGGGCAGCGAAGGGCCCGGTGCCCAGGATGCCGATGGGCTGGTCCTGCACTTCCCAGCCATGGCAGTAGGGACAATGCAGCACATCCCTGCCCCACCGTTCGCGGAGCCCCGGAATGTCCGGCAGCTCATCCACCAGGCCCGTGGCGATCAGGAGCCTCCGTCCCCGCACCGCGGAGCCATCCGCAAGTTCCACCGCGAAGGCGCCCCTGAAACCCGCGGCCCCGGAAACCTGGCCGCTGATGATCCGTACGCCGTAGGACTCTGCTTCCTCCCGGCCGATCCGGTACAGCTCGGCCGGGCTGACGCCGTCGCGCGACAGGAATCCGTGCACTCCCTTGGCGGGCGCATTCCGGGGCTCGCCGCCGTCCACCACCACTACGGAGCGGCGGGACCGGCCCAGCATCTGGGCCGCATTCAGGCCCGCGGCGCCGCCGCCAACAATGACGACGTCCACCGGTGTGTTGTTCTGTTTGTCCATTTTTCTTACCTCCGAATCCATCGTCGACGGCGGCATGAATAGCGGCAAACATCTTTGCTGAAGTGGCAAACTTGGGGCATGGAAGAACTCGATGACGTCCTGGCTGCAGTGGGCCCCAGGCTCCGCGCCCTGCGGCTGAGCCGCGACACCACGCTGACTGCCTTGGCTGCTGCCACGGGGATTTCCGTCAGCACGCTTTCACGGCTGGAGTCCGGCCAGCGCCGGCCCAACCTGGAACTGCTGCTGCCGCTGGCCAAGGCGCACCAGGTGCCGCTGGACGAGCTCGTGGGGGCACCCGCCACGGGCGACCCCCGAGTTCACCTGAGGCCCATC
This sequence comes from Arthrobacter oryzae, assembly GCF_030718995.1. NCBI lineage: Bacteria > Bacillati > Actinomycetota > Actinomycetes > Micrococcales > Micrococcaceae > Arthrobacter > Arthrobacter oryzae. The sequence goes on from NZ_CP132204.1 coordinate 2,223,543, forward strand.
GTCAGCAAGAGGATGACCATCATTCCGCTGACGCGGAAACCCGGCGGGGTGCAGGCCTACAAGCTCATCCTGAATGCAGGCCCGCACGAGGAGCCCACGCCCCAGGTCCACGAGGGCTACGAATGGATCTACGTGCTCAACGGCAAACTGCGGCTGGTCCTCGGGGACACGGACATCGTGCTGCCTGCCGGGGAAGCCGCCGAATTTGATACACGGACGCCGCACTGGTTCGGCCGCGCGGAGAAGCAGCCGGTGGAATTCATCAGCCTCTTTGGCCGGCAAGGCGAACGGATGCACCTTCGGGCGAAACCCTCACGCCCGTAGGCCCGGCTAGGCCGCGCTGATGCCGAACAGCCCGATGATCAGGCCCATGACCACCAGGGTGACCAGTTCGTGGGCGCAGTTCAGCACGGTCAGCCCGGCAGGGCGGCCTTCGAAGGCGTCATGCGTGATGAAGCGGGCGGCGGTGAATCCGGCCCAGAGGATGACAGCGGTGATCAGCGTGTTGGCCAGGAAGTTCCCGCCGTAGAAATGCTGGGAGATGGCGGCTGATCCGGCCAGTACCAGGGCGCTGACAAAGCTGACCACCAGCGTGATCAGGATGGGTTTGACCGCGTCCTTGGCCTCGCCGCTGGGCGTCACGTTGGCGACCTTCATCCAGTAGTTGCCGAACACCTTGGGCGTGTACCAGACAGATCCCACCACCATGCTGGACAGGGTGGCCAGCAATACGGCCCAGATGTTGATTTCCGGAATCATTGCGCTCTCCTCAGCTTCAGGTCCAGTCCTCCGAAGTCTAGGGCCGGCTGCGGGTTCTTCAACGCAACGCGGGGGTCAGTCGGCGAAGTCGCCCGCGTTCCGGCGGAATTTCCCCAGGATCCGGATCAGCTGGTCCACATCCTGGTTGCCAAAACCGGACTGGCCGAACACCTCGGTGTTGAGTGCCGCCGTTGCACTTTTGGCCAGGGTTCGTCCCTCGGCGGTGAGTTCGATCAGGGTGGTGCGGCCGTCCGTGGGGTGCGGGGACCGCACCACCAGCCCGGCGTCCTGGAGGCGGTCGACGGCGTTGGTCACCGACGTGGGATGCACCTGCAGGAGCGCGCTCGCCTTGTTCATGGGCAGCGCGCCGCTGCGGGCGAAACTCAGGAGCGCCAGGAGTTCATAGCGGGCGAAGGTGAGGCCGAAGGGCTTGAGGACGCCTTCGATCCGTGCCAGCAGGATCTGCTGGGTCCGCATGATTGCCGTGATGGCGGCCATGGGCGCTGCGACGTCCCCCCAGCCGTGCTGTTCCCAGTTGCGCTGGGCGTCGGCAATGGGATCGCGCGGGAGCGGGTTTCCCATGGCACCTCCTGACATGTGGGTTGCTTCAGCCTAGCTTTTCAGGCCGGGGAAATCCGCCTCCGAGTACTCGGTCCCGAGGCCCTCGGGCAGCGGGCCGCCGCCGTGCCGGAGCTCTTCGTTGTGCCGCAGTTCCACTCGCCGGATCTTGCCGGAGATGGTCTTGGGCAGGTCCGCGAATTCCAGCCGGCGGATGCGCTTGAAGGGGGCCAGATGATCGCGGCAGTAGCGCAGGATGTCCTCGGCGAGTTCGGGGCCGGGCTGGTGCCCGGCGGCCAGGACCACAAATGCTTTGGGCACGGACAGCTTGAGCGGGTCGGGAGAGGGGACCACGGCGGCCTCCGCCACGGCGGGGTGCTCGATCAGCACGCTTTCCAGCTCGAACGGGGACAGCCGGTAGTCGGAGGATTTGAACACGTCGTCACCGCGGCCTACATAGGTGATGATGCCGCGCTCGTCCCGGCTGGCCATGTCGCCGGTGTGGTAGTAACCGTCGCGGAAGGCGTCGGCGGTTTTCTCCGGGTCGCCGTAGTAGGCCTTCATCAGTCCCACAGGTCGGGGGTCGAGCCGGAGGCAGAGCTCGCCGTCGTCGGCTTCTTCTCCTGTGGCGGGGTCAACCAGCACCACGTCGTAGCCCGGCAGGGGCTTGCCCATGGCGCCGATCTTGATCGGCTGGCCCGGAGTGTTGGCGATCTGCACGGTGGATTCGGTCTGCCCGAAGCCGTCGCGGATGGTCTGGCCCCATGCGCGGTGGACCTGGTCGATTACCTCGGCGTTGAGGGGTTCCCCGGCGGAGACCACCTTGCTGGGCGGGTTCTTCAGGAGGGTGAGGTCGGCCTGGATCAGCATGCGCCACACGGTGGGCGGGGCGCAGAAACTGGTCACCTTCTCGCGGTCCATCTGTTCCATGAGGGCCTTGGCATCGAACCGGCTGTAGTTGTAGATGAAGACGCAGGCCTCGGCGATCCAGGGGGTGAACACGTTGGACCAGGCGTGCTTGGCCCAGCCGGGGGACGCGACGTTCAGGTGCACGTCGCCGGGGCCCAGCCCGATCCAGAACATGGTGGACAGGTGGCCCACGGGGTAGGACGTGTGGGTGTGCTCCACCAGTTTGGCCTTGGACGTGGTTCCGGAGGTGAAGTAGAGGAGCAGGGTTTCGTCCGCCTTGGTGGGCGCGTCGGGGGTGAACTCGGTTGGTGCGCCGGCTGCCTCCGCGTAGTGGGCGGCGCCCGCGTTGGCGCCTGCTGGAGTTGCGGGGGGAGCGTCGCCGTCGGCGATTTCAATCAGCGTGTAGTTGCCGGGGACACCGGCAAACTTGCCGATGTTGGAACGTCCGACGGCGGCCCAGCCCGCCTCGCCGCGCTCCACCCGGTCCGTCAGGTCGGCGGGGCCCATCAGGGTGGTGGTGGGAATCATGACGATGCCCAGCTTGATGCCGGCGAGCATGAGTTCCCACAGCTCCACCTGGTTGCCCAGCATGATGATCATCCGGTCGCCGCGGCGCACGCCCTGGCTGCGGAGCCAGTTCGCCACTTGGCCGGACCGCATGGAAAGCTCCGCGAAGGTGCGCCGCGTGGCGCTGCCGTCCTGCTCCACGATCACCAGGGCAGGGTTGGAACCCTTGTCCGGGTCAGCCGCAATCCGGTCGAACCAGTCGAGGGCGAAGTTGAACTCCTCGAAGCGGGGCCACTGGAACTTATCCCGTGCCTGGCCGTAGTCCTCGCGCAGGGCCAGGAGCCTGTCCCTCGCTGCCCGGAAGTCATCGGTGACTGTCATGGGGGCCTTTCGCCTAGTGATCCATATCACTGTGCAATATACTAGGACATCCAAGGGTTTGGAAGAGCGAAGGGACGCGTGCCGGTGCAGCCACAACGACGTGACGGCGGGGAAACCACCATAGTTCCGGAGGCGCCGCCGTTCCCGGATGCGGACCTCATGTACATCGTGGACCTGCTGCCGGCAGGGGAGCGCTCACGGTATCTGGAAGTGCGGGACTTCCTGCAGTCCCGTGTCCGCGCGGCGTCCATCGAGTACTGGAACCGCGAGGAATTTCCGTTCGGACTGCTGGCCGAAATGGGCAAGTACGGGCTGGGCGGACTGCAGACGGACGGGACCTCGAAGCTCTTCAAGGGCCTGATGTATGTGGAGGTTGCCCGGGCCGACGTGTCCCTGTCCGCGCTGGTGGGGATCCATAACGAGCTGATCGTGGGGATGATCGACGAGCTCGGTTCGGAAGCGCAGAAACAGCGGTGGCTGCCAGGGTTGAAGGCATTCACCCAGCTTGGCGCGTTCGCACTCACGGAGCCTGAGCACGGTTCGGACATTGCCGGCGGGCTGGAAACGTCCGCCCGGCTGGAGCGCGGCGAATGGGTGATCAACGGCGCCAAGCGGTGGATCGGCGCCGGGACCATCGCCGACTTCGCGCTGGTCTGGGCCCGGGATGAAGCGGACCGGCAGATCAAGGGCTTCATCGTGGAGACGGACCGCACCGGTTACTCCGCCACGAAGATCTCAAACAAGATCGGCCTGCGGATCATGCAGAATGCGGACATCCGGCTGGATGACGTGCGGATCCCGGAATCCAATCTCCTGCCCGGGGCCACGGATTTCTCGAAGGCCAACGATCTGCTCCGCGATTCGCGCGCCTGGGTGGGCTGGCAGGGGGCCGGCATCCAGCTGGCCGCGTTCGACGTCGCCCGTTCCTATGCCCTGGAACGGAAGCAGTTCGGCAAGGAATTGGCCCGGTTCCAGCTCATCCAGCAGCAGCTGGCTGAAATCCTGGGCAATGCCAGCGCCTCCCTGGCGCTGATGGCCCAGCTGGCCCGCATTCAGCAGGACGGCAAGCTGGAGATGGTGCAGGCTGCCATGGCGAAGTCCACCACTACCCGGCTGGCGCGCGCCTCGGTGGCAATGGGCAGGTCGCTGATGGGCGGCAACGGGATCAGCAGCGACTATGAGATGGGCAAGCTGTTTGGCGACGCCGAAATCCTCTATACGTATGAGGGCAGCTACGAGATCAACTCGCTGATCGTGGCACGCGCCGTGACCGGGAAGTCGGCTTTTGCCTGAGGTTCCTTCAGTCCTGGCCGCGCTCGTAATGGAGCAGGACCACCCCGTTGCCGAACGTCCTCGTCCCGGCCAGCTTCAGGTTCATCCGAACGTCCGGTGCCTCGAACAGCGGCCGGCCCTGGCCCTGGCCCAGGACCACGGGGTGGACGTAGAGCCGGTATTCATCAATGAGGCCGAGCCGCATGAATGTTGCGGCCAGATTGGCGCCACCCACCGCGAGATCGCCGCCGGGCTGCGCCTTGAGCTCCGCGATTTCTTCAGGCACGACGTCGTGCATCACCGTGGTGTTCCATCCTGCGGTGGTGAGGGTCCGGGAGAAGACGAACTTGGGCATGTCGCGCCAGATACCGGCGAACTCCACCTCGGCAGGAGTGCTGTCAGGATCCTGGTCGGCCGTGGGCCAGTATCCGGCCATCAGCTCGTGGGTGATCCGTCCGTCGAGGAACGCCCCCATGGCCTTGCACTCATCGTTGAAGTGCTGGTGCAGTTCCTCGTCCACCAGGTTCCAGCTGATGTCCCGGTCCAGTCCCTCGAAGTATCCGTCCACCGAAACTGAACACATCAGAATGATCTTCCGCATGGGGAGCCCCTCCGTAGCTGTGCGGCGGGCGCCCGGGCGGGACCGCCGTCGTATGTTCCAGTGAATCACCCAAGGATGCGTTGGAACAGGACATGGTCCTGCCAGGTTCCGGCAATCTTGAGGTAGGACGGCGCCGTACCGATCTCGTCAAAGCCTGCGCGTGCCAGTATCCGCCGTGAAGCAGCGTTGTGTACGAGCGTCGCCGCCTGAACGCGGTGCAGCCCCAGGTGGTCCTTGGCAGCAGCCAGGACACGGCCAACGGCGGCGCTGCCGATGCCGCGGCTGTTGAATTCCTTGTCCACCCAGTAGCCAAGGTTGGCGCTGAGGAACGGACCACGGACTATGCCCGTCAGCGTGATCGTACCGATGATGCGGCTGCCTTCAAGAAGAACCCACGGAACCTCCTGCCCCGCCGCCTGCAAAGCGAGCTTTGATTCGATGACGGCGGACTGACCGGCCGGGGTGAAGAACTCCGCACTCCGGGCGGGCTCCCAAGGGCCCAGGTGGTCCCGGTTCAGCTGGTAGGCGGCACTAAGCGGCCCGGCGTCAGAGGTCTGAAGCACCCGCATTTGGACAGGGCCGATCAGGGTGGAGGCATCCGCAGTCATCGTCTGACTCTATCCGCGGCGCCCGTAGCGGCGCCGATGCCGGCCGTTGCCGGGGCGGAGCGCGGCTTTGGTGGCCGAGAACGGGTCCTTGGTCCCTTACGCCCGGCCCGGAACGGGGGCCAGAGTTGCCTCAAGGGAACTGCGCTCAGGCAGTCCCCGTAGGGAAGTGCCGCAGAAGGAGGAGCCGTGAAGATCGAATCCTGGATTTTCGGAGGCCTGGCATTGTTCTTCGTGCCCGTTGGTGTGGTTTACGGATTGATCACCAGCTGGACGGAACCGGTTGGCTTCCTGGCCCTGTGGCTGGTAGGTGGCCTGGCCGGGATGATCGGACTTTACCTTGGTTATACCGGCCGGCGTATCGGGATGCGTCCGGAAGACCGTCATGATGCAGAGACCCATGAAGGTGCCGGGGAACAAGGCCACTTCAGCCCTTGGAGCTGGTGGCCGATCTCGGTGGGCCTTGCCGCCGCCACCGGCTTCCTGGGGATGGCCATCGGATTCTGGCTTGTCTACATCAGCGCCGGGCTCGCCTTGGTTGCGCTGATTGGCTGGGTGTTCGAGTACAGCCGCGGGGACCACGCGCACTAGCCCAGCCGAGGGAAAACGGGCGGCGGAGGAAAAAACTTCACCCATCGACTTGAAACTAAGCTTACTTATGATTAGAGTTGAAGCATGAAGGGGTGCGGCGTTGTACGCATAGATGCCCTTTCGGAAGGTCCCAACGGGACCTGACAGCTCGGGAGACGGGCCTGTTCCACAGGCGCTCCCGGTGCCCATTGAGGCTTAGTGCTGTTAGCAACCAAAAAGAGATGCAGTGAACCGCGGCCTGAAACCGGGCCGGAGCTACCGTTGCGGCCGTCTTGACCGCAGCCCGGGAGCGGGGTTTGCGTGCGTCAAAATCGAGGGAGCGAAACATGTCAGTTATGAAGAAAGCCACCACCGCAGTTGCCGGATCCCTGTTCCTGGTCGGCATGGCCGCAGGGCCTTCCATGGCCGCGGACAACAGCACCGTCAATGACGGCCTGGTGAACGTCACGGTTGGGGACGTAACCATCCTTGAGGACGTCAACGTGGCCGTAGCCGCTGATGTGACGGCGGAGATCTGTGGCGTGGAAGTTGGGCCTGTCGCCGTTCTGGGTGAGGCCGTTGATGCCACGAGCACCGAGTCTGTCGTCTGCACCGACAATGGTGGCCCGATCACCATCGTTCAGAACTGATGTACCGCGGCGTTAGCGCCGCGCAGCATTGATAAACAGGCGGCGGGACCACGTGGTCCCGCCGCTTTGCTGTCTGCGATGCCGGGTGTACGTAGTACGCTCGTAGACACGAATCGGCACGGAAGGCGCCCACATGACTCTGCACGCCGAAGGGGCACGACGGATTCCGCTGAACCGGGAGCGGGTGCTGACGGCCGCCGTCGTCCTGGCGGATGAGGCGGGCCTCGAGTCACTGAGCATGAGGCGGCTGGCGCAGGAGCTGGGCGTGGTGCCGATGGCGCTGTACAAGCACATCGCCAACAAAGAGGAACTCCTCGACGGCATGGTGGACGTCCTCGTGGGAGAAATCGACCCTCCCGATCCCGATGCGGGCTGGAAGAACGCGGTCCGGCTCAGGGTGCTCTCGGCAAGGAGATCCCTGTTGCGGCATCCATGGGCACGCCAGGTGCTGGAATCCCGCACCACCAGGACGCCGGCGGTTCTCGGGTACATGGACTCGTTCATCGGAATGTTCCTGGCCGGCGGCTTCTCCATCGATCTCACCCATCACGTGATGCATGCCCTCGGCAGCCGCATGTGGGGGTTCACCCAGGAGCTGTTCGACGACCCGGCCGGCGGGGCGCCGGCTGATCTCCCGCCTGAAACGCAGGCAGCGATGCTGCAGGAGATGGCAAGGCGGTACCCCAACATTCTGCAGGTCGCCATGGCAGCCAATCACGACGACGGCTCGGTTGTTTCGCAGGGCTGCGACGATCAGTTTGAGTTTGAGTTCGCGCTGGATCTTCTCCTGGACGGGTTTGAGCGGTTCCATCAGCAGGGGTGGACGTCGGAGCGGGCGAAGCTGGAGCGATAGCTCACCGGGTGCTAGCTTGTGGGGATGGAGGCGCTCGACTGGCTGCTCGACTCTGACCCCGCGATCCGCTGGCAGGTCCTGCGCGACCTCACAGACACGCCACTCCCGGAAGTGCAGGCCGAACGCGCACGCGTCGCCACCCGCGGCTGGGGCGCCCGCCTGCTCGCGCTGCAGGACGAAAACGGCCAGTGGGACGGCGGCACATACTTCCCGGCCCGGTTTAACGAATCGGAGCCCGGCCAGCCGTGGACGGCCACCACGTACAGCCTGTTGCTGCTGCGTGACTTCGGGCTTGACCCAGGCAGCGAGCAGGCCCGCAACGCTGTCGCACGCGTTCGGGACAACAGCCGCTGGGAGGAGGGCAATCAGCCCTTCTTCGAAGGGGAAGTGGAGCCGTGCGTCAACGGCATGGCTGTGGCACTTGGCGCCTACTTCGGTGAGGACGTCGACGGCGTTGTGCGGCGGCTGCTGAAGGAACAGCTCGACGACGGCGGATGGAACTGCGAGGCCGAACGCGGCTCGGTGCGCTCCTCCTTCGGCACCACGATCAATGTGCTCGAGGGCCTGCTTGAGCATGAGCGTGCCACCGGAGGATCCCCAGGTTCGATAGCGGCCCGGCAGCGTGCGGAGGAGTATCTGCTCGAACGCGGGCTCCTCCGGCGCAAGACCACCGGCGGGCTGATCGACAGCGATTGGTTGACGTTCTCGTACCCCACCCGCTGGTTCTTCGACGTGTTGCGCGGCCTCGACTACTTCCGCGCGGTGGGCAACCGCCCGGATGAACGCGTCGCCGAGGCAGTGGAGGCGCTGGCCTCGAAACGGCAGCCCGACGGCACCTGGCTGCTGGAAAACACCCACCCCGGCCGGACCCATTTCGCCCTGGAGGAAGGTGACGGACGCCCGAGCCGGTGGAACACCCTCAGGGCCCTCCGCGTTCTCGAGTGGTACGAGGGCCAGTAGCACTCACGGCCCTGTTGAGCAGCCGCTCAGCGGCGCAACCTTGCTCAGCCGCGCAACCTTGCGACCAGTTCGCCGCGGCTCCCTACTCCCACCTTGTCAAAGAGGGACTTCAGGTGGTCATGCACCGTGTGCGGCGAGATGAACAGATGATCGGCGATTTCCGCCGTCGTCGAGCCGGAGACCAGCTCAAGGCAGACCTCCCGTTCCCGTGACGTGGCGCCGTAGGCGGCGAGCAGGAGGCCGGCCATTTCATTCGTGGTTGCGGGTTCCACCGTGACCACCATCTGCCCGGGATCGTCTCCGGTGATGAGCCGGCTGGCCTGGAGCACCACCCAGTTGTCACCGGCGTCGCGCATCCTCATGCGTGCCGTTCCGGACGCAGCCGCCTTCGCGGCAGCCACCACGGCATACAGTGTGATGCTGAAACGGCCTGGAGCCTGATCGTCCAGCTCCGCAAGCCATGCGGCGGCTGCCTTAGTCGCGGCCCGCAGCTCACCGCGTGGTCCCACCAGAACGATCAGGGGACCGTCCGGTCCCCGCATCGCTTGCCGCTCCAGGCGCACCGCCACCCGGGTGGCCGCGGCCAGGGAAGCGGCGATGGAACTCAGGAAATCCACTTCCCGGTCGGTGAAGTCCGGACCCGGCTCCCGGAAGACGCCGCCCACGGCCCAGCACGCGTCGTCGGTCCGGAACACAGCGCGCAGTTCGTGTTCGAGGCCCTGTGGACGGAGCAGGTCGTTGAGCCGAACGCTCCTGACAACGTCGCGGTGCGGAGCATCGGATAACCGGGCGGCAGGCAGCGGCCGCCGGGTCAGCTCAGCGAAGGGATTCGGTTCCGTTCCCGCGTATTCCGTCTCGGCGAAGCGCGCGGCGTATTCATCCGGCGCCGGCCACGGCGGCCAGTTGGTGATTGAGGTCATGATGAGGGAATCGGGGTCGACGCCGGCCCAGCAGGCCTGCTGGAACGGCACTGTCTGGTGCACGACGGCGAGCGCTGCGGCGTGCAGGTCGGCCACCCCCATACCGGTGGCCGCCATGGCCGAAATCTCGCGGCGGGCCCGCTCTGCGCGATCCTCCCACATGCTTCCAGTATCCGCCGCCGGAGGCGGACGGCAATCCCCTGAACAGGGGATCTTCGGTTGCGGCCGGTACCCCTCGGCAGGGGATGGGAGTGCCCTTTCCGGCGCACGTAGTCTTCGACCATGAACACCGTTGCGCAGCTGTTTGCGCTGCTTCAAGCTTTGATCTATATCTCGGTATTCCCCCTTGAGGCCTTCCTCCTGCGCCGGCCGGCAGTGCAAAGGTTCCTGAGCACGCCGGCAAAGAATGTTCCCGCCGTCATGATGTGGGCAATTCCCGTCGGTTTCCGGAACCTGCTCATCGCGCTGGGCGTCATTGCGGGGCTTGTGGCGTTGAATACCGGGAGCGTGGACGCGGGCCGTGCCCTGGTTATCTACTGCTGCGCCTACATGGTCCTGGCCGGAGCCACCATGGCGCTGGCCGATGCGTTGGGGCACTACCCGAGGAAAGGCGACAGCATTCCCGGAACCCTCGCCGCCACGGTGCCGGCGCTGGTCGCACTCATTGCATCGGCGTTCTGACCGAGGCTGGAGCGCCGGCCCGGAGGGGCTCTCCGGCTACAACGAAGGCCCGCCTATGGGGGACAGACGGGCCTTCGCACTTAAAACGGTACAGCGCTTCTAAATAGCCATCGAGTGGACTTGGTGACGGCGCGGGCGGCGACCCGCGCCGGTCCTTTTGAGGGGCGGGCACGGCGTCCTCTGTCAGCGTCATTACCCTTTCCGAGTCCCGGGTTACGGCGTAGTCTCCCTCCTATCAGGCCATCCGGCGGGAGGATCCATGGACGGCTATGCCGAGCTTCGGGCGTTCCGTGCCACGCACCCGTACCGTTCGCTGACCGTGGGCGGCGTCGAATGGCAGTACGTAGCGGGACATTCAGCGGAGGGTGAGCGGCCGGCACTTCTCGTCCTGGGCGGCGGCTTCTCCTTCGGCGATTCCGCGTTCCGCACCATCACGGCTTTCGAACCCGGCTTCCGAGTAATCTCACCCTCTTATCCCGCGGTGCGGACAATGGCCGAACTCCTGGCCGGGGTTGCCGCCATTCTCGACGCCGAGGGCGTCCACTCCGCGAACATTTTTGGCCACTCGCTCGGCGCCGGAGTCGCGCACGCCTTTGCCCGCCGTTATCCGCAGCGGGTGGACAAGCTCGTCCTTTCCGGGTTCGGTCTCTACACCCGTGCACACACTCGGCTGGTGGGTGCCTTTCTCCGTTTGTTCTCGGCGTTGCCCAAGGCCGCCCTGGCCGCTTTCTACCGTCCCAGGGTCGCACGCCTTCTCGCGGGGGCGGACGACGACGAGCGTGCTTTCCTCAGCGCCTATACGGAGGACCTCTTCGCAGCGCACACCAAGGAATCGGCCATGGCACGACTGGCCGTGCTTGTGGATCTGGCGGCTCATCCGGACCGTTACGCCGCCGCGTCCACGTTCGAGCGTCCGGAGGACGTGCTGCTGATTGCTGCTTCCGACGACCGCGGCTTCTCGTCGCGGGAACGCGAAGCCTTGCTGGCCGCCTATCCAGGGGCACGTGCATACGTTTTTGGACAAGGCGGCCACTGGGCGGCGGTCACCCACCCAGCCGAGTACGACGTCGTCGTCCGCCGCTTCCTCGAAGGCCGTCCGCGTCCCAGGGAGGAAAACGTAAGCCGTGCCGTCCCGCCGCGCCGCACCTTGCTTAAACGCGGCGGTGAAGAGCAGGTTCCCGCCGCGACCCTGGACGCCAAACTCGCTGCATTCCGTGCCGGCCACCGGTACCGCACGCTCGACGTCGACGGTGTGCGCTGGCGCTACGTCGCCGGCGGTTCGGGGGAGCGGGTGCTGCTTCTTCCCTCCGGAGGGACAAGGCTGCCGGATATGTACCTGCTACTGATCGACGCACTGGAACGGGACTTCCGCGTTCTTGCACCTGCTTACCCCGCCGGCGCCGGCATCGACGGGCTTGCGGACGGTCTGCTTGCCATCCTCGATGCGGAGGGAGTCGAGCAGGCGGATGTACTGGGATCCTCGTTCGGTGGTTTTGTGGCCCAGGTGTTCGCCCGGCGGCACCCTGAACGCGTGCGGCGCCTCGTGCTGGCGAACACCGGGGGCCCGGCCGCGGCCCCGCTGCCGGTGCTTCCGCTCCTCATCCGCTTCCTTGCCGTCCTTCCGGAAAACGCCGTGCGCTCGCTGACCGGCTGGAATTGGCGCCGCTGGTTTGTGCCGGAATCGCAGGATGATGGGAAGTTCTGGAATACGCTGCTGTCGGACATCCTCAGCCGGCTGGGCAAAGAGGATCTGCTCTCTGCGCTGAGGGAGATGAACGACTTCACACATCTGCCGCCCGTAAATGCACCGGAGGTGCCCGCCGCCCCCGTTCCCGTGCTGCTGATCGAATCGGAGCATGACGAAGCGTTTTCCCCGCAGGCGCGTGCGGCGCTCCGCGCCCTCTACCCTGAAGCTGAGGTCCGCCTTTTCGCGGGCGCGGGCCACGGGGTGATGGCAACGCGGACCACGGAGTACGTTGAGACAGTGCGGGAGTTCCTTCGCAGGCCCTGACTTTCTCCCAACCCTTGTCCTTCACAGCGCCATGCCCCATTCTTGGCCTGAAGGGGGACTGGCGGAAGGAGCATGGAATGTCCGATGCGTCTTTGGAAGGCGTCCGGCGGCCTGCGACGGGTGCCCTCGCCGCGGCTGCCGTCTGGCTTGTCGGTATCAGCCCGGTGTCGGGCGTCTACCTCGAGCCGGACCCCGTTCGCCGGCTCGAAATGCTCCGCAGGGGGAGGCGGTCATGGGTTGTCGGGCAGCACATTGCCGCGGCAGGCACCGCGGCTGTGCCGGCCGCTTTCGCCCGGGTGGCCATTTCCCTGCCGCCGGGAAGGGCAAAGGTGTTTGCGGCCACCGCCGCCGTTGCGCTCGCCGCGGGGGCGCCGTTATTCGTGTCCCAGCTGGCCTTGCGCGCGTCGGATCTTGAGCGCTTCGCCGCGCGGCGTCTTCCGGCGTGGCCGTTCCTTGCGTACTCGTGGCTGCACGTGCTGGCCCTGGGCGCACTGTCCGGTGCCTTGGCGGGCCTGCCGCACAGGGGGAAGGAAGCCACTGCCCTCGGCCTCGCCGCAGTTGGCTCAGGCGCCGTCCTGGCCACGACCGGTGACATCCCGCCGTTCGTGTTCTACGTTTCCGAACAGGTCGCTGCCGCGAGCCTCCTTCGCCGCGTTTGACCTCTGTCAGTACTCGCCCTTGATCACGAAGTAGGAACCGCGGATAACGCCTGCCAGCTTGGATTTCTGCCGGGCGAACTTGAAGCGTGGCGTCAGCTCCTCCGGAATTTCCATGCCGTCGGAGAGTTTGAACCCGACGGCTCGCTTCCCGCCGTCGTCGATGCTGTACATGACGTTGATCGCCAGCCCCGACTCGTAGAACACATAAGCCATCTGCAGTCCGTCCACTTCGAAGGCTGTCGCTTCGAGCGGGCGGGAGCCGATGACGATGTCTCGCTCATCCCTGAGGATGCGGCTCACCCGCTCGACCACCTCGGGGACTTCGCTTGCGGGGCTCACCGTGAAGACATGGTCATACTTGTTCCGGTAGTAGCGGGCCTCGTTGGCGCGCAACCCGGCAAGTGCCTCCGCGACAGGAGACGATTCCAGGCCGACCGTAGAAACGTCCTTGAAGTCAACGATGTGCGGCATGCGCGCCTCCTGGTCAGATGTGTTGGGACCAACGATAACGTGACGGCGTGCTGCGCGGGCGTCCGATGGCAAGCTCGGTGGGGAACCGATGCTTGCGAGGGATGTTTAGGGCAGACTGGTGGCGTGAGCGGAATCCGGTGGGTGCTGCATGTCGATCTCGACCAGTTCATCGCGGCGGTCGAAGTGCTCCGGCGGCCGGAGCTTGCGGGCAGGCCGATCATTGTCGGCGGTCGGGGCGACCCCACGGAGCGAGCTGTGGTGTCGACCGCATCCTACGAAGCCAGGGCCTTCGGCGTGGGTTCCGGAATGCCTTTGCGCATCGCGGCCCGGAAAGTGCCCGACGCGGTGATCCTTCCCGTCGATCAGGAGGCTTACCTCGCGGCGTCTGAGACGGTGATGGCTACGCTGCACGCGCAGCCCGGCGCCACAGTGCAGGTGCTGGGTTGGGATGAAGCCTTTGTGGGCATTGAGACAGAGAATCCGGAAGCCTATGCCCGTCAGGTGCAGGCCGCTGTGTTTGAGCGAACGCAGCTGCATTGCAGTGTTGGCATAGGCGACACCCTGGTGCGAGCCAAGGTCGCCACCGGTTTCGGCAAGCCGGCCGGCGTCTTCCGTCTCACTGCCGGGAACTGGCTCGACGTCATGGGCAGCCGGCCCACCAGGGAGCTGTGGGGCGTCGGAACCAAAGTGTCGGGCCGGCTCGCCAAACTCGGCATCAACACGGTCGCCGAGCTCGCCGCGACCGACCCCCAGGACCTCGTCCCGGAGTTCGGCCCCAGGATGGGTCCTTGGTATGCGGAGCTCGGACGCGGGGACGGCGCCAGCGTTGTGGACGACACCCCGTGGGTCGCCCGCGGGCATAGCCGGGAGACGACGTTCCAGCGCGACCTGACCGAGCCCGCCCAGGTGGACGACGCCGTGAGGGAGCTGACAGCGCGAGTCCTTGAGGATGTTGTGGCCGAAGGACGGCCCGTGGTTGGTCTGACCCTCAAGGTCCGGTACGCGCCGTTCTTCACCAAGACCCACGCGAGGAAGATTCCCGAGACATTCGACCGGAACGAGATCATCGCGCGGGCCGTGGACCTCGCAGCCGGAATCGAAGCGGGCCGTCCGATCCGGCTCCTGGGCCTTCGCGCCGAAATGGCAATGCCCGACGATGCCCGAAAAGGACATACGCCGACGCGCGGCGGTTGGTAACGGCGTCGTGCCTTTACCTCACAATCCCGGAGACAATAAGGGTCCTATGAGACATTTCCACTATTTGTTGGAAGCTTATTTTCCCAAGGCATGAGGAAGAATGTAGCGGCGGCGAGAAGGATCCCGATCGCACAGATCATGCTGGCCAGCTCGTATCCGAATCCGCGAATATAAGCGTTCAGATTGATCGCCGTCGGAAACCAGGCCAAGATCCAAATGGCAACGTCAATCCAACATGCCCACCAGTGTCCAATCCTCAACAGGAGAAAAGCGCAGGCGGAAAACAAGGCGCCCATCCGGGAAGCCAAGTCAACAGTGCTCCTTCCTCGGTCTCAGCCCCGCTCAAAGCGAATCGTTGCGGTCTATCTCGTGGTTTCGCTCGGGCAAGGTGCCTGGACAATGAAGCTAATCGAGTTCGACGATGATTTTCTCGCCCTCGTAGAAGCCCTCGCCATCGGCCTGGATCATTGCCCCGTTGTTGTCGACGAAGTAGGTAAGGACATGCCCCAAGGCCGCATAGCCATCCTCATCGATGTCGGAGGTTAACAGCTGTGCCGCGACGATGAACCGCGTATTCCGCAGCATCTTCTCTACACGTCTTCGATTCTTTTTGTTCGGCGCGTCCTCGAGGAACTCGATGAACTCCCTGATCTCTTCACGCATGAGGGACTCATCGTCCCCGTCGTCGCGACTGACTTCGAGCAGAATCGGCGCCTTGTTGTCCTTGTAGACGATGCCAACCTGCTCCCAGTTGCCGTCGTCAAGGGCTGGCCTGCTGACCTCTGGATCGAGGGCTAGACGGAGGCCGCGCTCCGCTGAAAAGGCGAGGACCGGCCGCAGCGGCGGAGGTTGGCCCTGGGTGCAAAACGCTCTGACGTAGTAGCCCATGACTAGGAGGATACCGTCCAGCCTGCCTTCATCGGGAAGTTATGATGCCGCCCGTAGGATGAGGCCACGCGGCCTGCCAGAGCGCTTATCGCCGGAGTAATTTTGGTGTGCCGACCGCACAGTACAGCTTGACTCACCTGCGGCGAGAGGGGGAGCCGATCGGCGCTCAAAGGAAGGCCCTGCTCGGTTTGAGCTTCTTAGGGATGCTGCTTGTTCTGGCCGGCGGCGCTAATTTCTCCACGAGGACTCGTTAGGGACCATTCCAGCAACCGAACCGCGAACGGGACACTCTCGGGATGCATGAAGAACTCGGCCGTCTGCGTATAGGCTCCCATCAACGTCCACCTTCAGGGGAGCACAATGCAGCGCAATCGGTTGTGGCAATACACGGTTCCCCTCCTACTTGTCGGCATGCTGTTGACATCTTGCGGAGACACGAAAACGGGCGAACCGGGAGCTGCCATACCCACGTCCAGCTCCACCAGCTCGGCTACGTCCACCAGCTCAACTCTTGGCTCGACCAGCAGCACGCCACCCCAGGAAACATGTGCGGCGTTCCTACCAACGACCCAGTGCTCCCGATACGCCAGTGTTTCCGGCACGACCGGCGGCAGTGATCTACCGTGGGTGGCCTCCGGCGGCGTCAAGGCATGGTTGACCTCCGTGAACGGAGAGCTCCAGTTGACCGTGACTACCAGATGCGGCCCCCTGGGCGGGCAGGCGACGATCACCGGGAACACGCTTACTGTCAGGAACATTGCCACCGGAGCGATGGGGTGCGCGGGCGATGTCGGCGAACAGCATCTGTGGGTGATGGAGTTCCTGAAGCGGCCCATCGAACTGACATTCAGCCAGGGCACTTTCAGCTGGAAGAGCGGAACGGACACACTCAGCTTCAAAAGCGAGTAACAGCCCGCCCACCCACTTCGATCTTCCTTGTGCGAACCGCAACTGGATAGGACGAACCGATCCCTAAGCATGGCCGCTCCCGTGGGACGCGCGTCCCTAAGCCCGCCCCGTTAAGGGATCAGCTTACGGGCGTTGGTGCGACGAACAGCGACCAGAAAACGCCGCCACATGCCCGATCAAATTCCCACTTTTTGAAGAGTGCGGAGCAAGGCGGCGCGGCGGCCGGTGGAGGACCGGCTGGCGGGCGGAATGGCTAGAGTGGAGGCGAAGGGAATGACCAGTGGCACCAAGTACTGCCCACGGGAGGGTGGAAATCGTGACTCGACAAATTCTTCCTATATTGACCATCACGATCTCAATCGTGTTCGTCTTCATCGCTGCCAGAGCTGTCATAGGACTGAACCTAGAGCTCATCGAATCCAAGGGAAGCGGTTCGCCCTTCAGGTTTGAAGAGTGGGCACTTATCGCACTTGCGCCGCTACTGCTCCTGTCGGTATTCCTGCAGAGCTACTTCCTCTTCAAGCGACGCACGGCCCAGCGATAACCGTCTCAGGTCGGGTTACAGGCGCGGGCCTTGCCGGCCACGGCGGCGGCAGACGAGCAAAAATACTGGTTTGTCCCGCGTCCTGGGTATGGACCAGCGTCCGATAGAGGGATCCTTCACCGCTCCCAGTACGACTCACGGATTAGTGCTGCGGCTTTAGTCGTGTTCAGGGTGCAGGGTTGCATCTGTATCGGTCTCAACCCATCGGGTGAAGGTGGTCGTGAGGTTAGCCCGAGTGGGCGAGGCACAAAATGGGCCGACCTCGGCACTTACTGTTTCATCCAGAGGAGCAACGCGGATGAGCCGGAAAGACTCATCCCCGGCGCGGGCCCTGATGGTGACGGCGTTACCGGCCCTGCTCAGCCGCACTGTGATTTCCCGATTGATCCACTCAGGGACAGGTGCCACCGACCAGTCGGAGACCCCATGTGTTACGACGGCCCCAACCTGTGGGACTCCGTCGGACACCTCCACGCCGGCCTTGATCCAAGAAAATTCCGAAACGTGAAGATAGATCCCCGCCTGGTCGAACTGCTCGGTGTAATTCAGAAGGAATGAAACCTCCACCGCCCCCTCAGCGGGCAGCGGTGCCAACAGGGCATGCGCGCTGTCATGGACGAAGCCGTACGAGGTGTGCCTCCACGCGTCACTGTTCTCGGCTGCGGTTACCCGCAGAGTCCGACCATCCGCGACGACACGCACGGGCGGGTTGCGCCACCTTCCCCGGTCCCAGGAATCGTGTGCTTCCTTTATCACTTGTGTCACGTCAGATCCCCTAAGTCGATCGTTCCGTCCGTAAGCCCTATTCAAGCAGTGGCACATCCAACACAACGGCGATTGCCCGTTGACCGATCCCATTACGGCAACCTCATCCGGGACGCTGCAACGTTCCGATAGCGGATCTTTTTACGCGACGTTACCAGCAGCTGGGCCGGGACCTTTGTCAGCTATCCGCTAGTGGAATCGGGATGGGTGTGATGTCGCCTTTGATCACAATGCCCATGTTGGCCGCCTCGGCCCGGAGCCACTTGTGGCCTTCGTCGCCAAGGTACCGGAGGTCATCTCGGACTTCGATGGCGCCACGACGCCCTGGTCGGATTACCCAGCCGACCACGTCTTGGCCGCCCCGCGGGTACCCGGCTCTGAGTGCGGCTCGATGGATGTCCTTCGCGGTGGCTCCTGTGCCGAGTTCAGCGTTCAGCCGGGCAACCGCGCCTAGGAAGGCAACCGTGACCATCTTGTCCTCACCTTCCGAGCCTCCGTGTTGCTTGAGCCGAGGAGTGATCGGTGGTTCGTCCAGGAGCGGGTCGTACTCCGTTTGTGAACCGGCACCCGATGCGAAGACCTGCTGCGTCGACGCTTGCGCTGATCGGTCGACCTCGTGGCGGTCATCCAGCACGTGCAGAAAGGCGCGGGCGGCCGCAGCCAGCGCATTGGTAAGACGGGCTATTTCATTCATATCGAAATCCTCGTTTCTCAGGAGGCTCCAGACGTCCTCCTAGGACACTGTAGAAGGCTCTAGAGTCACTGTCAATGCATTGGGCTTGGTCCGGCCCGCTAGCCGGTCCTCCTCCGGGCAGACCCGCCCCTCACCAGCACAAACGCAGTCCCGCCGAGAGACGTCACCGTAAGACCCGTCCGATGGCATGCCCGGTGAGCGTGACATATCTGGTCCACCTAAAAGCCCCGTGGCACACTGTTGCGCATGACCGCTTTGCTGGTCGGCTACGCGCGGGTATCAACGGAACAGCAGGACCTTACGGCGCAGCGCGACTCATTGGCAGCCTTGGGAATCACCCCGGACCGGATCTACGTGGATCACGGGCTGACAGGCACTGACCGGAACCGCCCGGGCCTCCGTGAAGCGATGGCGGCAAGCCGGGACGGGGACACGTTCGTGGTCACAAAGCTGGATCGTCTGGCTAGGTCGGTGCGTGACGCCCACGAAATCGTCGACGAGCTTGCCCAGCGGAATGTGAAACTCAGCATCGGCGGATCGGTGCACGATCCAACCGACCCGGTCGGAAAACTGCTGTTCAACGTCTTGGCCATGGTGGCTGAATTCGAGAGCGATCTGATTCGTGCCCGCACCCGCGAGGGCCTGAAGATTGCGAAAGCCAAAGGCCGCCTGCGCGGGAAGAAGCCCAAGCTGTCTCCGGCCCAGGAGGCCCATTTGGTGAAACTGCACGACGCCGGCGAGCACACCACGGTCTAACCGTGGACCCTCCGTGAGTTGCGGGATGGCCAACGCAACAGCCCCTTCGAACCGGATGGTTCGGAGGGGCTGTTGTTGGTGCAGGGTGGTCCGGCTAGGCGCCGGAAACCGTAACCCTAAGCCTTTAGAGAGGGCGGATGTTCTCTGCCTGAGGGCCCTTCGGACCCTGCGTCACATCGAATTCGACCTTCTGGTTCTCATCCAGTGAACGGTAACCGCTGCTTGCGATCGCCGAATAGTGGGCGAAAACGTCAGCTGATCCGTCATCGGGGGCAATGAAGCCAAAACCCTTTTCGGCGTTGAACCATTTAACTGTGCCTGTTGCCATGGCTGCATTCCTTTATGTGACTCTGATTTTCTCTGCAAACACGGCGGCCCGCAGAGCGGAGAACGTCCCCCGCTGTCCCCAACGTACGGGGCGGAGGCCCTGCTTGCAAGGGTATAAGTGCCCTTGCGACACTATGTGTCCGGTTCAGGGGCCCGCGGCGTACATGGCGAGCAGGTCCCGGCCGAACTGGTGCGGCGATGTTTCGGAGGGGCTGTGCCCGCCGCGATAGACCGAAATGCGGGCGCCGATGGACTGCGCGAACTGGCGGTGCAGGGCCAGAGGCCAGAGGTCGTGCTCGCCGACGGCCACGAATTTCGGGACCTGGGCAGCCGCGAGGGTCTGCCTGAGATCCGGGACATTCTTCATCAGCTGGTAGATGTCGCGGACGGACTGGCGCCGCGTGAACCTGAACCGGTTCCGGACAAACCGCAGCCGGTTGGGGGACACCTTGTTGACGTTCCGGCGGATGCCCCAGATCATCATCGCGGCCCCCGCCCGGCCGTTGGCCCAGCCGGTGAATGGCCCGATTCTGCTGATTCCCCGGAAACACTGCCCGGTCAGCGGCGGGCAGCTCAGGAGCGTGAAGCTGCGGAACAGCTCCGGGCGCCGCGAAAACGCAATCTGAGCCACGATCGCGGCAAAAGAGTAACCCACCACATGCGCAGGAACGTCACCGGACTCCATCACCGCGATGAAGTCGTTCACGAAGAGCTCGTAGTCATAATGGCTGCGGGCCGGGACGAGGTTCTCGGGCCCGGCGCCTGCAGACTCGTACTGGCCCGCCAGATCGTAACTCAGCACATAAAACCCCGCCTCGGCCAGCTCCGGCATCATGACGGCGAAGTCCTCTTTGGAGCCCGTGGCTCCGGGAACCAGCACCACCCGCGGGTTCTGCGGCTTGCCCATGGCTACCATGGCCAGGCTCCCGCTCGGCGCCGCAAAACGCGTGCTCACGGCACCCGGGGGAAGGACAGCCCAGTTCCAGTCGCGGATCTCCGCGTCCTTCAGCGTCGCGTCGTCCATCACCACGTGACAGTTCCCGCGGCCCCGTCCACGGTGACGGTCTGCCCGTCGTGCAGCCGAAGGGTGGCATCCGCAACACCCACCACGGCCGGGATGCCGTATTCGCGGGCCACCACTGCCCCGTGCGAAATGACGCCGCCCATCTCCATCACCAAGGCGCCAGCCGTCATAAAGAGTGGCGTCCAGCCGGGATCCGTGGAGGGGGCCACCAGAATCTCCCCAGGTTCCAGGTGGGCGCCCACCGGGTCCATGACCACCCGGACCCTCCCGGTGGCGGTTCCGGCAGAAGCCGGCGTCCCCGTCAGCCGGTCCGCTGCAGCCGGCCGGGGCTGCGCGGCGGCCGCAGCCATCATGGCGGCCTCGACGTCGGTGCCGTCCGAGAGCAGAAGGCGCGGTATGCGCCGCCGCCGGAGTTCGACGTCGTACAGCCGGCGGCGGCGGGCGACGATGCCTTTCAGATCCGCACCGCGAAAGCCCACACGCAGTTCATCGAAGTCCAGGAAGAACACGTCACCTGCGGCCTCCACGGTTCCGGCCGCCGCCAGTTCGGTGCCGACCGCAGTGAGCTGCCTGTGCATCTCCGCGAGCACCATCACGATGTAAAACTTGGGCAGTTCCCGCAGGCCGGACAGCTGGCGTGCCCGGCGCAGGCACAGCGCCACCAGGCGCGCCCGCAGCCGGCTCTTGGTCCCGGCACGCGCCACCAGCTCGCTGATCCGGGCCTCCGCATGGTCGGCGGCCCGGGCGAACTGCCGGTCCGGCGCCTGCTCGGGATCTTCCACCCGAAGATAGTTCGAGATCATTCCCAGCAGGTGGTCCGGTTCCTCGGACCACCGCGGCATCCCCAGGTCGATTTCCGCCACGGCCCGGTGGCCGTACTTGGACAGGAACTTCCGCAGCCCGGCCTGGGCGCCGGCTGGCAGCGTGCCCGCCTTGTAGAGGGCGGCCAGCTCCCCGGGCTTTAGTTCCGTGAACGCCCGGCGTGCCTCCGGATCCCTGCCCAGTGATACAGCCAGGTGCCACAGTTCAAGGTCCATAATGGTGGTCACGTTGTGGGGGAGCCCCCGAAGGACAGCCTCAAGTTCGCGCGGCTTGGCAATCCCGCGCAGCAACCTTCGGGCCGCCGCCAGCATCAGATACCCCACGGACGGTGCCGGCAGCGTTGCCCGGATCAACCCGTTGACCGTGGTGACCAGGATGTCCTCGGCGTGCTGGAGCCGCCTGGCCGCCGTCGCCGGCAGGGGGAGGGCCAGCTGCGCTGCGAGTCTGTCCTGGTGTCGCCGCGCCGTCCTCAGTTCCAGGTCCGGCCACAGCAGGGCGCGGACCATGGCCGGAATGAGCCCCAGATACAGGCCCAGTCCCTGACTGCCTTCGGTGCCCCGGGACTGCGTCCGGGCAGGTGCCTCCTCGCGTCCGGACCCTTCGCGGCTGGACTTCCCCCGGCCTGGCCTGCGTCGGGCCGGTTTGACGATGCTGAACCGCGGATCGTCCAGGAGCGAAGGTAATACGGCAGCCGACCTTCCGTCGGCGAGCGGCAGCAGCCTCAGCAGTCCCTGGCGGCCGGACTTGTTGCGGATGATTGGTGTCAGCTCCACGTACATCCGCAATCCCGGGTTCGCGGTTTTCCACGGCCCTTTGTTGTTGCCCCTCATGAGGCTCAGTACCGAGAGTCCCATCGGAGTGATGGGGCGTGTGAGGCCCTGCAGCAGGGTGCCGCACAGGTAAACGCGGGTGTCTTCGCCCGCACCGCCGTCCGTGCCGGCCTGCCCGCCCAGCGGGTCGTCCTCCGGCAGCGGGTACAGCGTGGTGATGGGCCTCGACTGGGTCAGCCAGGCCTTGCCCCCGCCGTCGATGACCCATTCCACGTCCTGCGGTGCGCCGAACAGCCGCTGGGCGGCATCACCGAGGGACGCCAGTTCGCGAAGCTGCGCCTCGGTCAGGCTCGGAACCCGGCCCTGCGGCCACTGCAGGATCCGGCCCGACGCCGTATCCACCACAAAGTGTTCAGGATTCACCGCGCCGGACACCACCGCCTGCCCGGGGCCTGAGCTGGCATCGATAACGGTCCGGTTCCGTGTGCCGGCCACCGGATCGGCCGTGAACAGAACACCGGCCGTAACGGCGTCGACCATTCGTTGAACCACGACGGCGAGGCCCACCTCACGGTGACTGATCCCGTTCGCTGTGCGGTACGCCACCGCGCGGTCCGTCCACAAGGACGCCCAGCAGCGCCGGACAGCCTCCACGACGGCGTCCGCCCCCACCACATCCATGAAAGAGTCCTGCTGCCCTGCGAAGCTGGCAAAGGGCAGGTCTTCGGCGGTGGCTGATGAACGCACCGCGACCAGTCCGCTGCCCATGGCGGCGTAGGCGTTACGGACGGCGGCTTCGACGTCGGCCGGTACCGGCGCGGCCGCCATCTCATCGCGGCCACGCCGCGCGAGCCCGTCCCGGTCTTGGTCCGTCAGTCCGTCCAGGCGTGCGGCGATAGCCTCGAGTTCCGCGGGCGCGGCCATCCTGTAGCCGGTTGTTGTCAGGCAGAAACCCGGCGGCACCGGAAAATCCGCGGCGACCAGCCAGCCGAGGTTCAGGGCCTTGCCGCCCACCTGGGCCAGCGACGCAGACTCCAGCTGGCCCAGGTCAACAATGAGGCCTCCGGCACCGTGCTCCGGAGCGGGACGTTCAGAAGCCATATCCTGCTCCTAGCTGTTATCCGGACTTTCTCCGGTGTCCTCCCACAGGACATCCAGATTGTGGAAGATCACGGGCCCGTCGCACAGTGCCGCCATCTTGGCAGCGAATTCCGACGTTTCCGGGCGCCCGGAATTTTCCATCGCCGAGTCAAAGGAATCGAAGTCGACGATGGTGAAATAGGTCCCCGGGCGGTCCCTGTCCGCCGTCGCAACAATGCGGCGGAACGTGGGCGCAGTGCTTCCCTCGGTTCTTGACGGACGGCCCAGCGCTTCGATTTCCTCGATGCGGGAGGTCTTGAATTCCATGATCTGAACAAACCCGGCCATAACGGCTCCTCGACGGCGGTGGACACTGATGCGGATCACCCTAGACCTGCCGGCGGGCGGCGCAAAGGGGAGAAATGCCCTACTTGGGCGCTACGGCGTGTGGACTCCGCGGACAGTGCGGTTACGGCCCAGGGATTTGGCCCGGTACAGGGCGGCGTCCGCCGTCGCGATCAGTTCATCGAGGCCGGACGTTCCGCGGCCAATGGGGGCGATGCCGTAGCTGACGGTGGGCATCCGGGAACCGTCCGGACCGCGGACAGCCTTCAGATGCCGGTTGATCTCCTTCGTGATGGCTTCGGCCCGGTCCGGGCTCACCCCCGGCAGCAGGAAAATGAACTCCTCGCCGCCGTAACGGCCCACGAGGTCTGTTGACCGGACCGCGCCGTTGCACGCGGCGGCGAACGACTGCAGTGCCGCGTCCCCGGCAGCGTGGCCGTAGGTGTCGTTGACCGCCTTGAAATGGTCCAGGTCGGCCAGGATCAGGGACCCCAATGCCCGGGTGTGCCGCAGCCGCTGCAGCTCCCCTGAGGCGAGGTCCATGAAAGCAGCCCTGTTGAGCAGTCCCGTGAGGCCGTCCTGGGTGGCCACGGCCCGGAGCGCGCGTGTCTGCTGTTCACTGCTGAGGGCGGCCATGCTGAAGGACACCACTACCAGCAGCACCATGGTGACCAGGGTGGTGACGGCAGAGCCGAAATACGTGACGAAGACGGGCCCGTCCGGTCCTTCAGCGAGGTAAACGACCAGGCGGCAGACGTAGTAGAACGAGAAGAAAGCAGCGGCGATGGCCAACGGGATGCGGACCCTTGAGTAGCCCGGCTCCAGCTGCCAGAGTTCGCGCGACGCCAGGCCCAGCATCAGGGCCATCAGGGCAAGGAAGACGGCGCCTCCGGCCCAGATGTTCGTGCCGGGGTTCTCCAGGGCCGAAGAGACTGTGACCACGGCCGGTCCCGCCGCCAGCTGCCAGGCGCGCGGCCGTGATGCCCGCAACGACCGGGCACCGGCCCAGACACAGGCTCCGCCGGCCACCAGCAAACAATTCCCCAGCGGATTGGCCCACGCCTGGTGCGGCGTTCCGTTCAGCAAATAGGATGCGGAACCGGCGAGGAACAGTGTCAGGGCCACACACCACCAGGCGCTGTAAGGCGATCGCGTGCTGCGGTACGCGGCAAAGTAGAACAGCAGCGCCAACGTGAAGGCGACAATGGCGAAGGCAACCCTGAGGGTTAACGTGTCGAGTTGCATTCAGTTCCCCCGGCTCGCAACGAAGCGAGGTCCCGGACGGCACGCGGCCCGGAACACTACGCAGACTTAGTATCGCATCCGCTAGCGCATCCCTTCGCGCCGGATTGCCGTGGCGATCGCGGCGGCACGGGTTTCCACTCCGAGCTTGGCGTAAATGTGCGCCAGGTGCGTCTTCACCGTGGCTTCGGAGATAAACAGCCGCTGGCCGAGCTCCCGGTTGCTGAGCCCTTCAATCAGCAGGCTCAGCAGCTCAGCCTCGCGCGGAGTCAGGACCTCATCCGGGCTCCGCAGCTGCTGGAAGAGCCGCGATGCCACCGGAGCGCTCATGACGCTTTTGCCTTGGACCGCGCCCCGGATCGCGGCGAAGATCTCCTCCGGTGCCGCGTCCTTGAGCAAGTAGCCCATGGCGCCGGCGTCCACGGCCCGGACGATGTCCGCATCCGAGTCATAGGTGGTGAACACCAGCACGGCCTGCCTGGCGTTGCGGCGGCGCAGCTGTTTGATGGCCTCGATTCCGTCCATGCCGGCACCCATGGCCAGGTCCATCACCACCACCGCCGGGCTGAGCTGCTCCGCCAGGGCCAGGCCCTCCTCGCCGGAGGCCGCCTCCGCCACCACCTCGATGTCCGGCTGCGTTCCCAGCAGCGCCTTGAGCCCGCTGCGGACCACCAGATGGTCATCCACCAGAAGCACTGTGATGCGGTTCATTGGTCCTCCCCGGTGGGCAGTTGCGCGGCCACGATCGTCCCTTCCCCGGGGGCGCTTTCCACCGAAAACACCCCGCCCAATTGCTCCACCCTCTGGCGCATGGCCCGGAGTCCGTAGCCTCCGGCGTCCGACGGCGGCGCCAGCGACAGCGGGTCGAAACCGGCGCCGTCGTCGTACAGGTCCAAGGTGACGGCTCCGGGCAGGAATCCCAGCGTTACCGTGGCGTTCGCCGCCGCTGCATGCAGCTTCGTGTTCGCGGCGGCGCTCTGGACCACGCGGAGCAGGGCATGCCGGACGTCCGCGGGGACGGGGCGAGGCTCACCGGTCACCAGCAGGCGAATACCCGGTATGTATTGTGATGCCGCCTGCAGGAGGGCATCCGGCAGCGGCGCGGCGTCCAGCCCCGGGGAGGCCAGCTCGTGGACCAGGCTCCGGGTATCGGCAAGGTTGCGGCGCAGCATCCCGCTGGCACTGAGGACGTCCTCCCGCGCGGCCGGACTGGGCCACGACCTGTTCGCGGCCTCCAGCAGGAGCAGGCTGCTGGCCAGGCCCTGCGTCACGGTGTCGTGGATTTCCCGCGACACCCGCTCACGTTCCTCGACCGTGCCGGCCCGGCGCTCGCTGGCCGCCAGCCGTCCCTGTGCCAGCGACACCTCGGAATGGAGGCGGCGCTGCTCCGCGGCGTCCTGCTCGATCCTGTCGTAGATCAGCGTCAGCATGACGCCCACGGCCAGGGGTCCCAGGAGCATGGCCACATCGCTGCCGCCGCTGAGCCGGAACAGCCCGACGGCGGTGGCTGCCGCCGTCGCGCCTCCCGCCAGGTACGCCACCCAGCCGCTGAAGGCCGTCCTGCACAGGAAGAACACGGCAAACGAGCACCACGCAAAGCTGGGCGCCGCGATCACCAGCACCGCCCACAATGCCACCAGCGCGAACATCCACACCGCCCACGGCCGGCGGCGCTGCGAAAGCACGGCGATGACGGCATAGAGCGAACACACGGCCGCGGCGAGGGCCAGCACCCACAGGTTGTCCGCGGGGCTGTGGCGCATCACGTAACGGACTGCCGACGCCACCAGCAGCACGGCAAAACCACAATGGACGACGGCGTCAATGCGGCCCAGCGGCGTCCGAGGGGCTGGCGGTAAGGAGGGCATGGGGGTCCGGTTCCGGTGGAGGAGTTCTATCCACCATGCTAGGGCCCGCGCCGTTGCTGGTCTCTCAGACTTTTGGCTGATACCTCCAGCCCGATGGGTGAGGCTTCGGCAGACCAATGCCCGATGCCGGCGGGGCCCCGGGCCGAAAGGATGGATTTGAGCCCGGGACGTGAGTCCGGGGAGTCCCCAATTCCGAGGAGAACCGTGAAGAAGTCCACTAAAATCGCCGCCGCCGCTGCCGCCGGAGCGCTGCTCCTGACCGGAGGGCTGACGGCCGCGGCCAATGCGGGAACCATAGCTGCTGCCCCGGCGGGAGTTGCCGCCGTCGTGCCCGCGGCGGTGCCCGCCGTCGATGTCCAGCCGGCGCCCGAAACAGTGGTGGCGCAGAACCGGATCAGCGTGGGTGCCTCCGCCGAAGCCGTCAAGGCTGCCCTCGCCAAGTGCCAGGCCGACAAGCTGCCGTTCGTGACCGTGGCCCTGGTGGACCGGTTCGGCACGGTGCAGGCACTCCTCCGCGGCGACAACGCCGCTGAACACACCATTGAGGCGGCGCAGCAGAAGGCCTACACCGCAGCCGCCTTCGGTACGCCCACCAGCGAATTGGCCAAGCGCATCAACGGGAACGGCCCCAGCATCGCCGACCTTCCCGGCACACTCTTCCTGGCCGGCGGCGTCCCGCTCAAGGTCAACGGGGTGTCCGTGGCCGGCATCGGTGTGGGCGGCGCACCGGACGGCGCCCTGGACGAAGCCTGCGCCACCGCCGGAGCCGAGGCCGTCGCCGCTGCGGCCGGAACCGCGAAGTAGGCTCAGGTTCATGGTGCGGTTCAGGACGTGGCACAGGTGGGGGCTGCTTCCGGCGGCCGCCTGCGTGGCCGGTTGCCTGGCTGCCTGCCAGGCGGGCCCGGGGCAGCCGGAGCCGCTGGACTCCCCGCCGTCGACCGTTCACGTCAGTACCGCACCGGTGACGGAAACGGCCACCGCGACCCGTCCGGCGTTGTCCCCCGAGGCCCAAGCGGAGCTCGACCAGCGGCTGATCCGGGCCGCCAAAGCCAATGATGCCGGCGCGGTGGCGGAACTGATCAGCGCCGGCGGCGACGTCAATGCCAAGGACGCCATCCACGACTCGGTATTCCTCTATGCCGGGGCAGAGGGGTTCAACGAGGTGCTTCAGCTGACGCTGTCTGCCGGCGCGGACGTGCGCAGCACCAACCGCTTCGGCGGCACGGCGCTCATCCCCGCCAGCGAACACGGCCACGTGGACACTGTGCGGATCCTCATCGCCGCCGGCGTGCCGGTGAACCACGTCAACAACCTGGGCTGGACGGCCCTGCAGGAAGCCATCCTGCTCAACGACGGCGGGCCAAGGCAGCAGGACGTGGTCCGGTTGCTGCTCGAAGCCGGCGCCGACCCCGGCATCCGCGATCCGCAGGGCCGCACCGCGCTGGAGAACGCGGATCGGCTGGGGTTCACCGGGATCGCGGCCCTGATCCGGGGGCGCTAACCCAACTGAGTAGCAGCAGGTGTCGTTTTGAGGGTTCAAAACGACACCTGCTGCTACTTACATGGGTGGGTTAGACGGCCTCGAGCACGCTGACGTAGTTGGCTATGCCCACCCCGCCCATGTTCTGCACGGCGGCGCGGCGCGGATTGGCGAGCTGCATGCCGCCGGCTGTTCCGGTGAGCTGCATGGCTGCAATGACGTGCTGCGAGACGCCGGTGGCTCCGACGGGGTGGCCCTTGGCCTTGAGCCCGCCGGAGACGTTGACGGGCAGCCTGCCGTCCTTGAACACCCAGCCTTCCTCGACCGCGCGTACGCCCTGGCCGGGTTCGGTCAGGCCCATCGCCTCGTACATGAGCAGTTCGGCGATGGTGAAGCAGTCGTGAACTTCGGCGAAGTCCAGGTCCTCAAGCACGACGCCGGCCATCGCCAGTGCGCGCTGCCAGGACGCGCGGGTTGCTGCGAACGCGGTGGGGTCCCGCCGCTCGGTGGGGAAGAAATCGTTCGCGTGGCCGAAACCGGCGAGCCGCACCGGGGCAGTTGCCCCGCCGGTGGGCGAGACGGACAGCACGACGGCGGCGGCGCCGTCGGACACGGGGGAGCAGTCGGTGCGGCGCAGCGGGTCGGCGACCATGGGGTTCTTGTCCGAGACCGCGCGGCAGAACTCCTCGCCGAGATCCTTGCGGAGCTGGGCGTAGGGATTGTCCACGCCGTTGCGGTGGTTCTTCGCTGCGATGGTGCCCAGGACGTCGGAAACCGGTCCATAACGCTTCTCGTAGTGCTTGGCGACCTCGGCAAAGAGCCCGGTGAAGCCCGTGGTGGAGGCCTTGCCGGCCATGTCGTAGTCCGCGCCCAGCAGGGCCGCGCCCACAACGTCGGCGCCGGCGTGGGTCATCTTCTCGGCGCCGATCACCAGGACGGTCTTCGCGGTGCCGGCCAGCAGGGACTTGGTGCCCTGCTGGAAGGCGGCGGAGCCGGACGCGCAGGCATTCTCCACCCGCGTGGACGGGACGTTGGCCAGCTGCTCGGAGACCTGCAGGGCCAGCGAGGACGGGAAGGCCAGCGGCATCATGCCGGAGTTGAACTGCCCGAGGTAGATTTCGTCGATCTGGCCCGGCTCGATGCCTGCGTTGGTGATGGCCTCGCCGGCCACCTGCACGATCAGGGACTCGAGCGTCTCGTCCGTGAGCTTGCCGAAGCGGCTGTGGCCCCAGCCGGTGAGCAGGACGTCCTTGCCGAACTGGTCTTTCAGGCTCATGCTGTGGCTCCTTCCAGGGCGGGGGCCGCGTCGTTCCCGAGGGCGACGACGAAATCGGCTTCGGTCTTCTCACGGATCTCATCAAGGGTGACGCCGGGGGCGAGTCGGGTCAGGGTGAGCTGCCGGCCGCCGCCTGTTTCTTGTTCATTCTTCACAAGGTCGAAAACCGCGAGGTCGCTGATGATCCGGTCCACGCAGCTCAGCCCGGTGAGGGGCAGGGTGCATTCGTTGACGATCTTCGCCGTACCGTCCTTGGCGTTGTGTTCGGTGAGCACCACCACGCGCGGGGTGCCGGCCACGAGGTCCATGGCGCCGCCCATGCCCTTGACCATCTTGCCGGGGATGGTCCAGTTGGCGAGGTCGCCGCTGCCGGAGACCTGCATGGCGCCCAGGATGGCGACCTTCACGTGGCCGCCGCGGATCATCCCGAAGGACGTGGCCGAGTCGAAGATGCTGCCGCCGGGCAACACCGTAACGGTCTGCTTGCCGGCGTTGATGAGGTCCGCGTCCTCCTCGCCCTCGTAAGGGAAGGGGCCCATGCCGAGCAGGCCGTTCTCACTCTGCAGGACCACACGGACGCCGTCGGGCAGGTTGTTGGCCACCAGCGTGGGGATGCCGATGCCGAGGTTGACGTAGTCGCCGTCGTTCAGTTCTTCAGCCGCGATGGCAGCCATTTCATCCCTGGTCCAGGCCATGGGGTTCTCCTTGGTTTCGTGAAATCTGGGGGCTTAAGTGTTCGTTCGCGCTGTGGGTCAGGCGGGGACGGGAGCCTCGGCGCGCCGGGCTGCGGGGTGCTAGGCGGGGACGGGAGCCGCGGCGCGTGTGCGGACCGTGCGCTGTTCGATGTCCTTGACCCTGCCGCTGGCTTGGACCAGGCGCTGGACGAACACGCCGGGGGTCACGATGTGGTTGGGGTCCAGCGGGCCCGGCTCCACGATCACTTCGGCTTCGGCGACAGTCACCGCGCCCGCCGTTGCCACCACGGGGTTGAAGTTGCGGGCGGTATAGCGGTAGATCAGGTTGCCGTCCGTATCTGCGGTGTGCGCGTGGACCAGTGCGACGTCGGCCACGATGGCGCGCTCCTGAACGTACGTTTCGCCGTCGAACTCCGCCAGCGGCTTGCCCTCTGCGACGAGGGTGCCCACGCCCGTCTTGGTGTAGAAAGCCGGGATGCCGGCACCGCCGGCGCGGAGGCGCTCGGCGAGCGTGCCCTGGGGGGTGAATTCGACCTCGAGCTTGCCGGCAAGGTACTGCTCGGCGAAGAGCTTGTTCTCGCCCACATAGGAGGCGATCACCTTGCGGACCTGTCCCGACTCGATCAGCAACCCAAGGCCCTTGCCGTCCACGCCCATGTTGTTGGACACCACGGTGAGGTCTTTGACGCCTGAATCGCGGACAGCCTCGATCAGGTCCGCCGGGATGCCGCTGAGGCCGAAGCCGCCCACCGCGAGCGTCATGCCGTCCCGCAACACGTCCTGCAGTGCGGCGGCCGCAACGGATTTCACCTTTGACATTGCATCTCCTCGTTGAGCTTTTGTCTGTCATCCACTTTGTGGACTGATCGTCTGGTCTTGGAGCCTACGGTGCGTCTTCTGCGCCTGTCAACGGGAAATTCCGGGCTTATATATGGCCTTTTTACAGTGTGGACCGTAGCCTTTTATGTGTCCACAATATGGATACTTTAGGCAAAGCTGACAAAAGAACTTGAGGTGGATGATGACGTCACAACCGGTCCAGGGCGCACAAGTCGTCAGCCGCGTGGCGTCCCTGCTGCGCATTGTCGGACGCAAACCGGAAGGCTCACCGCTGGTCGAACTGGTCCGCGAGTCCGGCCTCACCCGCCCCACTGTGCACCGGCTGCTGAGCTCGCTGGCCTCC
This sequence comes from Arthrobacter oryzae, assembly GCF_030718995.1. Classification (NCBI taxonomy): domain Bacteria; kingdom Bacillati; phylum Actinomycetota; class Actinomycetes; order Micrococcales; family Micrococcaceae; genus Arthrobacter; species Arthrobacter oryzae. Next base: position 2,254,775 of record NZ_CP132204.1, read on the forward strand.
GAAGGGCTCCTGGACCAGGACCCCCAAAGCGGCAACTGGGTGCTGGGCCCGGAAATCCTGCTGATGGGTTCCGTTGCCTCAGCCCGTTTTCCGCTGGAAGACATTGCGCGCCCCAGCCTGCGCCGGCTGGCTGAAGAAACCGGGGAAAGCGCCTTCTTCTCCATCCGTCGCGGAGCGGAAACAGTGTGCCTGCTCCGGGAAGAAGGCAGCTTTCCAGTGCGGTCCTTTGTGCTTCATGAGGGCGTCCGCTTCCCGCTGGGCGTGGCATCCGCCGGAACCGCGATCATGGCATTCCTGCCGGAAGCCGAGCAGGAGGAACTGTTCGCAGGCTGGGCCGGGCATGCTGGCCGGTTCGCGGCGGCCCACACCGAGGCCCTGGTCCGGGAGAACCTGGCCAGGACCCGGCAAGCCGGATACTCGGTGAACCCGGGGCTGGTGCTCGAGGGAAGCTGGGGGATGGGAGCCGCGGTCTTCGATCAGCGCGGGCGCCCCGCCTGGGCGTTGTCGCTGACCGGGATCGAACCACGCTTCCGCGGCGACCGGCAGGAAACCCTGGGCCGCCTCCTGCTGGAGGAGGCGCATCGGGCCTCCACCCTGCTGACGCGGTCACCGGGCGGCGCCTAGGGGTTTGGAGAGGAACCGGCAACGGCGGGCGCTGGTCCTGTCCGGCGGAGCCAACCGGCCGCCATGGGGCACATTGACACGGACACGCCGGCATTTGGGGCCGGAAAGGGCCAGCCAAGGTTCAAAGTGCCCCGGTTTGGCCCGCCGCCGGCCGAAGCGCAGTGCCGCAGGGGGGCTTCAGCGGGGGTGCCGCCCGGCCGGGCGGCACCCCCAATCTAGGGCTATTTCCACCAGGTGTCGAAGATGGTGACCGGGACCGTGCGCTTGTGGCGGGTGCGGAGGTACTTCTGCTCGATCGACTCGGCAACGGCGTCGGGGACGTCGCGGCCTTCGAGGTAGTCGTCGATCTGGTCGTACTTCAGGCCCAGTTCGTCCTCGTCGGTGCGGCCGGGTTTGCCGTCGAGGAGGTCGGCCGTGGGGACCTTTTCCCAGATCCGGGCCGGAGCGCCGAGCTCAGCGAGGAGTGCCCGGTTCTGGCGCTTGTTCAGCCCGAACAGCGGCAGGATGTCAGCGCCGCCGTCGCCGTACTTGGTGAAGAATCCGGTGACGGATTCGGCGCCGTGGTCCGTGCCGATCACCAGGTAGTTGTGCTCGCCGGCGAGGGCATACTGCGCGATCATGCGGGTGCGGGCCTTGGTGTTGCCCTTGTGGAAGTCGGAGATGCCGTTGCCCACGGTCTTCTCGAACTCGTCCTCGAAGCCGTCCACCGCGGCGGAGATATTGAACGTCCACTCGGTCTTGGCCTTGATGAAGTCAAGGGCGGCCTGGGCGTCGTCCTCATCATGCTGCACGCCGTACGGAAGGCGGACCGCCACGAAATTGGCTTCCGTTCCTTCGGCCTCGAGCTCTTCGACGGCAAGCTGCGCGAGCCTGCCCGCGAGCGAAGAATCCAGGCCTCCGGAGATGCCCAGGACGTAGCCCTTGGTGCCCGTTGCCTTGAGGTATTCCTTCAGGAAGGTGACGCGTTTGCGCACCTCCCCGGCGGGGTCGATCCGGGGCTGGACGCCCATTTCTTCAATGATCCTGGCCTGGAGTTCGCGCATGTGATCCAGACTAGTCAGCAGTGTCAACCGTGCTCAACTGTGTCCGCCTGAACCAGGCAGGGAATTACGCCGTACGGGGTGCCTGCGGCCCCTACGCCGTACGGGGTGCCTGCGGCCTCGCATCCGCCGTACCGGCCGCCTGAGGACCTGCATCCGGCGCGGGCCCGGTGGAGCCGCGGACGGTGAGGTGGGTGGGCATCACGGACCGGCTCCGGGTGCCGCCGCCGGCCAGCGGGTTCAGCTGGGCCAGCAGCATGGACACGGCCACCCGGCCGGCCTGTTCGATCGGGGACGCCATGGTGGACAGCGGCGGATTGCAGAAGTCGGCGCCGAAGATGTCGTCGCAGCCCACAATGCTCATGTCTTCCGGAACCCGGATCCCGCGTTCGCGCAGCCGCTGGAGCATGCCGATGGCAATCAGGTCGTTGAACGCGATGCAGGCAGTCACACCGCTGTGCACGGCGGCGTCCGCGGCGGCTGCTCCGGATTGCGTCTTGGGGGCGAACGGTCCCAGCCGGCGCACTTCCACGCCGCGCTCCTCGGCCGCGGCCGACAGCGCAATCCAGCGGCGTTCGCTGGACTGGGACGAGGGCGGCCCGGCCATGTAGGCGATCCGGGTATGGCCCAGCGAGATGAGGTGGTCCAGGGCCTGGCTGGTGGCGGACGGGGTGTCGATGAGGACTGCGGGGACACCGGGGACGTCACGGTTGATGGTGACCATGGGCATCTTTGCCGCAGCCGCGAGCAGAGCCTCGTCACTTAGCCGGGAGGCCGCCACCACGATGCCGTCCGCACTCTTGCGCAGCTGCTCCATGGTGCTGGCTTCCACTTCGTCGGATTCCTCCGTGTCCACCAGCAGCTGGGTATAGCCGGCCGCCTTGAGCTGGAGCTGGGTGCCCCTGATGAGGTCGAAATAAAAGGGGTTGGTGATGTCGGGGACAAGCACTCCCACCGCGCCGGTGCGGCCTGAACTCAGCGCCTTTGCCTGGCTGTTGGGAATGTAGTGCAGCTGCGCCGCGGCCGCCTCGATCCGCTGGCGCGTCCTGATATTGACCCTGTCCGGAGTGGAAAGCGCCCGGGAAACGGTGGAGGCCGCCACACCGCAGAGCGCCGCGATGTCGTGGATGGTGGGCGGGCGGTCCACTGCTGCTGGTTGCGTCGTAGCCACGGCGCTCCTCTCTGAACGTGGTGGCCGGGCCGTGACGGCCGGGTCGGTTGAACAGGACTGTGACTGCCGACACAGATCCGCTCTGCCAAGAATGCCACAGATTGTCAAAGAATGGCAACCGGTTGTCATCAGCCGCCGCGCTGGCTAAACTAGGCGGGACACCGTTTGTGAACTGCGTCACCGCGCTGGAGCCGAATGAGGGCTGCCCGCGCGGCGGCCGCGAAACCCAGGAGATCCGCGTGAGCGAAACAACAACCGCAGTCTGGCCGCTCTCAGGCTTCGGCGATGAAATTGATCCGGACCCGGTAGTGCAGGCCGCCGTGCTGCTGGCCCTGGGCGCCAGCCACATCGAAGTGCGAAGCGCCTGGGGCACCAATGTTTCCGAGCTGGAACCGCAGCAGGTTGCCACGCTCAAGGACATCCTCGACGAAAAGGGCCTCAAGGTGTCCGCAGTGGCCAGCCCCATCGGCAAGGTGGACGTGAGCCTGCCGGTGGAACACGAGCTGGAGCGCCTCCGCCAGATCATCTCCGTGGCCAAGGGCCTCGACACCAAGTACATCCGGATCTTCTCCTTCTACCGCGCGGACGGCCAGAGCGCTGAAGGCATCCGTGACGAGGTCATGGCCCGCATGGGTGCGCTGGCAGCGCTGGCTGACGAGTCCGGCGTCGTACTTCTGCATGAAAACGAAAAGGGCATCTACGGTGACACCCCCGAGCGCGTCCTGGACATCATGACGACGGTGGACTCCCCGGCGCTGCGCATAGCCTGGGACAACGCCAACTTTGTGCAGGTGGGCGTCAAGCCCTACACCGACGGCTACGCGATGCTGCGGCCGTACCTCGAGTACTTCCAGGTCAAGGATGCGCTGTCCACCACCGGCGAAGTGGTGCCCTCCGGCGAAGGCGACGGCGAACTGGACGCCACCATCGCCGCCCTGAAGGCGGACGGCTTCACCGGCTTCGCCTCCCTGGAACCGCACCTGGCCAGCGCCCATGAGCTGGGCGGCTTCTCGGGGCCGGTGGCCTTCGGCATCGCGGCCCGGGCCTTTGCCGCGCTGGCCGCGAAGAACGGCGTTGAACTCTCTTGAGTACGACGGCGGCGGTCATCGGCTGCGGCGACGTTTCCGCCGTGCACTTCGAGGCGGTGGCAAAGCTCGACGGCGCCACGCTGGTTGCGGTCTGTGATGCGGACCCGGGGCGGCTGGCGGCCGCGGTGGCCGCCTACGGCGTCCCCGGCTTCGCCGATCACTTGAGCCTGATCGACGCCGTGCGGCCGGACGTGGTGCATATCTGTACCCCGCATGACCAGCACGCCTCGCTGGCTGCGGACTGCCTGGAACGCGGCGTCAACGTCATTGTGGAGAAGCCCCTGGCGCACACCCTGGCCGAAGGTGCGCGGCTGGTTGAAGCCGCCTCGGCCGGCAGCGCGAAAATCGCCGTGTGCTTCCAGAACCGGTACAACGCAACGTCGCAGGCCATGCATGCCCTGCTGCAATCCGGCGAGCTGGGGTCCGTGGTGGGTGCGTCCGCAACCGTGCTGTGGCAGCGCTCGGCCGAGTACTACCAAAGCCGGCCGTGGCGCGGCACCTGGGCCGCTGGCGGCGGCGGGCTGATGATGAACCAGGCCATCCACACCGTGGACCTGCTCCAATGGCTGGTGGGGGACGTGGTGGCGGTCAGCGGCAACGCTTCCACGCGGTTCCTGGGCGAAACGATCGAGGTGGAGGACACCGCGGAATTCGTGGCGGAGCACGCCAATGGTGCCCGGAGCGCGTTCTATGCCACCCTGGCCAACGCGTTCAACGCACCAGTGACACTCGACGTCGTCACGGAGAAGGCGGTGCTGAGCCTGCGGGGAGACTTGACGGTGACCCATGAGGACGGGCGGGTCGACGTCGTTCCGGAGCGCAGGAGCGACTCCGGCGGCAGGTCCTACTGGGGTGTCTCGCACGAGCTGCTGATCAAGGACTTCTACGCCCGGCTGGACGACGCGGAACCGTTCTGGATCAGCCCTGCGGAGGCGGAAAAGTCGCTGCGCATCATCAAGGACGTCTACCGGCAGAGCTACCCCGAGGCTGCCGACCACGTGTCCTGAGGCCCGCCGCAACCGTTGGTAAGGGCCTGCGATCGCAACCGGTTGTATGCCGAAAAACGTTTTAGAACGTTTCATTTCTGAACACCACGCGGCAACATTGCAACATCTTTGACAATCGGTTGCCAAATAAAGCAACAATGCGTACTCTGAATCTCACACGGCCGGTGTGGTCCACGCCACACCGGCTTCATTCTGCAAGTCCCACGTTCCACAGATCCAAGGAGCCAACAATGAAGTTAGGTCCCAAGGCGGCAGCAACCGCCCTCACAGTCAGCGCCGCGCTCGCACTGACCGCTTGCGGCGGCACCGCAAACTCCGGCCCGGCCGCAGCTGCTGCCACTGCTCTGACCATCGGAACCATCCAGGACGTACGGTCCTGGGATCCTGCCCAGGCACATGTTGGCCACGTTTTGCAGCCCTACCAGGCCGTCTACGACACGCTGATCCTGCGCGAACCGGACGGAAAGCTCAGCCCTATGCTGGCGACCGAATGGAAGTACAACGAGGCCAACACCAAGCTCACGGTTGACCTGCGCACCGACGTCACTTTCAGCGACGGCGCCAAGTTCGACGCCGAGGCTGCCAAGGCCAACATGGACCACTTCAAGAAGGCCAACGGCCCGCAGATGGCCCAGCTCGCGTCGGTCTCCGATGTTGCCGTTGTGGATGCGGACACCATCGACATCAACCTCTCCACGCCGGACCCGGCACTGGAGTACTTCCTCAGCCAGGCCGCCGGCCTGATGGGCAGCCCCAAAGCCCTCGGCTCCGAAGGCATCAAGACCGAGCCGGCAGGCTCGGGCCCGTATGTCATGGACAAGGCCGCGTCGGTCAAGGACTCCCAGACCGTGTTCAATGCGCGCAAGGACTACTGGAACAAGGACCTGCAGAAATACCAGAAGCTCACGTTCAAGATCCTGGCGGATATCACGGCGCGCACCAACGCCCTGGTCTCCGGCCAGGTCGACGCCACCATCCTGGATCCCAAGACGGGCAAGCAGGCCGAGGGCGCCAAGATGAAGCTCGCCGCGAACGAGGTGGACTGGCAGGGGCTGCTGCTGCTGGACCGCGACGGCGCCAAGAACCCGGCACTGAAGGACGTCAAGGTCCGCCAGGCCATCAACTACGCCTTCGACCGCAAGACCATCCTGGACCAGGTCATGCTCGGCCAGGGCACTCCCACGTCACAGCCGTTCGGCAAGGCCAGCGGAGCCTGGACCGAAGAGCTGGAAAACCACTACAGCTACGATCCGGCGAAGGCCAAGCAGCTCCTCAAGGAAGCCGGCTACGAAAACGGCCTCACGCTGGAAATTCCGGCCGTCCCTAACTTCGAAACCCAGATCTCCGTGGTGAAGCAGCAGCTGGCTGACGTCGGCATCACACTCAACGTCGGTGCTGCGCTGACCAACACGTTCACCTCCGATGTGGCCGCGCAGAAGTACACCACCATGTACTTCTCCCTCTTCCAGGGCGAGCCCACGGTTGCCATCAACCAGATCATCTCCACCAAGGCGCTTTACAACCCGTTCAAGAACGCCAACCCGGAGCTGGACGCCAAGATCGAGGCCGTGCGCGCCGGTGGAGCCGACGCCGGAAAGCTGGCCCAGGACGTCAACAAGTACGTGGTGGAGCAGGCCTGGTTCGCACCGCTGTTCCGCGTCAACCAGATGTACTACCACAACTCCAAGGTTGACGTGACGCCGCAGATCCAGCAGGCCGTCCCGTCCATCTACAACTACTCACCCGCCAAGTAGGACACCATGATCAGGTTCATTGCGAAAAGGCTGGGCAGCGGGGTGGTGGTGCTGTTTGTTGTCTCGGCACTCACTTTCTTCCTGCTGTACATGTCCAGCGGCAGCATCGCCCGGAACATCCTGGGCGATCAGGCCACCGCTGAACAGGTGGCCTTGAAGGAACAGGAACTGGGGCTGGACCAGCCCCTCGTTGTCCGCTACTTCGCGTGGGTGGGTGATGCGCTGACGGGGAACCTTGGTGCCTCATGGTTCACCTCCGAACCGGTGGCCAACTCCCTCGCCAGCCGGATTCCGGTCACCATGACCATGGTCTTCACCGCAATGATCCTGATCGCCATCTGTGCCGCACTCATCGGTGTGGCCGCCGCAGTCAAGCGCGGCTGGGTGGACAGGGCGGTCCAGGTTGGCGCCATCATCGGCGACTCCGTCCCGGGGTTCGTCATCGGCGTCATCCTGGTCACCGTCCTGGCCATCCAGCTGGGCCTCTTCCCCGCCACGAGCACCATTTCACCGGACTCCGGCGCGGACGCCTGGGTCTATTCGATGTCCCTGCCGGTGATCGCCCTGCTGATCAACGGCGTCACCGGCGGCGCGCAGCAAATCCGTAGCGCCGTCATCAAACAGCTTGAGCGGGACTACGTCCGCACCCTGCGCAGCCGGGGCATCGGAGAGCGCGAGATCCTGTTCAAGCACGTGCTGCGCAGCTCCGCCCCGGCTGGCCTGACAGTGCTGAGCCTGCAGCTGATCGGCATGCTGGGCGGCGTGGTGATCATCGAGCAGATCTTTGCCCTCCCGGGCATGGGACCGCTGGCGGTCACGGCAACCACCCAGACGGATCTTCCGGTGGTGATGGGCGTCGTGATGTACACGGTGGTCGTCGTCATCGTGGTGAACCTGCTGGTGGACATCCTTAATGGCTGGCTCAATCCGAAAGTGCGTGTGTCATGAGCGATTCTGTAGAAACGGCCGCGGTCACCGCAGCTGCCTCCCCGATGCAGGCCGGCCAATCCGGCACGGTGGTCCGCTCCAACGTCTTCAAGCGCCTGGTCAGGAACCCTCTCGGCATCGCTGCGCTGCTGATCCTGCTGACCATCTCCCTGCTCGCACTCCTTGCCCCCGTCCTGGCGCCGTTCGACGAGAACTACGCGAACATTGCCAAGACCCTGGCCGCGCCCGACTCGGTGAACATCCTCGGCACGGACAGTGCAGGCCGCGATGTCTGGAGCCGCCTGCTCTTCGGTGCACAGCTGACGCTGCTGTCGGCTTTGCTCTGCGCCGGCGTCGCCATCGCCATCGGCCTGCCGTCCGGGCTGATCGCCGGCTACTACTCCGGCACGTTCGAGGCCGTCTCCAACTGGGTTGTCAGCATCACCATGAGCCTTCCCGGCCTCATCGTGCTGCTCACCATCCGGGCCGCCTTCGGCCCCTCGGTCTGGATCTCGATGATTGCCTTCGGCATCCTCATCAGCCCGGCGTATTTCCGGCTGACGCGCACCGCCGTCCAGTCCGTCCGTAACGAGCTCTACGTTGACGCCGCCCGGGTGTCCGGGCTTTCGGACTGGAGCATCATCGCCCGCCACATCTTCTCCGTGGTCCGCGCCCCGATCATCATCCAGACCGCGGCCATTGCCGGGGTGGCCATCGCTATCCAGTCCGGGCTCGAGTTCCTGGGCCTGGGCGATCCTTCCAAAGCGACCTGGGGCGTGATGCTCTCCGAGGGCTTCAAGAACGTCTACCTGACTCCCACCCTGCTCTTCTGGCCCGCCCTCGCCATGGCACTCACCATCGGCGGCCTGGTTTTGCTGGGCAACGCCATCCGCGATGCCCTGGAGGACGGGGAAAAGATCAAGCACCGCAAGAAACAGGCAGCGCCCGGCACGGGAGCGAGCACGACGGCGGCATCCGCCACGGTGCGCCCGTCACGCAAGGCGGCGGTTGCCGCCGTGGACGCCGGCACCGAGCACCACCTGGTGAAGGTGACCAATCTCGGCGTCGGCTATCCGCAGGCTGACGGTTCCATCAAAAAGGTGGTGGACGACGTCTCCTTCCACGTGGACCGCGGCGAGATCCTTGGCATCGTGGGGGAGTCCGGCTCCGGCAAGTCCCAGACAGCCTTCTCCATCCTGGGCCTGCTTCCGGACAACGCCCGCATCGTGGCCGGCTCCATCCAGTTCGACGGCAACTACACCGTGGCCCCGGGCGACGAACGCGTCAACCAGGCGCGGCTGTCCACGCTGCGCGGCAAGCGGATTTCCTATATTCCGCAGGAACCCATGAGCAACCTGGACCCCGCCTTCACCATCGGCTACCAGCTGGTCACGCCCATGGTGCGGGTGCTCGGCATCAGCAAGGACGAAGCCCGCAAGCGGGCGCTGAAGCTCCTGGCCGACGTCGGCATCGCCAATCCGGAACGGACCTTCAATGCCTACCCGCATGAAGTCTCCGGCGGGATGGCCCAGCGCGTGCTGATCGCCGGTGCCATCAGCTGCGAACCGGACCTGGTCATCGCCGACGAGCCCACCACGGCCCTGGACGTCACGGTGCAGGCGGACGTGCTGGACCTCCTGCGCGAACTCCAGCAGCGCCTGAACATCGGCGTGATCCTGGTGACCCACAACTTCGGGGTGGTGGCGGACCTCTGCGACAGGGTGGCCGTCATGCAGAACGGCCGGCTCGTGGAGGAAGGCTCCGTCCGCGACATCCTCCGCAACCCGAAAGAGCGGTACACGCAGACCCTCCTGGCCTCCATGCTTGAAGGCAAAACCCCCATGTCCATGCTTGTATCCAGCCAGAAGGAGCCGGTCGCGTGAGCACTGTGGAAGTCAAGGAAACCACCCCGCTCCTGAGGGTGGACAACCTGGTGGTCGAATACCCCAGCAAGAAGTTCCGGGCCAAGCCGTTCCGGGCCCTGACGGACATCAACATCACCATCGGCCGGGGCGAGACCCTGGGCCTGGTGGGGGAGTCGGGTTCCGGCAAGACCACCCTTGGCCGGGCCGTCCTGGGCCTTGCCCCCGTGACGGGCGGCAAGATCATGTTTGAAGGCAAGGACATCAGCCACGCCACGCGGAGGCAGCGGCGCGTCCTGAGCCGGGACCTCCAGGTGGTCTTCCAGGACCCCTACACCTCGCTGAACCCGGCGCTGGAAATCGGCGACATCCTGGCCGAACCGCTCGGCGTGCAGGGCATGGAACCGTCGGCGGCGAAGAAACGGGTCCGTGAACTGCTGGACCAGGTGGGACTGCCCTCGGACGCCATCCATCGCCTGCCCCGGGAATTCAGCGGCGGCCAGCGGCAGCGCGTCGCGATCGCCCGGGCCCTGGCCCTCTCGCCCAAACTGATCGTCTGCGACGAACCCGTCAGCGCACTGGACCTGTCCACCCAGGCGCGTGTACTGGACCTGTTCCTGCAGATCCAGAAGGACACCGGCGTGTCCTACCTGTTCGTCTCCCACGACCTGGACGTCGTACGGCACATCAGCCACCGCGTTGCCGTGATGTACCACGGCGAGATCGTGGAGCAGGGTCCGGCCGACGTCGTCACCCGGGACCCGGAACACCCCTACACCCAGCGGCTCCTGCTGGCGTCCCCGGTGCCCGACCCGGACCGCCAGGAACAGCGCCGGGCGGACCGCCACCGGCTGCTGGACATCCAGCGGCAGCAGCTGGAACAGGCCGGCGCCCCCGCCTAAGGGCGGGTGCCGGATGCAACACAACACGCATAACTACGGAGGAACACAGTGGCCAAAATAGGCGTACAAGCGATGATGCTGAAAGGCAGCTTCAGCGAACTCGGGGCGTTCGAAACGCTCCGCAAGGTCAGCGCGATCGGTTACAACGCCGTCGAGATTTCCCAGATCCCGATGACCCCGGAGAACGTTGCGGAGCTGGACCGTTCCCGCAGTGAACTGGGCATGGACATTGCGGCACTGTCCGTGGCGATGGAAACCCCCAAAGGCATGCCGGCCGATTCGCTGAAGGACGATTTTGACAAGATCGTGGACGACGCCAAGCGGCTGGACAGCAGGCTCCTGCGGATCGGCATGCTGCCGTTCCCGGCCATGAAGTCGATCCACGCCGTGGTGGACTTCGCCAAGCAGGCCAACGAGTACGCGGAGCGGCTGCAGGAGCAGGGCATCGGACTGTATTACCACAACCACCACATCGAGTTCGCGAAGTTCGATGGCAAGTACATGCTGGACGTCATCGCCGAGAACTCCCCGGCCATGGGCATGGAAATCGACGTGCACTGGGTGCAGCGCGGCGGCCTGGACCCGGTCCGCACGCTGGAGAAGTACGCCGGCCGCACCGCCATGGTCCACCTGAAGGACTACAGGATCGGCCAGATGCCGGAAGCCTCCTTCGGGATGCTGGAAAGCGGCGACTTCGCGGGCTTCATGGCGGAGTTCCGGAACGTGGTGCAGTTCGCCGAAGTGGGCGAAGGCAATCTGGACTTCGCATCGATCATCCCGGCCGCAGAGGCTGCCGGCGCCCAGTACATGCTGGTGGAGCAGGACGAGCTGTACGGCCGCACCGTCTGGGACGCGCTTCAGACCTCCTACGACAACCTGACTGCCATGGGCCACTCGAACCTTTTCTAGATCCGCCACCACTGACAACGGAGAATCAGCACATGAGCAAGAAAGTACGCCTCGGCATCATCGGCCTGGGCCAGCAGGGCGGCGCCTACGCCAGGTTCATTTCGGACGGACTGGTCCCGAACATGGAAATCGGCGCCATCTGCGACACCGATCCCGCGAAGAAGGAACTGGCCGCGGCCACCTACCCGGACGTCCCCTTCCATGACGACTACATCGCCATGCTGGAAAGCGGCGACGTGGACGCCGTCGTCACCTGCGTGCCGCACTTCCTGCACCCGGAAATGGGCATCGAGACGCTCAAACGCAACATCCACGCCCTGGTGGAGAAGCCGGCAGGCGTGTACACCAAGCAGGTCAAGGAGCTCAACGAGTTTGCCGCGGGCAAGCCCGAACTGTCCTTCGCCATCATGTTCAACCAGCGGAACAACCCGCTGTACCGGAAGCTGAAGGAAATCGTCGAGAACGGCGAGATCGGCGCCATCCGGCGCACCAACTGGATCATCACCAACTGGTGGCGTCCGCAGGGGTACTACAACTCCAGCGAATGGCGCGCCACCTGGGGCGGCGAAGGCGGCGGCGTGCTGGTCAACCAGGCTCCGCACCAGCTGGACCTGTGGCAGTGGATCTGCGGCGTGCCCAAGTCCGTCTACTCCAAGGTTGCCTACGGGTTCCGCCGCGACATCGCCGTGGAGGATGAAGTCACTGCGGTAGTGGACTACGGCAACGGTGCCACCGGCGTCTTTGTCACCGCCACGCACGACATCGTGGGAACCGACCGCTTCGAGATCCTGGGCGACCAGGGCAAGATCGTCGTCGAAAATTCCAAGACGGCCACCGTGACCCGCCTGAAGAAGCCCGAGCGCGAACTCAGCGACGCCATGGACATGGACGATGTCCGCAAGCTCTTCATGGGCGAGCTGAACCCCGAGCAGTACTACACCACCGAGGTCATCGAGTTCGAGTCCGCGTGGGGTGCGCAGCACTCCGGCGTCCTGGAGAACTTTGCCGCCAACATCCTGGACGGCACCCCGCTGCTGGCCCCGGGATCGGACGGCATCAACGGCGTCCGCTTGGCCAACGCCATCCACCTGTCCAGCTGGACCGGCACCGAAGTGGGCCTGGACTTCGACGAGGACGTGTTCCTGGCCGAGCTGAACAAGCGCATCGCGGACGAGGGCAAGTTCGCCGAGCGCAGCTAGCCCCTTGCCACCAGGCCCAACTGGGTAGCAGCAGGTGTCGTTTTGGGCGCCCAAAACGACACCTGCTGCGACCTAGTTGGGCTGTTTCATCGTTAGGATGGGGCGGTGACTGAACCCAAGACGCCGGACGCCGCCGCACCAGCCAGTCCGGCCAAAAAGCACGCCCGCGACGGAAAATCCAACGCCACGATCTACGACATTGCCAAGGTTGCCGGCGTCAATCCGTCCACGGTTTCCCGGGCGCTCAGCAAGCCGGGCCGGGTCAGCGCCAAGACGCAGAAACTCATCGAGGACGCGGCCGCCGAGCTGAACTACCAGGTCAACCCGTTCGCCCGCGCCCTGCCCACCGGCCGCACCAACACGTTCGGCCTGATTGTCGCGGACATCACCAACCCCACGTTCTTCGACATCATCCGCGGGGCGCAAACCACCGCCACGCTGCGCGACTACACCCTGGTGCTGGCCGAATCCGCCGAGTCCGGGGTTACCGAGCTCACTGCGGCCCGCCGGATGATGGCCACCGTTGACGGCCTCATCCTGGCCAGCCCGCGCATGGATGACGACGACATCCGCGCCCTGGCCCGGGACAAGCCCGTGGTGGTCATCAACCGCGAGGTGGACGGCGTTCCGTGTGTGGTGCCCGACGTCAACAAGGGCATCAGCGAGGCAGTGCGCAGCCTGGCCGCCAACGGCCACCACAAGGTTGCCTTTGTTGCCGGGCCGCCGCAGTCCTGGATGTCCGCCCGGCGCTGGGAAGGCGTGCAGGCCGCCTGTGAATGGTCCCGGCTTGAAGCCGTACGGCTGGAATCGAGCAAACCCACGGTCGACGGCGGCAGGCAGGTGGCGCGCGACGTCCGGGCCACCGGGGCGACGGCAGTGCTGACGTACAACGACCTCCTGGCGATCGGGCTCATGCAGGAACTCCAGGCCGCGGGCCTGGTGGTGCCGGACCAGATCAGCATCGTGGGCTTCGACGACATCTTCGGCGCGGATTTCACGACGCCGCCGCTCACCACCGTGCGGTCGCCCCTGGGGGAGTGCGGCTCGGGCGCCACCACCCTGCTGCTTGACCTGTTGCACGGTACGGGGGAGCCGGCGGGCACCCTGCGGGTCGAAACGGAGCTGGTGCTGCGGGGCTCGAGCGGACGGCTCCTTCCCGCGGGCTGAGTCGCGACCCCCATCCCACCCGCAACTTAATGGCAATTAATGGCAACCGGTTGACAAAGGCCTAAGGCAGGCCGGACCATTGATCTATGTCACAGTCGATTGCCGCCAACCCAGACCGGCTCCTGCCCGCGGATCCCGGAACGCGCAGCATTGCGCGCGACCTCCTGCAGCGCGTCCAGGACCTCCCCATCATTTCCCCGCACGGGCACGTTGACGCCGCAGTCATCGAGCAGAACACGCCCTTTCCGGACCCGGCAGCGCTGCTGGTCAGCCCGGACCATTACGTCACCCGGTTGATCCATGCCAGCGGTGTTCCGCTGGACCAGCTCCGGCCTTCCAGCACCACCCAGCCGGGCTCCCGCGCCGTCTGGCACGAGTTCTGCAAGGCCTGGCCCCTGTTTGAAGGAACCGCTTCCGGCTACTGGCTCCGCACCCAGTTCAGCAGCGTCTTCGGCCTGGCGCAGGAGATCAGCGCCGAGACCGCCGATGCCAGCTACGACGCCATTTCCGCCAAGCTGCTGGAGCCCGGCTTCCGCCCCCGCCAGCTGTTCAAGGACTTCAACATCGAGGTCCTGGCCACCACGGACGATCCCCTGGACAGCCTGGCCAGCCACAAGGCCATCGCCCAGGACCCCACGTTCCACGGACGGGTCCTGCCCACGTTCCGCCCTGACGCCTACCTGAACATCGCGCACCCCGAGTGGTCCGCGAATGTTGACCGGCTCATCGCGGCAGCGGGCGACGGCGCCAGCGGCTATGCCGGCTACATCACTGCGCTGGAGAACCGGCGTCGTTATTTCGTGGAACACGGCGCGGTGTCCGCGGACCACGGGGTCCGCACGCCCGCCACGCTCAAGCTCGACGCCGGCGATGCGGCGAAGCTGTTTGAGCGTGCCCGCTCGGGCCAGGCGACGGCGCAGGACCGCGAGGATTTCGAAGCCCACATGATGTACCAGATGGCGCGGATGTCCGTGGAGGACGGCCTGGTCATGACCATCCACCCGGGCTCCTACCGCAACCACCACGGCCCTACCTTCGAGAACTACGGCGCCGACACCGGCCACGACATCCCGTTCGCCGTCAACTACACCGAGGCGATCCGGCCGCTGCTGCAGGACTTCGGCACCGCCAAGGACTTCCACCTGGTGCTCTTCACCCTGGACGAGACCGTGTTCTCCCGCGAACTGGCACCGCTGGCAGGCTTCTACCCGTCCGTCTACCTGGGCGCCCCGTGGTGGTTCCTGGACGCACCGGACGCCATGCTGCGCTTCCGCTCGGCCGTCACCGAGACCGCCGGCTTCTCCCGCTCGTCCGGGTTCATCGACGACACCCGCGCCTTCTGCTCCATCCCCGCCCGCCACGACGCCTCCCGCCGGATCGAGGCCTCCTTCCTGGCCCGCCTCGTCGCGGAGCACCGTGTCAGCGAAGAGCGCGCCCACGAACTGATCGTGGACATCGTGGACGGCTCTCCCCGGAAGGTCTTCAAACTGTGAGCATCGACCTGCAACCTGAAGATGCCGGAAAAGCAGAGCCCGCTGTGGAACTTCCCCGGCTGAACCGTAGCCTGCGCCCGTCGGCAAAGGCTCCCGTGCGCATCGTGCACCTGGGGCTGGGCGCCTTCCACCGCTCGCACCAGGCCTGGTACACCCACCAGGCGGGCGACGCCGCGGACTGGGGGATCGCCGCCTTCACCGGCCGCCGCCCCGACGCCGCCCTCGCCCTGGCTGAACAGGACGGCCTGTACACCGTGGTGGAACGGGCCGATGCCGGTGACTCGTTCACCGTTGTCAGCAGCATCGTGGAAGCGGTGGACGGTGCCGACGTCCAGCGGCTGGCGGAGCTGCTCGCGGCTCCCGCCACCGCCGTCGTCACCCTGACCATCACCGAAGCCGCTTACCGGCTCGGCGCCGACGGGCAGCTGGACCGAAAGGCGCACGACGTCGTCGCCGACCTTGCGCTGCTGGCCTCCGGAGACGGACAACCGGCGACGCCGCTGGGCCGGCTGGTGCTGGCCCTCGCCGCCCGCCGGGCTGCCGGAGCGGGACCACTCGCCGTGGTCTGCTGCGACAACCTCTCCAACAACGGCACCGTCGCGCACAACGCCGTGACGGGCATGGCCGGGGCCTGGGACGCGGACCTCGCCGACTGGATCGACGCCAACATCAGCTTCGTCAGCACCTCGGTGGACCGCATCACCCCGCGCACCACGGAGGCGGACATCGCCGCCGTGCAGGCCGCGTGCGGCTACCGGGACAATTCCCCCGTGGTGGCCGAACCGTTCTCCAACTGGGTGCTCAGCGGTGAGTTCCCCGCCGGACGCCCGCAGTGGGAAGACGCCGGCGCGGTCTTCGTGGCAGACATCGAGCCGTACGAAAACCGCAAACTGTGGCTCCTGAACGGCGCGCACTCGCTCCTGGCCTACGCGGGCCAGCTCCGCGGCCACGCCACCGTGGCCCAGGCACTGGCGGACCCGCTGTGCCTGCGGGCCGTTGAAAGCTTCTGGGACGAGGCCGAGGCGAACCTTTCCGGCACGGAGGGGACCGCAGACCTGCAGATCCCCGAGTACCGGCGCGCGCTGCTGGCACGCTTCAGCAATGCCCGGATTGCCCACCACCTCGCGCAGATCGCCATGGACGGCAGCACCAAGCTGCGGATGCGCGCCGTTCCGGTGCTGCAGGCCGAACGTGCCGCGGGCAGGTCCGGTGCGGCTGCCGCGCTGATGATTGCCGCCTGGATGGACTACAGCGCTGCCGCGGCGGAGCTCCAGGATCCGCTGGCCAGCCAGGTGGCAGAAGCCAACCACCTCAGCGGTACGGACCGGATCCGTGCCCTGCTGGCGCTGGTGGATCCGAACCTGGCCGGGGACGCCGCCGTCGTGGCCCTGGTCGAAGACCTGTGCGGAACGTTCGGGGAGCGGGCTGTCTCCCCCTAGCGTCCTCCGCACACGCGCTGCCGCCCGGCTCCCGCATCGAGGGGGCCGGGCAGCAGTGTTTTCAATGAACTTTCAACGAATTTATGGCAACCGCTTGCCATTTGATTGCCAAGTGACTAGGATTACAACAAGAGCAAAACCGGCGCCACCCCCGGTCTCCAGATTCCTCCTCCCGGCACAGCCCGCAAAGACGCGATAGGAACCCCCAGATGCTGAAGCCCCAATCCAGCGAAACGCGCGAACTGGTCAACCTTGACGGCCTCTACGCGTTCAAGGTTGACTTCGACCGCGCCGGCCACCGGGAGGAATGGTTCAGGGCACCCCTGGACACCGGACTCGAAATGGGCGTCCCCGCCAGCTACAACGACGTCTTCCCGGACAAGGCCATCCGTGACCACGTGGGCTACGTCTGGTACCAACGCGAAGTCCGCGTCCCGCGCGGCTGGGCGGGGGAGCGCATCCACGTGCGACTCGACTCGGCCACGCACGAAGGCATGGTGTGGGTGGATGAAATCCTCGTGGCGCAGCACACGGGCGGCTACATGCCTTTCAGCGTGGACATCACGGACCACGTCACCCCGGGCAAGGCGTTCCGCCTCACCATCTCGGTCAACAACGAACTCACCCAGGCCACCATCCCGCCCGGCAGCATCACCGTCACCGAAGACGGCCGCCGGCAGCAGTCCTACCTGCACGATTTCTACAACTACGCCGGCCTGCACCGCAGCGTCTGGCTGTACAGCACCCCGGCCGTCACCGTGGACGACATCACCGTGGTCACCGGCTTTGACGGCGCCACCGGCACGGTGGACTACACCGTCGCCACCGCAGGCGGCAGCGGCACCGAAACGGTGACCGTCACGCTCAACGATGCCGACGGCGTCGAAGTGGCCGCCGCGGACGGCGCCACCGGCGCACTGGTGATCAACGACGTCGTACTCTGGCGGCCCGGCGCAGCCTACCTTTACAGCCTCACCGTCCGGGTCCGCGACGGCGGACGCCTGCTGGACAGCTACACACTGCCGGTCGGGGTCCGGACAGTGGAGGTGCGCGGCAAGGAATTCCTCATTAACGGCGAGCCGTTCTACTTCACCGGCTTCGGCATGCACGAGGACCACGTCACGGTCGGCAAGGGCCACAGCAACGCCCAGATGGTCAATGACTTCCAGCTCCTGGACTGGGTGGGCGCCAATTCCTTCCGGACCTCGCACTACCCGTACGCCGAGGAAGTCATGGAGTTCGCCGACCGGCACGGCATTGTGGTCATCGACGAAACGGCAGCGGTGGGCCTCCACCTCGGCTTCGGTGCAGTGTTCGGCGGCATCGCGAAGAAGACCTACGAGGACGGCGGCGTGGACGCCAACACCGCGGCCAACCACCGGCAGGCGATCACCGAGCTCGTGGCCCGGGACAAGAACCACCCCTCGGTGGTCCTCTGGTCCATCGCCAATGAACCCAACGGCTCCGAGGAAGGGGCCCGCGAATACTTCCAGCCGCTGGCGGAACTCACCCGCGAACTGGACCCCACCCGCCCTGTCGGCTACGTCAACGTCATGTTCGACACCCCGGACAAGGAACTCCTCGGAGACCTCTTCGACGTCATCATGCTCAACCGCTACTACGGCTGGTACCTGAACAACGGGGACCTCGAAACAGCGGAGCAGGTCCTGGAAAAGGAACTGCGCGAATGGGAAGCGAAATACGGCAAGCCCATGATCATGACCGAGTACGGGCCGGACACCATGCCCGGCTTCCACTCCATTTACGAGCAGCCCTGGAGCGAGGAATACCAGGCCGCCTTCCTGGCCATGTACCACCGGGTCTTCGACCGCGTGGACGCCATGGCGGGCGAGCAGGTCTGGAACTTCGCCGACTTCCAGACGTCCAACGGCATCATGCGCGTGGACGGCAACAAGAAGGGCGTCTTCACCCGCGACCGCCGGCCCAAACCGGCCGCTTTCGCCCTGCGCCAGCGGTGGACCGCACTGGCCGGCACGAAGAACGGCAGCACTGCCACCCCCTAGCACGTGACCATTTTTCCGCCGGCTCCACGGAGCAGGCACGGGTAAAGGAGCCCAAGCATGAATAAGCCCAGCAAACTCAGCAAGCTAAGCATCATCGGCTACGGCGCCGGGGACGCAGCCAACAACCTCGCCTTCACCACCGCCACCATGTTCCTGCTGGTGTACTACACGGACGTGGCCGGCATTTCCGCCGCCGCGGCGGGCACCCTGCTGCTGGCCGTGAGGATTTTTGACGCCTTCGCCGACGTCTTTGCCGGCCGGGTAGTGGACCGGGCGTTCAGCAAGCGCTTCGGCAAGTTCCGCCCCTTCATCATGTTCGGCTCCATCCCGCTGCTCCTGCTGAGCGTGGCAACGTTCTCCGTCCCGCAGTTGGGCGAATCGGGCACCCTGCTTTACGCCTACGTCACCTACGCGGCCCTCGGGCTGGCGTACAGCCTGGTCAACATTCCGTACGGCTCGCTGGCCGGCGCCATGACGCAGGACCCGGGGGAGCGGGCCAAACTCGGCTCCGCCCGCCTGATCGGCGCACTGCTGGTGGGCTCCGGCCTGGGCATCTTCGTGGCACCGCTGATCAAGCCGGGAGCAGACCTGCAGGGCACCTTCACCACCATCACCCTGGTGTTCGTGGTCATCGGCGCGGCCCTCTATTTCTTCACGGTCCTGACCGCCAAGGAACGGGTCCACCGCGCCGTCCCCAACGTCACACTGAAGCAGAGCGTGGAGACCCTCAAGGGCAACAAACCGCTCCTGATGCTCTGCCTGAGCTCCTTCTTCTTCCTGTCCGGCTACCTCGCACTGACCTCGGTGCAGCTGTACTACCTGCGCGACGTCCTGGGACGGCTGGACCTGTACCCGGTGCTGTCCATCACGCAGCTCGTCCTCACCTTCGTGCTGGCCGGCTTCATGCCCAGGCTGGTCCGGATCATCGGCAAGAAGCGCGTGTACATCTACTCGTCGCTGGTCACGGTGGTGGGCGGAATCATCATCTTCTTCACGCCCGCCAGCCAGGTCTGGATCGGTTTCAGCGGCCTGCTGATCAGCCTCGTCGGCGTCCTCGCCGTCAACATCGTGGTGTGGGCCCTGGAAGCCGACACCGTGGAATACGGCGAATGGAAGACCGGTGTCCGCACCGAGGGCATCACCTACGCGCTGTTCTCCTTCACCCGCAAGACCGGCCAGGCCGTGGGCGGTGCGCTCGCCGCCTACGCCCTGGCCCTGGGCGGCTACAAGTCCGGCGGAGCACAGACTGCCGAGGCCATCTTCGGAATCCAGATCGCCGCGGGGGCCCTCCCGGCCGTGCTGACCATCCTGGCAGTGCTGGTCATGTCCAAGTACAAACTCACCGATGCCATGCACGCCGAGATCCTGACCGAGATCCGGGCCCGCCACGCAGGCGGAGAAGGCGCCGACACTTCAGGTGCCGGCACTGCAGGCGCCACCAGCGACGGCGCCGGCACTGCAGGCGCCACCAGCGACGGCGCCGCCAAACCTCTCTCTTCCACCACCAACTAAGTTCCCCCACTACTCCCCGCCTCAGCCCCGCTTGAAAGGAAAAGCTGTGAAAATCATTGCCGCGGAAGTCTTCGTGACAAGCCCGTCCCGCAACTTCGTAACCCTCCGGATCACCACGGAGGACGGCGTAACCGGCATCGGTGACGCCACCCTGAACGGCCGCGAGCTTGCAGTGGCCGCGTACCTCAAGGAACACGTTGCGCAGCTGCTGATCGGCAAGGACCCGCACCGGATCGAGGACACTTGGCAGTTCCTGTACCGCAGCTCCTACTGGCGCCGCGGTCCGGTGACCATGGCCGCGATTGCCGCCGTGGACATGGCGCTCTGGGACATCAAGGGCAAGATGGCCGGCATGCCGGTCTACCAGCTCCTCGGCGGTGCTTCCCGCAACGGCCTGCGCGCATACGGACACGCCTCCGGTGCGGACATCCCGTCCCTGTTCGACTCTGTCCGCGAGCACCTGGAACTGGGCTACAAGTCCGTCCGCATCCAGACCGCCGTCCCCGGCATCAAGGCCGTCTACGGCGTGGCCGCCCAGGCCCAGGCCTCCGGCGAGCGTTACGACTACGAGCCCGCCGGCCGCGGCGCGTTCCCCGTGGAAGAGGACTGGGACACCCGCGCCTACCTGCGCCACCTGCCCACCGTGTTCGAAGCCGTACGCAACGAATTCGGCCCTGAACTGCCGCTGCTGCATGACGGCCACCACCGCATGACCCCGATCCAAGCCGCCAAGCTGGGCAAGGCCCTGGAGCCTTATGACCTGTTCTGGCTCGAGGACTGCACCCCGGCCGAAAACCAGGAAGCCCTGCGCCTGGTCCGCCAGCACACCACCACGCCGCTGGCCATCGGTGAAATCTTCAACACCGTGTACGACTACCAGACCATCATCAAGGAACAGCTGATCGACTACGTCCGTGCGGCCTCCACCCACTTCGGCGGCATTTCCCCGCTGAAGAAGGTCATGGACTTCGCCGCGCAGTACCAGATCAAGTCCGGCTTCCACGGCCCCACCGACATCTCCCCGGTGGGCTTCGCAGCGCAGCTGCACGTGGGCCTGGCCATCCACAACTACGGCATCCAGGAATACATGCAGCACTCGGACAAGACCAACGAGGTCTTCGAACAGTCCATGACGTTCGTGGACGGCTACCTGCACCCGGGCGACAAGCCGGGCATCGGCGTCGAATTCAACGAGGAAGCCGCAGCCGCGTTCCCGTACCAGCAGGCCTACCTGCCCTACAACCGTCTCGTTGACGGCACCGTCCATGACTGGTGAGGCACCGGCAGTGAACAGCAAACACCGCATCATCGTCATGGGCGTTTCCGGCTGCGGCAAGACCACCATCGGCGACCTCGTGGCCCGCGAACTGGGCGTACCGTTCCTCGACGGCGATTCCCTCCACCCTGTGGAGAACGTCGCCAAAATGGCCGCCGGCACGCCGCTGACGGATGAGGACCGCTGGCCCTGGCTGGCCACGGTCGGCGCCGAGCTCGCAGCCGCCGGAAACGGCGGCCTGGTGCTCGCCTGCTCGGCCCTCCGCCGCAGCTACCGCGACGCCATCCGCGAACAGGCACCGGACACCGTGTTCCTGCACCTGCACGGCAGCAAAGAGGTACTGAGGGCGCGGACTGAAGGGCGTTCGGGCCACTTCATGCCGCCCGCCCTCCTTGATTCGCAGCTCGCAACACTGGAACCGCTCGACGCCGACGAAGCCGGCATCGTGGTGGACATCGCCGCTCCGGTGCAGCAGGTGGTGACCGAAGCGCTCGAGGGCCTTGCCCTCTTGAACGCTGCCGCCGTCGTGAACGCCGCCGGAAACAGCGCCGGTGCCGCGGGCACCCAGCCGCGCCAGTTCGACGTCGACCTTCAGGCCGCGCCGTTCAACCTCGATGACGACGCCGTGGCGTGGGTGGATTCCACCATCGCAGGCATGAGCCTCGAGGAAAAGATCGGACAGCTGTTCATCAACCACAACAACGACTACTCCCCGGAGTACCTCGACGGTGTGCTGGAGAACTACCACGTGGGCGGCATGCGCTACCGGCCCGGCCCTTCCGCCGCCGTGCAGGAACACATCCGTTACGCACAGTCCAGGACCCGCATCCCGCTGCTGGTGGCCTCGAACCCGGAAATGGGGGGAGCCGGAAGCTGCGACGACGGCACGTTTGTGTCCACGCACCTGCAGGCCGGCTCGCATCCGGACAAGTCCATCGCCCGGCAGATGGGGCAGGTTGCCGGCGTGGAAACCGCGGCGCTGGGCTGTAACTGGGCGTTCGCGCCGATCGTGGACATCCACTACAACTGGCGGAACACGGTGATCTCCACCCGGGCCTTCGGCAACACACCGGAGATCGTGGTGGAGCGCGCCAAGGAGTACTTCGACGGCATCAGCGAGTCCCCCACAGCCTGCGCCATGAAGCACTTCCCCGGCGACGGCATGGACGAACGCGACCAGCACGTGGTCACCTCCTACAACACCCTCGGCTACGAGGAGTGGAACCGGAGCTACGGGCACGTGTACCGGGAAATGATCGGCCACGGCGTGCAGTCCATCATGATCGGCCACATCGGGGCGCCGGAACTGTCCCGGCA
This sequence comes from Arthrobacter oryzae, assembly GCF_030718995.1. Lineage (NCBI taxonomy): Bacteria > Bacillati > Actinomycetota > Actinomycetes > Micrococcales > Micrococcaceae > Arthrobacter > Arthrobacter oryzae. The sequence continues at coordinate 2,277,486 of NZ_CP132204.1, forward strand.
TTTCCGGCCCGGCCTGGCGGACAAGGACATCCTGCCGGCAACGCTGGCGCCGGAACTGCTCCAGGACCTGCTCCGCGGCGAGCTCGGCTTCAACGGGCTGATCCTCACCGACGCCTCGCAGATGATCGGCCTCACCCAGGCTATGAAACGCAAGGACCTGGTGCCGGCCACCATCGCGGCCGGCTGCGACATGTTCCTGTTCTTCCGCAACCCTGCCGAGGACTTCCAGTACATGCTTGACGGCTACAAGTCCGGCGTCATCAGCGAACAGCGGCTGCATGATGCGCTGCGCCGGATCCTGGCCCTCAAAGCGTCGCTGGGCCTGCACCGGAAGCACGTTGGCGAGCTCGTCCCGCCGGCCGAAGCACTCGCCGTGATCGGCAGCGACGCGCACCGCGCCATCGCGGCCGGGATCGCGGACAAGACCGTCACCCTGGTCAAGGACACCGCGCACAACCTGCCCATCACGCCGGAGACGCACAAGCGGATCCGCCTGTACGGCATCTCCGGCGGCGCGGACTTCACCCGGGCTGATCCGCTGGCATACCTGGACACCGTCAAGGCGGAGCTGGAAAACGCCGGCTTCGAAGTGCACCTGTTCAAGACCGCGGACCAGCGCGAGGCGGCAGGGGAGACGGGCGTGAACTTCATGTCCGTCATCTCGGAGGAGGCCACCGGCGACTACGCGGACAAGTACGACGCCGCCTTTGTGTTCGCCAATGTGAAGGGTTTCGCCCAGGAGGCTGCCATCCGGATCAAGTGGTCCACCCCGATGGCCGCGGAGATCCCGTGGTATGTCACCGAGGTGCCCACCGTGTTCGTCTCGCTCAACCAGCCCAACCACCTGATTGACGTGCCGATGGTGAAGACGGCCATCCACGCCCACGCAGGGTCGCCCGAGGCCATTCGGGCGACCATCGAAAAGATCATGGGGAGGTCTGAATTCCAGGGAACGTTTAACGAGAACGTCTTCTGCGATTCCTTCGACACCCGGCTCTAACCGGGCAACAGCGCGAACGGACACTTGCGGCCCTGGAATCCGGGGCTTAAGTGTCTGTTCGCGCTCTGTGCTCCCGCATGCCCGTAGGCGTAGCTTAAAGGCATGGAGCGAACGGGGTGCGCTGTTGTAGGCGGAGGGCCGGCGGGCATGATGCTGGGGCTGCTGCTGGCCCGGGCCGGGGTGGAAGTCACGGTCCTCGAAAAGCACGGCGACTTCCTGCGCGACTTCCGCGGCGACACGGTGCATGCTTCCACCATCCGGCTGATTGATGAACTGGGCCTGGGTGACGGCTTCCGCGATCTTCCGCAGAGCCGGCTGAACAACGTGGCGTTTCCCGTCCCCGGCGTCGGGCTGGTCACCCTGGGTGACTTCGCGTCCTTGAAGCCTCCCTACAACTACATCGCCATGATGCCGCAATGGGATTTCCTGAACTTCCTCGCCACCGAGGCGGCGCGCGAACCCACGTTCACGCTCCTGATGGAGCATGAAGCCACCTCGTTGATGTTCGACGGCGGTCGCGTCACCGGCGTCCGCTACCGGACGCGCGGGGTCGGCGACGGCGCAGGCAGGGAAGGGGCGCTCCACGCTGACCTCGTGGTGGCCACGGACGGGCGGCATTCCGTGCTGCGCCGGGCCGCGGGCCTGCAGTCAAAGGAATATCCCGTGCCCTTTGACACCTGGTGGTTCAAGCTCCCGCGCCATGCTTCGGAAAAAGGCGCCGTGGCGGGCATCGTTCCGGCCTTCCGAGGCCGTGAAGCCATGATCGCGCTGTTCCGGGACGACTACTACCAAATGGGGTACCTCGGCCCCAAGGGCACAGATGCGCGGATCCGTTCCGAGGGAGTGGAACGGTTCAGGGAACGCGTCGCCGCCCTTCGCCCGGACCTGGCGGACCGGGTGGACTCGATCCGATCCGTTGATGATCTTCACTGGCTGGATGTGCGGCTGGACCGGTTGAAGCGCTGGTATGTGGACGGACTGCTGTGCATCGGCGATGCCGCCCATGCCATGTCGCCTGCCGGCGGCGTGGGCATCAACCTGGCCATCCAGGATGCCGTGGCGGCGGCGGCGCGGCTGGCTCCGGCCCTGCTCCGGGGCCAGGTATCCGTGAAGGACCTCGCTGTGGTGCAACGGCGGCGCCAGATGCCCACGGTTGTTATCCAGGCCGTGCAGCGCGTCATGCACCGGGCCGTGTTCGTTCCGTTGTTCGCCGGACGGCGGACAGGGGTTCCGCCCGTACTGCTGTTTTTTGTCCGGCATGCCCCCGTGGTCAGGCGCCTCATGCCGCGGCTCGTTGCCTTCGGACCCCTGCCCGAGCATGCGCCCGGATTTGCCCGCCGCGCTCAGCCGCGGGAGGCGAGGTAGTCGATCAGGCCCTTCACGGTGGCCACGGCGCTGTAGTCGCGTTCAGGGATGTCCACACCGGTGGTTTCGTCGATGGTCTCCACAAGCCTCAGGAAATCCAGCGAATCCAGTTCCAGGTCCTGCCGCAGCCGGGATTCTTCATCGAGGCCGGCAAGGTCCACGTCCGGTGCAACCTGCCCGATGGCCGAGTGCACGGCCCGCCGCGCGTCCTGCTCGTTCATAGCTCCTCCGGTTGTTGCAGCAGTTCGTCGATGCGGGCCAGGAAGCGGGCGCCCCGGAGTCCGTCGCTGACCCGGTGGTCGGCGGACAGGGTGGCAGTAACAGCGGAACGGACACCCAGCAAGCCCTCGTGTGCCCAAGGCTGCTCCATCACCTTCCCCAGCCCCACCATGGCCACCTGCGGCGGATAGATGACGCCGAAAACGGCCTCCACCCCGAGGTCGCCCAGATTCGTGACAGTAATGGTTGGATCCGCCATTTCGGAGCGCTGCAGCCGGCCGGCACGGGCCCGGCTGACAAGATCCCTCAGCTTCTGCATCAGCACGTCAACGGCCAGGGTGTCGGCGTCGTGGATGGCGGGTGCGACGAGGCCGCCGTGCCGCAATGCCACGGCGACGCCGAGGTGCACCGAGCTGCTCGGCCGGAACACTCCGTCGGTGAAGAAGCCGTTGACTTCCGGAACTTCGCGGGCGGCCAGTGCCGTGGCTTTCAACAACAGGGCCGATGCAACCAGCCGCGAGGCCACCGGCCGCTGCTGGTTGGCCAGCAGCATCCAGGCGATGGCGGCGCGCAGGTCCAGCGTGGTGCTGAGGTAGTAGTGCGGGATGGTCTTCTTGGACCGGGTCATCAGTGCCCCGACGGCCCGCCGGAGGCTGGACAGGCGGTCCTCCGCTTCCGACGGCGGAGCCTCCCCGGCGGGCAGCGCTCCCTCCGCGGGCATTGCCTCCCCTGCAGGCAGCGACTCTTCCGTGGGAACGGGCGCGCCGCTCACTGCACGCTGGATGTCACCCTCCGTGACGGCGCCGTCGGGTCCCGTGCCGGGCACGGTGCCGATGTCGATGCCGAGCTGGTCCGCGAGGCGCCGGGCCCGCGGCGAGGACCGGACCCGGCTTGCAGGCGGAGCTGCCTGGGCTGCCTGGGGCACCTTTGTCTCCGTGGCCGGCCCGGGCTTTTCCGCCGCGGCGCGTTCGACGTCGGCGCGGGTGACGGCGCCATGCTTGCCGGTGCCGCGGATCCCCGACGTATCCACCCCGAGCTGGTGGGCGAGGTGCCGGACCGGGGGAGGAACCGGTGCCGCTACCTTGCCTGCTGCCCCGGCCGTTTCCGGAGCCGGTTTCGTCTGCTGCGGCGCCGCCGGGCCCGCGTGACCTGCGTCGTCGGGGGTCTGGGTGATCCGGGCCAGCGGAGTGCCGATCGGAACGGTGGTGCCGACGTCCACCAGGAGCTCAGCCACCACGCCCTCTTCGAAGGTCTCCACGTCCATTACGGTCTTGTCCGTGTCCACCACGGCCACCACGTCGCCCCGGTGCACGAAGTCGCCGGGCTTGACCAGCCACTCCACCATCTTGCCGTGTTCCATGTCCGCGCCCAGGGACGGCATCCTGAATTCACCCACGGGCGCCTACCGCCTCGCGGGCTGCAGCGACGATGCGTTCCGCTGTGGGCAGCGCCGCCAGTTCCAGGTGTTTGGCGTACGGCAGCGGAACTTCGGCGCTGCAGACGCGGCCCACGGGGGCGTCCAGGTCGAAGAAGGCATTTTCGGTGATCCGTGCGCTCAGTTCCGCGGAGATGCTGCCGCTCCGCCAGCCTTCATCCACCACGACGGCACGGTGGGTCTTGGCCACGCTGCCCAGGATGGCGGCGTCGTCGAGCGGGCGCAGCACGCGCAAATCCAGCACCTCGGCGTCGATTCCGTCGCCCGCGAGCCGGGTGGCGGCGTCGAGCACTGCCGGCAGCGTTCCGCCGTAGGTGATGATCGAGATGTCCTTGCCGGGACGGCGGACCGCTGCCGTGCTGATGTCCACGGGGCCGGCGTCGTCCGCGAGTTCCCCGGCCACGTTGTACAGGGTGCCGTGCTCGAAGATGAGTACCGGATCAGGGTCTTCCAGCGCCGTCCACAGCATTCCGCGGGCATCTTCGAGGGTTGCAGGGGTCAGGATCCGCAGGCCGGGGATGTGCGCGTACCACCCCTCGAGGCTGTGCGAGTGCTGGGCGCCGAGCTGACGGCCGGCGCCCGTGGTCATCCGGATGACCAGCGGCACGTTGAACTGGCCGCCGGACATGTGCAGCAGGGTGGCCGCGTTGTTCACCAGCTGGTCCAGCGCCAGCAGGCTGAAATTGACCGTCATGATCTCCACAATGGGCCGCATCCCGCCCAGGGCCGCTCCGATCCCTGCGCCTACGAAGCCGGATTCGGACAGCGGGGTGTCCCTGATCCGTTCCGGACCGAACTCCTCGAACAGGCCAAGGCTCACGGCGAAGCAGCCGCCGTACGCGCCAACATCCTCCCCCATCAGGAACACCCGATCGTCACGCTGCAGGGCATCCCGGATGGCTGCCCGCATGGCCTCCCGGTAGGTGGTCTTCATTGCGGGCCCCGCTCGCTGTAGACGAAGCGCGTCAGGTCTTCCACCGGCTCCAGCGTGCCGGCCTCGGCAAACTCCACGGCCGCCTTCACTTCGGCCTCCACGTCCTGCTGGATGGATTTCCAGTCCTTGTCGGTCAGCTGCCCGGCGGCTTCCAAGGCGTTCCGGAGCTTGTCGATCGGATCGCGCTCCATCCAGCGGGAGACCTCCGCCTTGTCCCGGTACCGTTCTGGATCGAACATGGAGTGGGCCCTGAATCGATAGGTCCGGAGCTCGAGGAAATGCGGCCCGCCCCCTGCCCGGACGGCATCCACCGCGCGCCGGGCAGTTTCTTCGACGGCGAGCACATCCATCCCGTCCGCGGACCACGAGGCGATCTCGTAGCCGGCCGCCTTGAGGGCGATGTCGGTCTGCGATTCGGAGCGGGCCAGCGCGGTGCCCATGGCGTACAGGTTGTTCTCGCAGCAGAACAGGACAGGCAGTTGCCAGAGCGCGGCGAGGTTCAGGCTTTCATGGAATTCGCCCTCGGCCACGGCGCCTTCGCCGAAGAAACAGGCGGTCACCCGGGAACGCCCGGACATCTTGTCCGCCAGGGCCAGGCCCACGGCCAGCGGCAGCCCGCCCGCCACGATCGCGTTGCCGCCGTAGAAGCGGGTGGCGGCGTCGAACAGGTGCATGGAGCCCCCGCGGCCCCGGCAGCAGCCCTCCACGTAACCGTACATTTCGGCCAGGATGGCTCCCGCGGGCACACCGCGCAACAGTGCGTGGCCGTGTTCGCGGTACGTTGCCACCACGGCGTCGTCCGGACCCAGGGTGGCCATGACTCCGGCGGCCACTGCTTCCTCACCGATGTAGACGTGCAGGAATCCGCGGATCTTGGCCGCGCTGTAGAGCTCCACGCACTGCTCCTCGAGCCGCCGTACCCGCAGCATCTGATGGAGCAGGTGCCGCGTATGGTCGGAGTCCCCGCTTGCCGTTCCCCGCGCTGATGTGCCGGTCATGCCGGCGCTCCGGGGTAGCGGCCGGGAGGTGACTCGATGGTTGAGGTGTCGCCCTCGGGCAGGCCGAGTTCGCGGGCTTTCAGGAGCCGCCGGAGGATCTTGCCGCTCCGGGTCTTGGGCAGCGCGTCGGTGAAGTCCAGGAGCCGGGGGGCCACCGCGGCGCCCAGCCGTTTGCGGGCAAAGCCGATGATGTCCAGCTTGAGCGCCTCCGAGGGCTGCCACCCGGTGCGGAGTTCCACGAAGGCTTTGACCACTTCGCCGGCAACGGGATCGGGGACGCCGATCACCCCGGCCTCGGCCACGGCTTCGTGCTCCATCAGCGAGCTCTCCACCTCGAACGGGCCGATCAGGTGCCCGGAGGACTTGATGACGTCGTCGCCCCTGCCGACGAACCAGAAGTACCCGTCGGCGTCCTGCTTGGCCAGGTCTCCGGTGAGGTACCAGCCGCCGGCGAAGCAGCGCCGGTACCGTTCGTCTTCGTGGAGGTAGCCGCGGAACATGGACGGCCAGCCCGGCCGGAGCGCCAGTTCGCCCACTGCATCAGGCTCGGTGAGCAGCACGGCCCCGCCGTCCCGGACCACCGGCTTGCCGTCCTGGTCCCGGGCCACAATCGCGGCCTCGACGCCGGGCAGGGGCCGGCCCATGGAGCCGGGCCGGATCTCCATGGCGGGGTAGTTCGAGATCATGATGCCGCCGGTTTCGGTCTGCCACCAGTTGTCATGGACGGGCTGGCCGAAGGCCTCCTGGCCCCACACCACCACTTCGGGGTTGAGCGGCTCGCCCACGCTGGCCACAAACCGCAGGGCGGACAGGTCGTGGCCTGCGGCATGGCCGGCCCCGGCCTTCATCAGCATGCGCAGGGCGGTGGGGGCTGTATACCAGACGGTGACGCGCTGCTCGGCGAGGATCCGGTACCACCTGTCCGCGTCCATCTCCTCCTCGTCCACAATGGTGGTCACGCCGTGGGTCAGGGGAGCGATCACGCCGTAGGAGGTGCCGGTGACCCAGCCGGGATCGGCCGTGCACCAGTAGACGTCCTCCGGGTGCAGGTCCAGCGCAAAGAAGCCGGTGGCGCGGTGGGCGGTGACGGCGTCGTGAACATGGATGGCCCCTTTAGGCGTGCCGGTGGTGCCGCTGGTGAAGTGCAGCAGGGCCATTTCTTCGGCGCGGGTCGAGGCGGTGTCCCGCGGCCGGGTGTCCCGCATCAGCTCGGCCAGATCCAGCGTTCCAGGGTCCGGTTTGCCTTCGGCATCGATCAGCAGCACGTGCTCCAGCTCCGGCAGCTGGTCCCGCATCGGGGCGACCTTCCGCCGGTACAGTGCCCGGGTGGTGACCAGGGCGCGGCCGGCCCCCAGATGAAGACGCTGCCGGACGGGCTCCGGTCCAAAGGCGGAGAACAGGGGGCAAAACACGCTGGCGTTCTTGAGTGTTCCCAGCACCGCGATGTACAGCTCCGGGCTGCGGCCCATGAGCGAAAAAACCCGTTCCCCGCGGCCGATGCCCAACCCGTGCAGGACGCCGGCAAACCGTCCGGTCTGTTCCGCCAGCTCCGCGTAGGTCAACGAGCGGGCGGTGCCGTCGGCGCGGATGAAACGCAGGGCTTCGTGGCCTGCCCGTTCGCCGGCGGCGTGGCGGTCCACGGCCTCGTAGGCAATGTTGACGCCGCCGCCGGGCATTCCGGACAGTTGGCGCCGCGCCTCTTCCCAGGAAAACGCGGCGCGGCTCGCGTCGTAGTCCACCATGTTCGGACGGACGGCGAGGCCGCGGATGTCCTTGGGGATTGCGGGCCAGCGGGTGGATGGAGCGGTTCCGGCCGTCATGATTCAATCGGACTCCTCGCCGGGGGGCATGCATAGAGTAGAAAGTCCCGTGGCCTTTCCCTGGCCCTTCTCCCACCTGTTTCTCCCGCCCGTTCCCCTGCGGCGGCGGGGACGACGTCACAAACTGCGGAGCCACTAAACTGGACCCCATGACTGCTCTGCTTGACGCTGCTGCCGCCCGTGCCCGCCTGCTTGAACTCATCAAGGAACTCGCCGTGGTGCGCGGCAAGGTGATCCTGTCCAGCGGAGCCGAGGCCGACTACTACATCGACCTCCGCCGCATTACGTTGCACCACGAGGCATCCAAGCTGGTGGGCCAGGTCATGCTCTCGCTGATTGACGACGCCGGCATCGACTTTGAGTGCGCAGGCGGACTCACCATGGGTGCCGACCCCGTGGGCACCGCCGTGATGCACGCCGCCGGGGACGCCGGCCGGACTGTGGACGCCTTCGTTGTCCGCAAGGCGCAGAAGTCCTACGGCATGGGCCGCCAGGTGGAAGGTCCTTCGGTGGAGGGCCGCAAGGTCCTGGTGCTCGAGGACACGTCCACCACCGGCGGTTCCGCACTCACCGCCGTCGAGGGTGTCCGCAAGGCCGGCGGAAACGTGGTGGCCGTCGCCGTCATCGTGGACCGTGACACCGGCGCCAAGGAAAAGATCGAAGCCGAAACCGGCGTTCCGTATTTGTTCGCCTTCGGCAAGGACGAGCTCGGCCTGAGCTAGCGGGCGGGTGCCTGCCGCCGCTGCCGGCGGGCACGATTCAGCCTGAAGCTCATTCCGCTTGGCTGGCTGAGAGGCGTGACCCTACAATTTGTGTAGCTCAAATTCAAGTCACGCTCCTGGAGAGAACGCGCCATGCCTCCGTTGAACCCAGCCCCCACCACCGTCGACCAGATCCAGAACCTCATTCTGGAGAGCGCCGATTTCGAGGACTTCCTCAACGAACTGGCGCGCTTTTCCGCGCACCAGATGGCGGGCGACGGCGACGACGCACTCTGCGGCATCACCCTGCTCCGGGACCGCAAGGCCGCCACCATCGGCTGGAGCAGCGATTCGGCGCGCGAGGTGGACGAGATTCAGTACAGGCTGTCCCAGGGACCCTGCCTGACCGCCGCGCAGGAGGAGCGGGAGGTCCATGTCCCGGACCTTTTCGAAGAGGACCGCTGGGGTCCCGACTACGCCAACGCCGTCGCTTCCCACGGCCTGCGTTCGGTGCTGTCACTTCCCTTCAGCCTGCAGGGGGAAGCCAAGGCAGCGCTGAACCTCTACTCGGATGTCCCGCGCAAGTTTGACGACAAAGCGGCGGCCCGCGCCAGGGAGTACACCCGGGAAATCTCGCAGGCGCTCCGCCTGGCCGTCAGGTTTTCGTTGCACACGGATAGTGCCACCAACCTCCGCGCAACGCTGGAATCCCGGACCACCATCGACATTGCCATCGGCATCGTGATGGCGCAGAACCGCTGCAGCCAGGAGGCGGCAGTGCAGATCCTGACCGACGCGTCCAGCAACAGCAACGTCAAGCTGCGTGACATCGCCAAGTCGCTGGTGGATTCGGTTGGCGGGGCGGGCACCCGGACGCACTTCGAGGAGCCGGGGCAGGGCCAGGACCGCGGCCAGGACCGCGCTGAGGGCCGAAGCCGGAACCGCCGCGAAGGCCGAAGCCAGGCCGGTTAAGGGTATATCGGGCAAACAGTGGGCAAACCGCAGGCTTGTGGTGCCGCCCCGCTGAGGATACGCTGTCCAAGGTTGAGCCGTCGGCCATAGACACCCTTTTTTGGAGTACCTATGGACCGCAAACTGCATGCCCTCGTTAAGCTGGACGTCGCCGCCGATATTGTTCGGATCGACATCCGGGGCAGCCTCAACCAGGATTCCCGACCCGCCCTGGTGCACGTCATCCGCCGTATCCGCCGCATGGGCCTCACTGCCCACATCCGCGTGGATCTCTCCCGCGCCTCGTTCGTGGAGTCGCCCGCCCTGGTGGGACTGCGCAACGACCTCAACGCGATCGACGGCGGCACCTCCGACGGCGGGATTGCGGCTGGATCTGGCGTTTCGCTCGAATTCATGCCGCGGCCGGTCGCCCCGGCCGCTGACGCTGAAGCGGGCTTGAAGACCGTGGAAATCACCGGGGAATTCGCGGCCTCCATCGACCCCTCGGGCTGCGGACCCCTGGCCCAGTACTCCGACGATGAACTCCTCGCGGCCAGCGACTGCGTTTTTGGGCTGCTGGACGATCCTGCCGCGATCGCCGGCTCAGAACTGTTGGGGCAGTACGACGCAATCGGGAGGGAACTCACGCGGCGGGAGAGTGCCAAAGCCACCCGGGCGGATTCCACGGACGCCCTGCCGGTAGTTCCGGCCGAGCCCGTGATCTAGCAGGTTTCACGGGTTTCATATCCGGCTTCGGCTGTGGCTACGGTAGAGGTGTGCCGCATGTCCAGGAGCCACCACAGCCTGAGGGCGGCCCCGGATCAGCCGAGGGCCGCCTCCTCAAGCATGCCGCCGAGCTCAAGAGATTTTCCCGGCGCAATTTCCTGATCGGGGCCGGCGCGGCCTCCCTACTGGCCACCGACATGTTCTTCACCCGGCACGTCCAGCAGGAGCGCCGCACCAACAAGATCCTGACCGTCAGCGACGACTTCGCGGAGAGCTACTACCCGAACGCCAGCTGGATCCTGTTTCCCGGCTACAAGACCAGCTGGGAGGAAGCGCAGTGGATCCTCAACTCCCTGCGCGGTGCCCTGAACCAGCGCGGCCAGCTGGCCGCCGTCGGCTATTCCAACGAGGGGCTGGACATCGACCAGATCGTGATCTCGGTGATTGAACACGTCCGGGCGAAGCAGCTGACCAGCCTCTATTTCTACGGACACAGCTTCGGCGGCATGGTGGCAACCCAGGTGGCCGCCCGCCTGCGCGAACTCCACGGCGTGGAAGTGGAATTCATCCTGCTGGACTCCAGCCCGTACAGCAAGTTCGATGTCCTGGACCAGAGCTGGTTCGAAGGCGTGGTGGTGCTTTACGAGGGAGGGTTCCGGGTGCCCACCGTGCTGCGCGGGGGCTATGAACTCGGCGAACGCATCGCGCACAAGGACGAACGGTCCTGGCGCCAGGTGGTTGACCAGAGCATGGAGCAGTTGTCCCCGATCGCCCCGTCCAGCGTGCTGATCCAGTCCGAGTCCGCCTATATCTATCACTTTGACGCCACCCGGTTCGCCGGCAAACTCGGCGGGACACGGATGGCCTTCATCGGCAACCCCCGCGACGGCACCGTGAATTACCGGACCGCCCGGGAGTCGTGGGCTCGGACGTTTGAAGCCAACATGGTGTCCAACGACCGCCGGACCGACGATGCCCTGCCGGCGCACGCCAGCCCGCAGTGGAACCCGTTCGTCTACCGGCCCATCCTGCAGGACCTGCAGGACGAGATCTTCCCGTTGCCTTCCGGCGGGCCCAGGATGACTGTTTACTGAGGCTGCGGCCTGCGGCCTGCGGTCCGGCCCGCGGCGGCGCCCGGTCCGGCTTGGCGCTAGATCTGGCTCTTGAGGTCAGCCACCGAGTTCAGGATCTGGTTGGGGCGGAAGGGGTAGGCCGCGATGTCGTCCTTGTGCGTGATCCCGCTGAGGACCAGCACCGTGTGCAGTCCCGCTTCCATGCCGGCGATGATGTCAGTGTCCATCCGGTCGCCGATCATTGCGGTGGTCTCGGAGTGGGCATCGATCTGGTTCATGGCCGAGCGGAACATCATGGGGTTCGGCTTGCCCACAATATAGGGCTCCCGGCCGGTGGCCTTGGTAATCAGGGCCGCGATGGCTCCGGTGGCGGGCATGGGGCCGTCCTTGGACGGGCCGGTGGCATCCGGGTTGGTGGCGATGAACCGGGCACCGGCAAGGATCAGCCGGATGGCCATGGTGATGGCCTCAAAGGAGTAGGTGCGCGTTTCGCCGAGCACCACAAAGTCCGGGTTCTGGTCGGTGAGGATGAAGCCTGCCTCATGCAGCGCCGTCGTGAGCCCCGCTTCACCGATGGTGTAGGCCCGGTTGCCGGATTCGGAACCGCGGACCTGGTCTTTCAGGAACTGTGCAGTGGCCAGGGCCGATGTCCAGATGTTCTCCTCCGGGATTTCCAGGCCCGAGCTCTTCAGGCGCGCTGCGAGGTCGCGGGGCGTGAAGATGGAGTTGTTCGTGAGCACCAGGAAGCGCTTGGAGGTATCCACCCAGCGCTGGATCAGTTCTGCTGCGCCGGGGATCGGCTGGTTTTCGTGGACCAGGACGCCGTCCATGTCAGTGAGCCAGCACTCGATCTCCTGGCCGCTTCGGTAAACCGCTGCCGATGAACGTACTTCGTCTGATTTTGCCATGTAATCCTCCAACGCTGATGGGCCGGTTCCGGGTCCCAGTCTGTCATTTATCGGGCGGCGGAACATCCGCGGACCGAAGAATGACGGACTCGGCCGCGGCGTTTCCGGGCTGCCCCCGTCCGTTAGGCTCGTAGCTGGCGCCACGGTGCCAGCGGCCGCGGACCGGGGGATATCTGCGGCTGTTTGTTGTGCCGGCATGGGCCGGCAGGTCCCCGCCGCCGGACATCACCTGGCATCCCGGGAACCACAGGATGCCTGCAAGCACCTGAAAGGGCCCACCATGAGCAACAACCACAGCGCACCGCCGCCGCCCCACTTCCAGCAGCCCTACCCCACACAGGGTTTCCCGCCGCCACCGCCGCAGCCGCCGCGCAACAACAGGAACCTGGTCATTGTGCTGGGTGCCATCGCCGCTGCTGTGGTCATTGCCTTGGTGGCCGTATTCGTCTGGGTCATTCCGGCGTTCAGCAAACCGCAGGCAGGGGAGAACCCCGCACCGGTGGCGCCCTCGGAAGTCGCATCGGAAATGGCGGAGGAGAGCACAGCCCCCGAGGCGTCCGCCACACCGTCGGAGGGTGCAGGCTCGGACGACATGCCGGCCGGGGCGTTCCCGCTTCCGCAGGGATGGGATGAACTGCAGGGACCGGACAACGTCCCGGCCGCCGACGACCCGCTCTTCAAGCGCTTTGTCACCGGGGAATCCTCCTTCACCTACCTGGGGTCGTGGAGCAGCGACGACACCTTCGGGATCACCACGGACCCGGTCACCGGCGCCCCCATGCAACAGGTCGCCAAGGGCACGGAGGAACGAGACGGTGACGGCATCTCCACGGCGTTCGCCTTCTTCGCGGAAGCAGAGGAGGGCAAATACGGCAAGGAGCCCGCAAAGGTCCAGGCAGCCATCAAGGACATCGAGGCAAGGCTCAAGGCCATCCCCGCCGCCGAACTGCCGCAGCACCTTGTGGGCCACAAATGTGCCAGCGATTTTGATCCGTCGACGCCGGAAATCCGGGAGTTCCGCCGCGCGGCCGCCGTGGTGGTCCGTTTCACCTGCACCAACGCCGGGGGCGACGCCATCCGGGCCGTCAACCTGTTTACCGTGACTCCGTGGGGCACGCCGCAGATGATGGGCGTCAGCGGACACGAGGGCTATTGGAGCGCCAACCCGGAGTTGCTGGAGAAAATCGGCAACTCCTACCGCGCCAACCGCTGGAAACTGGACAGCTGAGCCGCGGCTAAAGTTGAAGCGTGACTGACCCCGAGACCCCAGCCCTGCCCGTCCTCCCTCACGGTTCCCCCACGGGGGAAGACGCGGAACCAAAGGCGGAGGTCGGCGTCGGCCCCTGGGAAGGCGAGCTTCCCGAAGGCGGGCACTGGGACCCGGACCTCCTGGCTGACGGTGACCGCCGCAACGTGGTGGACAAGTACCGCTACTGGAAGCATGAAGCCATCGTGGCGGACCTGGATTCCAAGCGTCACGAGTTCCACATCGCGATCGAAAACTGGCAGCACGACCTCAACATCGGCACCGTGGTGCGCACCGCCAACGCGTTCCTCGCCAAGGAAGTCCACATCATCGGTCGACGCCGGTGGAACCGCCGCGGGGCCATGGTCACCGACCGCTACCAGCACGTCCGCCACCACCCCACAGTGGAGGACTTCGTGGCGTGGGCGCAGGGGGAGGGGCTGGCGATCATCGGGATCGATATCTTCCCCGATTCCGTGCCGCTGGAAACCTACGACCTCCCGAAGAACTGCGTCCTGGTGTTCGGCCAGGAAGGTCCGGGCCTGACACCCGAGGTCCACGAGGCGGCCCTGGATACCCTGTCGATCGAACAGTTCGGCTCCACCCGGTCCATCAACGCGGCGTCCGCGGCGGCCATCGCCATGCACGCGTGGATCCGGCGCCACGTGTTCAGCCAGCACGTCTAACTGCCGCCGAGACTGCCGCGAAGTGCCACTTCGGCGCAGCGGGCCCTGTGCAAAGTGTTACCCGGCCAGTGACCCGAAACACTGCCCCCGCGCAGAAATGGCTAGGATGGGTGCTAGCCGACGAGGTTCACTCCAGGGTCAACACAACCCGTAGACGAAATTCACTTTAGGAGTCAGCATGCCCATTGCAACCCCAGAGATCTACTCCGAGATGATCGACCGCGCAAAGGCGGGCGGCTTCGCTTTCCCCGCCGTCAACGTCACGTCCTCGCAAACGCTGAACGCGGCCCTGCGTGGTTTCGCCGAAGCCGAGTCGGACGGAATCGTCCAGGTTTCCACCGGCGGTGCGGCCTACTGGTCCGGCGCCTCCACCAAGGACATGGTTGCCGGTTCCCTGGGCTTCGCGGCGTTTGCCCGTGAAGTGGCCAAGAACTACGGCGTCAACATCGCGCTGCACACCGACCACTGCCCCAAGGACAAGCTGGACGGCTTCGTCCTGCCGCTGCTGGCAGCTTCCGAGGCCGAGGTCAAGGCCGGACGCAACCCGATCTTCAACTCGCACATGTGGGACGGCTCCGCCGAGACCCTGCAGGAAAACCTGCGCATCGCCCGCGAACTGCTGGAGCGCACCGTTGCCGCCAAGATGATCCTCGAGGTCGAAATCGGCACGGTCGGCGGCGAGGAAGACGGCGTCGAGAACGAGATCAACGAGAAGCTCTACACCACCGTCGAAGACGCCCTGGCCACCATCGATGCCCTCGGCTCCGGCGAGAACGGCCGCTACATCACGGCCCTGACCTTCGGCAACGTGCACGGCGTGTACAAGCCCGGCGGCGTGAAGCTGCGCCCGGAGATCCTCAAGGACATCCAGGCCCAGGTCGGTGCGAAGATCGGCAAGGACAGCCCGTTCGACCTCGTGTTCCACGGCGGCTCCGGCTCCTCGGACCAGGAAATCGCAGACGCCGTTTCCTACGGCACCATCAAAATGAACATCGACACGGACACCCAGTACGCCTACACGCGTCCCGTGGCAGACCACATGTTCAAGAACTACGACGGCGTGCTGAAGGTCGACGGCGAGGTCGGCAACAAGAAGACCTACGACCCGCGCGTGTGGGGTGCTTCCGCTGAAGCCGGACTGGCAGCCCGCGTGGTTGAGGCAACCAAGCAGCTCGGCTCGGCCGGAAAGACGTTCTAATCATGTCCGACGAGTTCCGCAGGAACCTGATGGGTCCGGAGCCCACGCTCCTGCCCGCGGAGCCCGAGATCTACCAGCACCTGGCGCTCGGCCAGGAGGCTGTGGATCTCGTGGCGAAGCACCCCACGTCCTCCCTCCTGTGGGCCATCCTGGCCGAGGAAGCATGGAACGAGGGCAGGACCATCGAGTCCTACGCCTACGCCCGTGTGGGCTACCACCGCGGCCTGGATTCGCTGCGGCGCAACGGCTGGCGCGGCGTGGGACCCATCCCGTGGGAACACGAGCCCAACCGCGGCTTCCTCCGCGCCCTGTACGCCCTGGGCCGTGCGTCCTCGGCCATCGGCGAGGCAGAGGAACCGGAGCGCGTTGAGAAGTTCCTCAATGACTCCGATCCCACTGCCAAGGCGGCCATCGAGGGTGAAAACCTCAACTGAGTTAACGACGGCGGCTCCCCACCTGCGAAGGTGGGGAGCCGCCGTCGTATGTTCCGGTGGGTGCTAGTTCGCCTTGGTGAGGCCGGTGCGGGCCATGGCGTCAGCGTAGGCAACGTGCATTTCGTCGAGGTACTGCTGCTGGCGGGCGGGAGTGCCGGCGAACGCACGGCCGCTGAGCGAGCGGACCTTGTAGGTCTTCAGGCCGCGGCGCCACAGCAGCGGCACCTCGGTCTTCAGGAGCAGCTGGGCCAGGCGGTTGGCCTCGGTGCCGTGGGCCACGATCACGGAGGCGCGGGGCACCAGCGCGAGGAACTTCAGCAGCGGCTTGAGGCCTGCCGAGATCTGGTCCGGGGTGAACTTGCCGTTGGGCTCGCCGGGGATGTGCCACGGGTGGACGTTCCAGGGCATCACGAATTCGGGGCGGAGGCCCAGCTTCCACTGCACGCCGAGCATGCGGGTGGCGGCCTCACTGTCGCCGGCGGTGATGAAGCCGGATTCATCGGCGGTGCCGATGTTGGAATACAGGCTGATGATGCGGCACTCGTCGACGTCGTGCATGGGGTCCACGTAGGGGACCACAGTGTCCGGCCTAAGGCTCTGGAAGGTGTCGCACAGCTCGTTGACAGCTGCGACGTTGGGTTCGTAACGGCGGCTCAGAAGCTGCTCGCGGAAAGATTCAGTAGCCAGGGCTGTCATGTATTGCTGTGTCTCCTGCGGGGATCGGTGACGCTGCCACACCGAAAGCAGGCATGCCAATTACCGGGCACGCCAGATACGGAGTGGTTTGAAAATGTGGTGAGAGGACCGATTCCTGATCGATCTTTACCAGTCTATCAAGCTCCGCGAAACGAAACGCCGGGCCGCTGCCGCCGTCGGTGGCGGGGAGTTGACCACCCCAGGGCATTCAGCTTTTGTCGAGTTGATTGACAGTATTCGTTGAGCTTGGTTGGCTGTTGTCACGGACCGCGATGGGGGACATGGCGGCCGGCCGTATCAACGCACTCGAAAGAGGTTTCGCCCGTGAGAAAAAACCTGTCAACTTTCAGGACCCTGGCCGTTACCGGCGCCCTGACTCTGGCCGTCGTGGCGGCGCCTGTTCCGCTGGCCAATGCCGTTGGCGAAGGCCCCAATTACGACGGCAACGGCCAGGTCACCACCTCGAAGCTGGCCACGTACGACGAAATGGTCTCCTTCCTCAAAGACCAGGACGCCCGCCAGCCCGCCATGGAGCTGGAAGTCATTGGCCAGACGGTCAAGGGCCGGGACATCCACCTGGTGAAGTACATTTCGGACCCGGCCAAGCCCACCATCCTTTACCTGACGCAGCAGCACGGCAACGAGCAGCTCACCACCGAAGGTGCCTTGGAATTCGTGCGGCATCTGGGCACGGGTAAATCGGGGGAGATCCTCGACGGCGTGAACATCCTGGTCGTCCCCATGTTGAACGCCGATGGCGCCATGGGAGACGTGAACTTCCCGCTGGACGACTACCAGGCCAAGGGCGACCGCAACCTCACCCGCTACAACGCCGAGGGGGTGGACCTGAACCGCGACCACGTGGCCAAGGTCCAGCCCGAGACCCGGGCGCTTCATGAGAACGTGATGCGCAAGTACGGGATCGACTACATGATCGACCTGCACCACCAGGGGACCCGCAGCGAACGCGACGGGGAGCTGGTGTCCGGCTCCATCCTCTACCCCACCACCCCCAACGCCGATCCGGCCGTCGTGGCGAAGTCCAAGCAGCTGGGGGCCGTGGTGTTCGACAATGTGGACTCCACGGGCTGGGGCCACCTCGGCAAGTACGTCGGCGGCAGCGCGGAGACCATCAGCCGCAACGGCATCGCCGTGGAGTACGGGATAGCCACCCTGCTCTTTGAAATGCGGGGCATGTCGGACCATTTCCTGGACGGCTACGCCCTCGGCCTTCGCAGCAACGGCTATCTGATCCAGCAGACGGTGACCACGCTGACGTCCACTGCGGCTGCCATCGGTGACGGATCAATCGCCGACGCCGACGCCTCCTTCTGGGACACCCTCGACACCCAGACCTCCCGCCCGGGCGAGGAAGCCGACGACGAGTAGGGGCACCTGCGTCAGGCCGCCGCGGTCCTTTACTTCGTGCGAAGGGCCGCGGCGGGCCATCAACTGGGCAAAGTCTGTCATCGGCTAAACTTGGGTGGTAAGAGCCCCGGAACTCTTGCGTCGCTGCGCTGCCCTGCGGACCAGCGAAGGCCGGTACGTTCGGGGCATTCTCATGAACGGCGCTGTCCTCTGGCGGGTCACCTTGGTGAACCGGCTGCGGTCCGGCCCGAACGAATGGGGGAGGATCCCATGCCAGCAATCGTGATCGTCGGAGCCCAGTGGGGCGACGAAGGCAAAGGTAAAGCCACTGACCTGCTTGGCGGCCGCGTGGACTACGTGGTCAAGCCGAACGGCGGCAACAACGCCGGGCACACCGTCGTCGTAGGCGGTGAGAAGTATGAGCTCAAGCTCCTTCCGGCCGGCATCCTGAGCCCGAACGCTGTTCCCATCATCGGCAACGGCTGCGTGGTGAACCTTGAAGCCCTGTTCCAGGAGATCGACGGCCTCGTAGCCCGCGGCGCGGACACCTCCAAGCTCCGTGTCTCCGCCAACGCCCACCTCGTGGCGCCCTACCACCAGGTGCTGGACAAGGTCACCGAGCGGTTCCTGGGCAGCCGCGCCATCGGCACCACGGGCCGCGGCATCGGCCCGGCCTACATGGACAAGGTGGCCCGCCTCGGCATCCGCGTCCAGGACGTCTTTGACGAGTCCATCCTCCGCCAGAAGGTTGAGGGTTCGCTGCGCCAGAAGAACGAACTCCTTGTCAAGGTGTACAACCGCCGCGACATCGAGGTGGAGGAGATCGTCAGCTACTTCCTGTCGTTCGCCGAACGCCTGCGCCCGCTGGTCATCGACAGCACCTTCGTGCTGAACAAGGCGCTGGACGAAGGCAAGGTGGTCCTCATGGAGGGCGGCCAGGCAACGTTCCTCGACGTCGACCACGGCACCTACCCGTTTGTGACGTCCTCGAACCCGACCGCCGGGGGCGCCTCGGTGGGCTCCGGCATCGGCCCCACCCGCATCTCGCGCTCCATCGGCATCATCAAGGCGTACACCACGCGTGTTGGCGCCGGGCCGTTCCCCACGGAACTGTTCGATGAGATGGGCATGTACCTGCAGAAGACCGGCGGCGAGTTCGGCGTCAACACCGGCCGTCCGCGCCGCTGCGGCTGGTACGACGCCGTGCTGGCGCGCCACGCCTCCCGCGTCAACGGTTTCACGGACTACTTCGTCACCAAACTGGACGTGCTCACGGGCATCGAACAGATCCCGGTGTGCGTGGCCTACGACGTGGACGGCGTCCGGCATGACGAAATGCCCATGACCCAGACCGAGTTCCACCACGCCAAGCCCATCTTCGAGTACTTCGAGGGCTGGACCGAGGACATCACCGGCGCGCGCACCCTGGAAGACCTCCCGGAGAACGCACGCAACTACGTGCTGGCCCTGGAGAAGCTGTCCGGCACGCGTTTCTCGGCGATCGGCGTCGGCCCGGACCGCGACCAGACGATCGTGGTCAACGACCTGATCCTGGACTGAAACTGACTGACGCTCACTGACGTCCGACGGCGGCGGGTCACCTGGAAAGGTGGCCCGCCGCCGTCGTCGTTAGGAGATATTGCCGGCTAGCCGGCGGACTGCTTGTTTCGGGTTTGAAGCAGGTGCTGCTGCAGTTTCGCCTCGGCATCCCGCCGCCGGCGGGCCTGCTCGCGCATGGCCCGGGTCGCGGCGGAACCCTGGGGATTGATCAGTCCGGTCACATGTTTGGGGGTCGCTGCCGGACCGGCGGCAGGGACGGCCATCACTTCCTCGCTCATGCCGGTATCCTGACACCCCTTAACGCCGCGCGTAACCCCCGGCACCGGAGCGTTACAGGATCGGGACCTGCAGGGCCACCAGGGAAGTGATACGTAGCGACACTCGTGATGCAGGTGGTAGCGGGTGTTATTCGGGTACCGGCCACTCGTGACCGGCCGCTCCGCGCTCCCTATGTTGGAGTCACCGGCACCTGGCCTGGAGTGGGGCTCCCACAAGGGATTCCTCGAAGCGCTAACGGGAGGGATGGACATCATGGGTCTGAGCGTGAAGTCACAAAAGAACAAGTCCGGCCCCGTGTCAGGGCCGGCGGACCGGACCGAAGCGCCGGATCAGGGACCGCGCCGATACCGTGCGCGGATCAATCGGGAACCGGCCCTTGACCGGATGCGGGTGCAGGAGCTTGCCGGGGGCGTCCACTCCCAGAGCCGGCTCCTTGAATTCCTGGACGTGTTCCTGGTCCTGCTCCCGTCCAGGGTCAAGAACGTGGTTTCCGCCTTGGACAGCGGGGACGTTGAGGCTGCAAGTGCCGCAGCCCAAAGCCTGGCATCGTCGGCTGCAATGGCAGGGGCCTCCCGGCTCGAGCTGGTTGCCTGGCTCGTGGACAACGATCTTCGGATAGACCGGATGGACCGGGCACGCGAGACGGCCCGGCGCCTAGGCCCGGACGCCGACGAGCTGGCATCAGCCCTGTCCCGCCTGCTGACGGGCCGCTGACGGGCTGCTCGGCAGGCGGGGAGTCGATCCTATTCGAGGCGTGTCGCGGCTATTGCGGTGTTCGAACGGATCAGGCTGAAAGTGGCGGTGACCGCTCCGAGGGCCAGAAATGCACTGAGTCCCAAGGCCATGAAATACTCCGGTGCCGGCCAGGTTACACGGTAGGTGTCATCAACGAACGTCACCATCAGCCAGGCCACAAGGAACCCGAGGCCGGCCGCTAGCAGCAGCACGGTCAGGAGCGGGATTGCCGCTTCCCTCGTGATGACCCGGCGCAGGACGTCCACCGGCATCCCCATCAGCCGCATAAGTCCGAGGACTCTCTTCCGGTCCAGGATGGCGGAGGCTGTGGCAACGGCCAGCGACAGGCCGGCGATTGCGATCGCGACGAACATGCCGAGGTAAGCGAGCCCGGCCAGGCCATGGATCAGGCGGGTGCTGGACTGCAACCTGAGGTCCAGCGGAGAGGTGGCCGGGATGGCCGTGACGCCTGATGCGTTCAATGCTGTGCGGGCACGGTCCATGGCCTCGGGGGTCCCGTCGGTGCCGAGCACAATCACAACCGGCACCATTCCGTCGACGTTGGCGGCAGGCGCCGGGGCCAGAGCAAGCGGCTGGGGTGTCCAAGGGTGGAGAAAGGACGAATCAACAGCCACGGTCTCTGTTGCCGGGATGTCCTCGAATCCGAGGCCGGCAGCGTCCTCGGCACGAAGGTAGATTTCGGGGCCGGCATCACTTTCGGAGAGGGGCGCCGGGCCGTAACCGACGGTGGCACTCCGGATGCCGGGCAGTTCCCTGGCCTGGCTGGCGGCCTCCGCGACCCGGGCCGGGGTGTGTCCGGCGCCCACGGTGGCGTGCAGGCTGGTGGGCTGGAGCACTCCGGGCCGGGCCCCTGGCACCTCGGTTGCCTCAATGATGCTGGCTCCTCCGGCGAAGACTGAGACGACGAACACCGCGACTACCAGCCCTGACACGGAACGGAAGGTCGCCACAGGGGTCTTCTGGATACGGCTGGCAGCAATGACCCCGGCTGCGCTCCGGGCCTGGCGCAGCCCCAGCCGGCTCACCAAGAGGGTCAGCCAAGGGCCGATGACCACGATGCCGACGAGGACACCCAGAAATCCGAGGATGAGTAGCGGTGATTCCAGCCACGCCATCCGCACATTCAGGACCCGGACCATCAGTACAGCCGTGATCATAGCCGCAAGACCGGCCAGCACGGGAACGCTCCGCCACATTGTGGGTGCCTTTTCATTCACCCCCCTCGTCATGCCCAGCGGGCCGATACCCGCGCGCGCCGTGCCGTGCGCGGCTGCAAGCGCCGATGCCGCAACCACCAAGGCAACGACGACGGCGGCCGCCGCCCAGCCAGTGGCCAGATCCGCGGCGAACATCCGGGTGCCGTTGACCGGGATCTGCGCCGCAGCCGGCCTCAGCATGACGGCCAGGACGGCGCCCAGCGCTGCACCGGTCAGGCTGGGCACGGCGGTTTCGGCGGCGGCGATCCGGGAGAGAAGCTGTGGCGATGCGCCAAGGAGGCGCAGGGTTGCGAAGCGTTCCCGGCGTTGTGCCGCACCCAGGCCGGTGACGATGCTGATCAGTAGCAGGACGGGGAAGAACACCGCGATGGCCCCGATGGACAGCACTGTGTTGTACGCGGCAGCGCTGCCGCCGTGAGGGTCCGTCGTGAAACCTGACACCAGGGAAGCCCTGCCGGCTTGGCGGAGTTCGGCTTCCGTTGCTCCCGTGACGACGATCAGCGAATCAGGCCCCGGCAAGGCAGAGTCGTCAATCGTGCCGCCGAACGTCCCGAAACGGTCGCCAAGCTCGTCCCGCGGAGTTGACTCGATCAGACGCTGAAGCGCCGCAGATGCATAGTAGCGGCCCGGCACCGGAGGGGCGCCGATCCCGGGGATCTTGACGGTAGTCGACTCAAGGGCCGCTACGTTGCGGCGGTTGATGAGTTGGTCGCGGAAGACTTCCACCGGGTTGGCTTCCATGAGCACCGTGTCTGCGGTCAACGGCACAGGGATCATCCGCGCTGAAGTGGCGGGATCATCTGCCGGAGGCGCGGACACCGATGGGCGTCCGGTTTCGCGCAGCCAGGCACCGCGGTCATCACGTGCGCTCAGGCCGTTGGCACCGCCCCACAGCAACAACAACAGGCATACTCCGACGGCGACCCCTCCCGCGATTCCGGCGTGCCTGCCATAGGCGGACCGGCTCCCTACGACTGCCAGTTTCAGCAGCCCGGCATTCACGCGGACGCCCGGTAGCCGGCACCGACTGCGCCGTCGCGCACCATGACTTCCCGGTCCGCATACGCGGCGGTGCGGGCGTCGTGGGTGATCATCACCACCGTGGTGCCCGCTTCGCGGACAAGCTCGAGCATGAGAGCCAGCACGTTCTCTGATGCGAGGGAATCCAGCGAACCGGTGGGCTCATCGGCGAACAACACGGCCGGCGACGTCACCAGTGCGCGGGCGACGGCGACGCGCTGGGCCTGTCCGCCGGACAATTCACCGGGCAGCCTGGCGCCCAGCCCGTCCAGACCGAGGCGTTCCAGCAACTCCCTTGACCGGCGCCGCGCCTCTGGCCGCCTGGTCCCGGCCAGCAGGAGCGGGATGCTGACGTTGTCCGTCGCCGTGAGCTCGGGCAGCAGCTGGCCGAACTGAAAGACGAAGCCAAAATCGGTCAGCCGCAGCCGGGCCCGTTTCGGTTCCGCGAGGGCGCTGGTCTCCATCGGGGACCGCCCTCCGGCGGGACGGTAGGTGACCGAGCCGCCGTCGGGCACCAGAACACCGGCCAGGCAGTGCAGCAAAGTGGACTTACCGGATCCGGACGGGCCCATAACAGCGAGTACTTCCCCCGCATGGACGTCGAGGTCGATGCCCCGCAATGCCTGGGTCTGCCCAAAGGAGTGCCGCAGGCCGCGCGCGCTGAGGATGGGTGCAGCGGAGTCATGGGTGATCATGCGCTCTGGAGCTCCTTCTTGAGTTGGGTCAGGCGGGCGCTGGTGAGGTCGATCCAGCGCAGGTCGGCTTCGATATGGAACAGGCCGTGGTCGCACATCAGGACTTGGAGCAGGTCCGCGTCCTTCTTCCGCCGGGTCAGTTCCCGCATCCGGGCCATGTGTTCGCCGCGCTGCGCATCGAGCAGCCTGTCGGCGTCGTCGTCGAGCAGCAATGCGATCACGGTCTTGGCAAAGAGGTTGCTTTGCAGTGACTCGGAGGGAATGTCGGGAGTGAAAAGCCACTCACTCACCCTGTCCTGGCCGGCGGAGGTGATCTCGTACTTTTTGCGGTCCGGGCCCCCTCCGGTCTCCCCGCCCAGGGCCAGGATCAGCTCGTCACGGACCATCCGGGCAAGGGTGGAATACACCTGGCCGAACGCTATGGCCTTGCCGGCTCCGAAGTACCGGTCGTACGAGTGCTTGAGGTCGTAACCGTAGCTCGGCTCGCGGCTAAGGAGGCCCAACAGGGTGAGGGAGTTGTTCACAGGTCAATCTATACACTGAGTGAATAGTGATGCTCCGGATGTGCCGGATATGTGCGTGTCGCGGACCGCGAGTTGCTCCTTGGTCCAACCCCGGAACAACCCTGAAAACTTTTTTGAAAGTTTTTTGGGTTCCGCGTAACCCTCAGCGGTGCTGTGGCGATTACCACTATGAAAGCGCCGGGTACGAAGTTGTCCCCCATCAGGTTCGAACCTGGCGCTTGACTGCAAAAAGAGAGCCGGGCTGGAACTGTCCCCCATCATGTTCCAGCCCGGCCCTTTTTTGTCCGAAGCCGGTTCAGCAGACAGCTGGCTCAGGAGTGCGCGGTCTCCGATGACGTCTACCCTATGGTTACCAAGGGTAAAGTTATGGAGCGGGTTCCGCCCAGCCGCCACATGATGGCCATACAATGATGTAGCCATCCCCCTTGAACGAAAGCCACACGTCCGTGACCGAAGCACTGACCGACGATGCATTGCGGGCCCTCAAAGGCCGCGATGGCGAGTTGTTCAATCTGGTCTATCGGAGCTATGCGTCACAGGTGCTGGGATACCTGACCGCCCGTGGTGTCGAGGACCCGGAGGCCACCATGCAGGACGTTTTCCTGGCGGTGCTGCCCCGGATAGACACCATCAGCGGAGGCGCCAGCGGACTGCGTACTTTTCTGTTCTCGGTGGCCCATGCGCGGATGGTGGACGATCACCGAAGGCAAAGCCGGACGCCGCCCAAACAACCTTTCGAACCTGAGTTTGACCGGCGGGAATCCGCCTCGGCGGAAGCCGCGGCCATGTTGTTGGTGGCGCCGGGAGAAGTGCTCGCACTGCTGGACGTCCTGGGTGAGGATCAAAAGTAGGTCCTGACCCTGCGGATCATTGCGGATCTCACCGTGGAGCAGGTGGCCGAAATTATGGGGAAAAGCGCCGGGGCCGTCAAACAGCTTCAGCGACGTGCATTGGACAGACTCCGTGAACATTCGGCCGTAAAGGACTACGTAGCGCCATGACAACCAGGGATCACTGTTCTGGTGGAACCGTTGACCGGCTTCTGATCGACGCCGGCCACACGGACGTGCCCGAGCTCAGGGCCGCGCTCCTGTCCATAGCCTCGCTGGCGCAGAGGCAGGTTCCTGCTCCCGGCCCTGAACTGGCGGCCATGCTGGCCGGGCCGCAGGACGAACTGACCAAGAAGCGTTGGCTGCGCCAGTACCGTCCGGCAATCGTGGGACTGGCCGTCCTTGCCGGCATGGGCCTCGGGGTCAGCGGCGTCGCCGCCACCAGCCAGGTGTCGGATGGCGGCCCGGGGCTCTGGTCCATCCAGGAGCTGACCACGGACTGGACGCCGGGCTGGACGCTTCCCCTTGCGCCCGCAGGTTCGGACCAGGACGGGCGGTTGCCATGGGTTTCACCACTCTTCCTGCAGCTCGACGAGGTTCTTCCTTCAGCCGAGGACCTGGCTGCCGGCCAGGATAACCTCCCGGCCGGTCCGGGTAACGCCAACGGCCAGGCGGCGGCGACGGGACCGGACGGGCAGCTACTTCCGCCGGCCAAGGGACCTGACTGGGCACCCGGGGCCGCATCAGGCAACGGCAAAGCGGGCGGGCCGGATGCTGAAATTTCCGGTGCAGGCAAGGCCGAATCCGCACCCGAGGAGCTATCCGGACCGGACTCCCAGGACCAGCCCGGCGAGCACTCTGACCAGGCCAGCCAGTCCCCGGAGGAAAGCAGCACCGAGGACCGGGGGCAGAAGAACCGGAAGACGGACGAATCCGGCGAAGGCCTGCTCGACTCCGCTCTGGATTCCGTGGTCGAACCCGTCAGCAGCTGGCTACGGAAGTTCCGCCCGTAAACCGGGCCGCCCTCATTCTGCGATTTAGCGCGAACGGACACTTGACACCCCGGCCGGGGCGTCAAGTGTCCGTTCGCGCTAAGATCACGCTTTGATCAGGCCAGGACCTGCCGCTTTGAGGAAATAACCCCCGTATCGAAGCCGGCAAGGTGGAGGCCGCCGTGGAAGCGTGCGTGCTCGATCTTGACGCAGCGGTCCATCACGACGTCGAGCCCGGCGGCTTCGGCCTCTTTGGCCACGTCCTCGTGCCACGAGCCCAGCTGCAGCCAGAGGGTCTTGGCACCGGCCGCGACGGCCTCGTCCAGGACGCCCGGGAGGTCGTCGTGTTTGCGGAACACATCCACGATGTCCGGGCTCTCGGGAAGGTCGGCCAGGGAGGCGTAGGTAGGCTGGCCAAGGATCTCCTTAACAACGGGGTTCACGAAGTACACCTTGTACCGGGTGGAGGACTGCAGGTACGTGGCCACGAAGTAGCTGGCCCGCGAGGGTTTGTCCGAAGCGCCCACAATGGCAATGGACTTCGCCTGCCGGAGCAGGTTCAGCCGTTCCGGAGCAGAGGGGCCTTCCCAGGTGCGGTCTACCGTGCTCATGACAGTGCTCCGATCGTGCAGGTGTCGGCCGTCTCGGTGTTCGAGCCTGTTGAAACCAGCTCAGCCTCCGAAGCCGCCGTCAGGGCCTGGTCCAGGTCCCAGAGGATGTCCTCGATGTCCTCAAGGCCCACGGAGATGCGGACCAGGTCTTCCGGAACTCCGGCGGACTCGAGCTGGGCCGGGCTCAGCTGCTGGTGGGTGGTTGAGCCGGGGTGGATCACGAGGGTCCGCGAATCGCCCACGTTGGCCAGGTGCGAGGCCAGCTGGAGCGACTCGATGAACTTCTGACCGGCGGCGCGGCCGCCCTTCACCCCGAAGGAGAACACAGAACCGGGGCCCAGGGGCAGGTACTTCTGCGCCCGCTCAAAGTGCGGGTGGGACGGCAGCCCGGAGAAGTTCACATACGCCACGCGCTCGTCCGCCTCAAGCCATTCCGCCACGGCCTGGGCGTTCCTGAGGTGCTCGTCCAGGCGCTGGGGCAGGGTTTCCACGCCCTGCAGCAGCTGGAACGCGGACTGCGGAGAGAGGGCCGGGCCGATGTCCCGCAGCTGCTCGCAGCGGAGCTTGGTCAGGAAGCCGTATTCGCCGAAGTTGCCCCACCAGGAGACATTGCCGTAGGAGGCCACGGGCTCGGTCATGGTGGGGAACTTGCCGTTGCCCCAGTTGAAGCGGCCGCTTTCGACAATCACGCCGCCGAGGGTGGTGCCGTGTCCGCCCAGGAACTTGGTGGCGGAGTGGATCACAATGTCCGCCCCGTGTTCGATCGGCCGCACGAGGTAGGGCGTGCTCAGGGTGGCGTCCACGACGAGGGGGATGCCGGCGTCGTGCGCCACCTTTGCCAGGGCCGCAAGGTCCTGGACTTCCGACGACGGGTTGGCCACCACCTCAACGAAGATGGCCTTGGTGTTCTCCCGGACCGCAGCGGCGTAGTCCGCGGGATCGGTGCCGGGCACGAACGTGGTGTCAACCCCGAAGCGGCGCAGGGTGACGTCCAGCTGGGTGACCGTGCCGCCGTACAGCTGGGACGCCGCCACGATGTGGTCCCCGGCCTGGGTCAGCGCAGCGAACGTGATGAACTCCGCCGCCATGCCCGACGACGTCGCTACAGCGCCGATCCCGCCGTCGAGGGAGGCGATGCGCTCCTCGAATGCCGCCACCGTGGGGTTGCCAATGCGCGAGTAGATGTTGCCGTACTTCTGCAGGGCGAAAAGGTTGGCGGCGTCCTGGGTGTCCTTGAAGACGAAGGACGTGGTCTGGTAGATCGGGACGGCCCGGGCGCCGTGCTCGGCGTCGGGCGTTCCGCCGGCGTGGAGGGCGCGGGTGCGGAAACCGAACGTGCGGTCGGCCATCAGGCGTTCACCAGGCCGGCTGCGGATGCCGAGGCGACGGGCGTGCCGGAAAGGTCCAGCTCAGTGCCGTTCCTGCGGGCGAGGTCCGCCTCAAGCTCGCGGACAATCGGCAGGATGTCCTGGCCGAACGCCGCCACTTCCTCCTGGAAGTGCAGGTAGCCGGTGAGGAACAGGTTCACGCCGATCTTCTTGTACTCCACGATCCGTTCCGCGATCTGCTCCGGTGTGCCGATCAGCTGGGTCTTGAAGCCGTCGTTGTACTGGACCAGGTCTTCGAAGGTCGAGTCCGCCCACATGCCCTTGCCGTCCTTCGTGGACGCTCCGGCTTCCTGCACGGCGTCGCGGAACCCCTGGACCGCCGGCTTGTGGGCCTTCTCCACGATTTCGCGGAGGGTGTCGCGGGCTTCCTTTTCGGAATCGCGGGCGATCACGAAGCCGTTCAGGCCGAAGTGCGGCGCCGCGAGGGTGCCGTCCTTTCCGCGGCCGGTGGCCTCAGAAGCTGCCACCACCCCTGCAATGTTTTCCTTGAAGCCCTCAAGGTCCTTGCCGTTGGAGAAGTACCAGTCGGCCACGCGGCCGGCCGTGGCCTGCGCAGCGGTGGAGTTGCCGCCGAAGAAGATTTCAGGGTGCGCGCGGCCCGGAACGTCCACCGGCGCCGGGTTCAGCGTGAAGTCGGTGATGTTGTAGTACTTGCCGGACTGGCTGTATTCCTGCTCGGTCCAGAGGCCGCGGAGCACGTTGATGAATTCCTCCGTGCGGACGTAGCGCTCGTCGTGCTCGAGCCATTCGAGGCCGAAGTTGGTGAACTCGTTCTTGAGCCAGCCGGAGACGATGTTGACGGCGGCGCGGCCGTTGGAGATGTGGTCCGCGGTGATGATGTATTTGGCGAGCACGCCGGGGTGCCACATGCCCGGGTGGACCGCCGAAATGACCTTCAGCCGCTCGGTGGCCGCCAGCAGCGCCAGGCTGAAGGACGTGGCCTCGTGCTGCTTGTCGGCACCGTAGGAGGCGGCGTATCGGGTCTGCGTCAGGGCGTATTCGAAGCCGGAGTTCTCGGCGATCCGTGCAAGCTTCTTGTTGTAGTCGAAGTCCCAGCCGGTGCGCTGCTCGATCGTGGAGACCACCAGGCCGCCGGATACGTTCGGCACCCAGTAGGCGAACTTGAGCGGTTCGGAAAGACGGGCAACGCTGCTGATGTCGTTCATGTTTGTTCCTTTACTTCTGTCCGTTGCGGGAAGTCTGCTTCTGTCCCGTGGGGGAGGCGGCGTAGCCGGCCAGGGCATCCTGGATGCCGGCGATTGCCGGTTCGTTCTGGAGCGACGTGGTGTCGCCGAGGGTGGTCCCCTCGAAAAGCTGGGTGAGCAGCCGGCGCATGATCTTGCCGCTGCGGGTCTTGGGCACATCGGGAACCACGACGACGTCGCGCGGCTTGGCGATCGGTCCGATCTCCTTCGCGACGTGGTTCCGGAGGTCCGCGGCCACTTCCGGGGACGCCCCGCCCTTCAGCACCACAAAGGCGACGACGGCGTGGCCGGTCTTCGCATCCGCCACCGGACAGACGCCGGCTTCCACCACGGCCGGGTGGGAGACGAGGGCCGATTCGATTTCGATGGTGGACAGCAGGTGGCCGGACACGTTGAGGGTGTCGTCCACCCGGCCCAGGATCCAGATGTCGCCGTCGTCGTCGTATTTGGCGCCGTCGCCGGCGAGGAACCAGCCCTGCGCGGCGTATTTGCGCCAATACGAATCGAAGTAGCGCTGCGGATTGCCCCAGACGGTGCGGGCGATGGCGGGGCCGGGCGAGTCCACCACAATGAACCCCTGGACGCCTGGCGGCACCGTGTTGCCGGCGTCGTCCACGATCCGGGTGCTGACGCCCGGCAACGGGCGGGCCGCGCAGCCGGGCTTGAACTCGGTGTCCGTCGGGGCGGGGGAGAGGATGGTGGCGCCGGTCTCGGACTGCCACCAGGTGTCCACGACGGGGGCGGTGCCGGCGCCGACGTTCCGGCGGAGCCAGCGCCAGGCCTCGGGGTTGACGGCTTCGCCCACGGTGCCGAGCATCCGGATCGAGGAGAGATCGTACGTGTCCGGGACGCCGTCCGGGAACCAGCCCATGAGCGAGCGGACCAGGGTGGGCGCCGTGTAGTACTGGGTCACGCCGTAGCGCTCGATGATCTCAAAGTGCCGACCCGGGTGCGGGGTGTTTGGCGTGCCTTCGAAGATCACCTGCGTGACACCGTTGGACAGAGGGCCGTAGATCTCGTACGTGTGGGCCGTGACCCAGGCGAGGTCCGCAGTGCACCAGTGCACGTCCTGGTCCCGGAGTGCCGGGTCCGGGTTGCTGAACAGGTGCTCGAAGCTCCAGGACGCCTGCGTCAGGTACCCGCCGGAGGTGTGCACCAGGCCCTTGGGCTTACCGGTGGTCCCGGAGGTGTACATGATGAAGAGGGGAGTCTCGGCGTCGAACGCTTCCGCTTCGTGGGTGTCAGCGGCATTTCCGACGGCGTCGTGCCACCAGACGTCGCGGCCTGCGGCCATGGGGACCGTTGCCAGCTGGTCCGCGGGGGTGGTGCGGTTGACCACCAGGACGTGCTCGATCGCGTTGTCCCCGGCAACCGCGGCGTCCGCATTGTCCTTGACCGGCACGGCCACACCGCGGCGGAACTGCCCGTCCGTGGTGACCAGGAGCTTGGCCCCGGTGTCTTCCACTCGGAACTTCAGCGCTTCGGCGGAGAATCCACCGAACACGAGGGAATGGATGGCGCCGATGCGGGCCACGGCGAGGGTGACGATGACTGTTTCGGGGATGACCGGAAGGTAGATGACCACGCGGTCGCCCTTGGTGATGCCCAGGGCCAGGAGCGCATTGGCGGTCTTGGATATTTCACGTTGCAGCTCGGCATAGGTGATGGCCCGGCGGTCGCCTGGCTCACCCTCGAAGTGCAGAGCCACCTTGTTGCCGCGGCCGGCGGCAACGTGGCGGTCCACGCAGTTGTAGGCGACGTTGAGCTTGCCTCCCTCGAACCACGTGATGTCCGGTCCGGTGCCCGCTTCCACGTCTGCCGGAACGCGCCGGTGGGCTGTGTGCCAGGGTTTGCCGCTGGTGTTGTTGCCGCTGCGGGCGCCCTCGGCGGGTTCGGCCCAGTCGAGGCGGAGGGCCTGCTGTTCCCAGAAGGCAACCGTGTCCGTGTGGTCGTTGGGGGTGGTACTGCGGTGACGCGCCGGTCCGTCAGTGGGGACGCCGTGCACTGCGTCGTCCGTGGGCTCAGTCAGGGACCATCCCGAAGAGCCGCGAGAGGAGCCGGGCGCGTCACGCAGCCCTGCTTCGTTCGCCGTCGCGTCCGAAGTGGATTGTGGGGTTGCCTCGGACGGAATCCGGGCAAAGGTGGGCAGGGCAGGGGAAATCTCAGGGGTCATTGCAGCACTCCATCGGTCCTGGCAGTAGCACCCTTAGTTCCTTTGGTTTCCTCGAAAAGAGGAGGAACAGTTCCGTGGGAATGGTCGTCTCACGTCACCGCGGGTTGCTGCGGCTTCATCGATCCAGGTCTCTCGGCCGCTCGGGATGGTCACTACCTACTAGAACCGAGATGCACGATTTCACAAAATTCGCGCCTCGGGCGCTGTAATATTCGTTCATTACCGGCACCTCGGCTGCTGGTTCATTCATTTATTCGGGGATAGTGCGGATTGGCCGCAGGAGTAAGGTTGATGCATGGCCCACGTTAACGATCCGGCAGTCATTGAGCGACTCATGCGAACCAAAGGCACTTGGGCGGTGGTGGGCCTGACCACCAACGAATGGCGCTCGGCGTACGACGTTTCCCTGTATATCCGCGACCGGATGGGCATGGAAATCATCCCGGTCAACCTCCCGGGCGATGACGTGCACGGCGAGAAGGGATACCGCTCGTTGGCGGATATTCCCGCGGAAAAGCACCCGATCGACGTCGTGGACTGCTTTGTTAATTCCCGCAAGGTGGGAGCGGTGATCGACCAGGCCATTGCCGTGGGCGCCAAGGCAGTGTGGCTTCAGCTCGGGGTGTTCGACGACGCCGCAGTGGAGCGTGCCAAGGCGGCGGGACTGGACGTGGTGGTTAACGAGTGCCCTGCCCGCGAAGGGTGGCGCGTGGGCGTCTAGCGCCCTGCCGGAAATACCGGGCGCCGGATAGGCTCGCTTCATGGACGCTGACACCCTCCGCGAGATCTGCCTGAGCTTCCCCGGCACCTACGAGGACTTTCCGTTCGGTCCGGAAACCTCCGTCTTCAAGGTGCGCGCGGCCGTGGCGGGCGGTTCGCGGCACGAAGCGAAGATGTTCGCGGCGTCCGCCATGGACCCGGCGGACTGGTCCGTGAGCCTCAAGTGCGAGCCCGCCCTGGCGGAGCAGTTGCGGTCGGTCCACCCTGAAATCTCCGGCGCCTGGCACATGAACAAGACGCACTGGAACGGGGTCCGGCTGGACGGATCGCTACCGGACGACATGATCCGGGACATGGTGGAGGACTCCTACGACCTGGTGGTGGCCACGCTGAGCCGCAAGCAGCGTGAGCAGCTGGGCTGGGCCGGGCTCGCCAGGGGTGATGGAGCATGACGCGTATCCGCCGCCTGGCCCGGGGCCGCCTGGACTACCCGGGCATCGGTTCCACCGAACACGGACGGGCGCCGGATGGCATCCCTTGGGTGGTGACCCAGGCCTATCTCGGCGACGGCCCGGCGCTCTACCGGAGGGTCGCCCACGGAATCCTGGCCTGGCAGTTGCAGAAGCGGTCCGGGCTGCGGGTCCGCACGGACTCCGACGTCGTGGTGCCCGGCGCGCGCGTCGTGAGCGGATTCGGCGTCGGGCCTTTCCGGATCAATGCGCCCTGCGAGGTGGTGTGGGTCCGCCGGCCGGTGCCCGGCGACGGTCCGCAAAGTGCCGGTTTTGGTTACGGAACCCTTCCCGGCCACCCCGTGCGGGGCGAGGAAGCCTTCGAAGTGGAGCTGGACGGCGAGAACCGGGTGTTCCTGAAGATCACGGCGTTCAGCCGGCCGTCCACCTGGTTTTACGCTGCCGGGAGCGCCGTCACGGGCCGTGCGCAGAGACATGTCACGAACCGATACATTGGGAGTGCACACGAACTGGCCGCAGGTGAAAGCTGATCAGGAGCAGGTGAATGCTGGAACAGAAAACCCTTGACCAACTGTGGAACTTCGACGACGCCCCCGGCTCGGAAGCCCGCTTCCGCGCGGCGGCTGCAGACGAAAAGTACGACGCCGACGAACAGGCGGAGCTCGCCACCCAGGTGGGGCGGGCCATCGGGCTGCAGGGCCGCTATGAAGAAGCCGATGCGCTCCTGGACGGGATCGACGCCGACGAGCCCACCGTGGCTGTCCGGGTGCTGCTGGAACGCGGGCGCCTGCTCAATTCCAGCGGTCATGCCGCGATGGCTGTCCCGCTGTTTGAACAGGCCGCCGAACTGGCCGACCACCTCAGCGAGGAGTTCCTTGCTGTCGATGCGCTGCACATGCTGGCGATCGCCGACCCCGCGCATGCCGAGTCCTGGACCCGCAGCGCCCTCGAGTACGCGTCCACGGTGCATGACCCGCGGACCAGGCGCTGGATGGTCTCGCTGCACAACAACCTGGGCTGGACACTGCACCGGGCCGGGCGCTTCACCGAAGCACTGGTGGAGTTCCAGCTGGCCGAGCAGTGGGCGGAACGCGTCGGCACGCCCCAGCAGCAGCAATTGGCCCGTGAGGCGATTGAGGAGTGCGAGCATTCCCTGGCCGCCGGGCTGGCCGCAGAAACACAACGAAAGGCATAACCCCCGTGATCTTCATTGTCGTCAAATTCAAGGTCAAGCCGGACTGGTCGGAAAAGTGGCTGGGCCTGGTGGAGGACTTCACCCAGGCGACGCGGCAGGAGAAAGGCAACCTGTGGTTCGACTGGTCCCGCAGCGTGGACGACCCCAACGAGTTCGTGCTGGTGGAAGCCTTCAAGGACGACGCCGCGGGCGACCACGTCAACAGCGCGCACTTCCAGAAGGCCATGGCGGACATGCCGCAGGCACTCGCTGAGACCCCGCGCATCATCAGCCGCCAGCTCGACGGCGACGGCTGGGACCGGATGGGCGAGCTCACCATCTGAGCCCGGCGGCGGGGTGTCGATACGATTAATCCATGTGGATCGGATGGATCGAATTCGACATTCTCCTCGGCGACGTTCACAGCCTCAAGGAGAAGCGATCCGTGGTGCGGCCGCTGCTGGCCGAGCTGAAGCGGCGCTTCGAGGTATCCGTTGCGGAGGTGGGTGACCACGAACAATACCGGCGGACGCAGCTGGGCGCTGGCCTGGTGGCAGCAGACCGCGCGCACGTCGTGGAGGTGCTCACCGCCGTCGAACGCTTCGTGGCCTTCCGCCCCGAACTGGAACTCCTCAGCGCCCGCCAGCGGGAGTTCCGCAGCGACGACTGACCCACTATCGATTGCTCCGTACGGGCCCTTTTGACACCCCAAAACGGCCGTTACGGAGCAATCGATGGGTCTTGTGGATAACTTCTGCACGTCCATCGCCGCTCTGGTCTGATGAACCAATGAAGACCGCACGCCAGTTGCCGCATGTACTCCAAGCCCGCCCCTTCACCGTTGCCGAGGCGGCGCGGGCCGGAGTATCACCCAAACGGCTGCGGCATGGTTCGCTGACGCGCCTCGGCAAGAGGATCCGGGCGGAAAGTTCGACGGCGGAGCTCCCCTTGAGTATCAGGGTGCGGCCCTTCATTGAGGTCAACGAGCGATGCGCCGCGTCGCACCTCACGGCGGCAGAACTCCTCGTGCTGCCGCGACGTCAGCAGAAGGGATCGCCGGATATGTTTCATGTCATCAGGCCTGAGGGCGCGGCACATCTGAACCGGCCGCACGTCATCGTGCACCGGATGAAGCTGTTTAGCGACGAGGTCACCACAGTCGACGGGATCTCCGTAACCACTCCGGAGCGGACCTGGCTGGACATGGCAGAAATGCTGACGGTGGATGAGCTTGTGGCCATGGGGGACAGCTGTGTTCGGATTCCGCGAGCAGCCTTTGAGGGCCGGGACACGCCGCTGTGCAGCGTGGCGGACCTTCAGCGGATGATTGACAGGCATAAGGGAAAGCGCGGGCTGCGCAAGGCCAGGGAAGCGATAAAGCTGATTCGGGTGGGCTCCGACTCACCGCAGGAGACGCTCCTTCGGCTGGCCATCGTCAGGGCCGGCCTGCCGGAACCGGTGTTGAACGTGCCCATCATCGGCCACGATGGTCGCCGCCTTCATGAGCCGGACCTTTCGTACCGGAAGTACAAAGTCGGGATCGAGTACGAGGGCGAGCATCACGGCGAGGAAGACCAGGTGGTCCGGGATATCGCCCGTTCCGAGCGCTACGCGGCCCTTGGCTGGACCGAAGTCCGGATCTCCAACCGCCACATGGTCAACGAAGCGAAGCCGGCAGTATCCAAAATTCGCACAGCGCTGGTGCAAGCGGGTTGGCGGCCGGGCCGTTAAGCAACGATTGCTCCGTAACTGCCGTTCTGAGGGTTCAAAACGGCAGTTACGGAGCAATCGACGGGGAGGGAGTGCCTAACCGAAGTACTTCGGCAGGGTTGCCTCGTGGGCTTCGCGGAGGGCGTCAAGGGACAGGGTGTCCACGCCGTTGATCTCCAGCTGGCCGCTCGCTGCGTCCACCACACCGATGCGGGTGTGGGCGAAGCCGCGGGCCGTGCACATGTCCGTGAAGCGGACTTCCTCGGAACGCGGCACACCAACAATCGCCCGGCCCTGGGTCTCGGAGAACAATGCCGTGAACAGGTCCACGCCGTCGCGGTCCATGACGTCCTGCAGGGCAATCCGTGCACCCACGCCGTAGCGCAGCGAGGACTCCACGAGTGCTGCCGCGAGGCCGCCTTCGGAGAGGTCATGCGCGGAGTCAACCATGCCGTCGCGGGAGGCGTTGATCAGGATTTCACCCAGCGCGCGTTCGGCGGCGAGGTCAACCTTGGGCGGCAGTCCGCCGAGGTGGCCGCGCATGTTGGCCCATTCCGAGCCGTCCAGTTCTGCCGCGGTGGTGCCGAGCAGGTAGATGGCCTGCCCGTCCTCGCGCCAGCCCGACGGCGTGCGGCGGGCGACGTCGTCGAGCTTGCCCAGCACTGCCACCACGGGGGAGGGGTGGATCGGCGTGGTGCCGGTCTGGTTGTACAGCGATACGTTGCCGCCCGTGACCGGGATGCCCAGCTCCATGCAGGCGTCGGACAGGCCGCGGATGGCTTCGGCGAGCTGCCACATGACGTCCGGGTCCTCGGGGGAGCCGAAGTTCAGGCAGTCGCTCACGGCCATCGGCACGGCGCCGGAGGTGGCCACGTTGCGGTAGGCCTCAGCCAGGGCGAGCTGTGCGCCGTGGTACGGATCGAGGTAGGTGTAGCGGCCGTTGGCGTCGGTGGCCAAGGCAACGCCGAGACCGGTTTCCTCGTCCACGCGGACCACACCGGCGTCGTCCGGGAACGCCATGGCGGTGTTGCCGCCGACGTAGCGGTCGTACTGGTTGGTGATCCAGTCCTTGCTGCACATGTTCGGCGAGGCTACGAGCTCGGTGACTGCGGCGGCCAGTTCCGCGGGGGCGGAGGGCCGGCCGGCGTCCTGCACCGATCCGGTGAAGGAATCGGCCTGGACCGAGTCCTGCCACGAGGGGCGGGCGAACGG
This sequence comes from Arthrobacter oryzae, assembly GCF_030718995.1. Classification (NCBI taxonomy): domain Bacteria; kingdom Bacillati; phylum Actinomycetota; class Actinomycetes; order Micrococcales; family Micrococcaceae; genus Arthrobacter; species Arthrobacter oryzae. The sequence continues at coordinate 2,313,780 of NZ_CP132204.1, forward strand.
GCGGTCGTAGACCGGGCCGTCGTGTGCCACGGTGCGCGGATCGACGTCCACGATGACCTCGCCGTCCCAGGTGATGATCAGGCGGCCGGTGTCAGTCACCTCGCCCAGCCAGGAGTACTCCACAGCCCACTTGTCCATCACGGCTTCGAAGGCTGCGATGTTCTCCGGGGTGACCACGGCCATCATGCGTTCCTGCGACTCGGACATCAGGATCTCGCCCGGGGTCAGTGTGGGGTCGCGCAGCAGGACGGACGTCAGCTCAACCTGCATGCCGCCGTCGCCGTTGGACGCCAGCTCGGATGTGGCGCAGGAGATGCCAGCGGCGCCCAGGTCCTGGATGCCTTCAACCAGCGAGCCCTTGAACAGCTCCAGGCAGCACTCGATCAGGACCTTCTCGGCGAACGGGTCGCCCACCTGGACGGCGGGGCGCTTGGACGGCTTGGTGTCGTCGAAGGACTCCGAGGCCAGCACCGAGGCGCCGCCGATGCCGTCGCCGCCGGTGCGGGCACCGAACAGCACCACTTTGTTGCCCTTGCCGGAGGCGTTGGCCAGGCGGATGTCCTCGTGGCGCATGACGCCGACAGCCAGCGCGTTCACCAGCGGGTTGCCCTGGTAGACGGAGTCGAAGACCATTTCGCCGCCGATGTTCGGCAGGCCCAGGGAGTTGCCGTAGCCGCCGATGCCGGCAACGGCACCGTGCATGACGCGGGCAGTGTCCGGGTGGTCGATGGCGCCGAAGCGCAGCGGGTCCATCACGGCCACCGGGCGCGCACCCATGGAGATGATGTCGCGGACGATGCCGCCGATGCCGGTCGCTGCACCCTGATAGGGCTCCACGAACGACGGCGAGTTGTGGGACTCGATCTTGAACGTCACGGCCCAGCCGTCGCCCAGGTTGGTGACACCGGCGTTTTCGCCGATGCCCACCAGCATGTCCTTCTTCATCTCATCCGTCACCTTTTCGCCGAACTGGCGCAGGTGGTTCTTGGAGGACTTGTAGGAGCAGTGCTCGCTCCACATCACGGAGTACATGGCGAGCTCGGCGCCGGTGGGGCGGCGGCCCAGGACCTTGACTACCTCGTCGAACTCGTTCTGCTTCAGGCCCAGTTCGGCCCAGGGGAGTTCGGTGTCCGGCGTCTTGGCCGCGTTCTCGACGGTGTCGATGTTGAACTTCTTGGTGGTTTCCGTGGTCACTTGCTGCCTCCCACAATCTTGTTCAGGACGGAGGTGAAGAAGCCGAGGCCGTCGGTGTCGGACCCGCCGATACCATCCAGGGACTGGGGCCCGAAGCCAACCTCCACAGCGTGCTCGGGGTGCGGCATGAGGCCCACCACGTTGCCGGCGGCGTTGGAGATGCCGGCGATGTCGCGGCGCGAGCCGTTCGGGTTGAAGCCTACGTAGCGGAACACCACGCGGCCTTCGGCCTCAAGGGCATCCAGGACCTTCTCGTCGGCGATGTACTGGCCGTCCTGGTTCTTCAGCGGAACGGTGATTTCCTGGCCGGCTTCGTAGTCCAGGGTCCAGGCGGTGTTGCTGTTTTCCACCCGCAGGACCTGGTCGCGGCACATGAACTTCAGGTGGTCGTTCTTGATCATGGAGCCGGGCAGCAGGTGCGACTCGGTCAGGATCTGGAAGCCGTTGCAGATGCCCAGCACGGGAAGCTTGGCATCGGAGTTGGCGGCGTCGATGATCTTGGACATCAGCGGCGCGAAGCGTGCGATGGCCCCGGCGCGGAGGTAGTCACCGTAGGAGAATCCGCCGGGGATGACGACGGCGTCGACGTCGCCCAGTGCGGTGTCGGCGTGCCAGAGCGGCACTGCGGTGCCGCCGGCGAGACGGACGGCGCGGGCGGCGTCGCGGTCATCAAGGGTTCCGGGGAACGTGACGACGCCGATCCGCGCACCAGCGAGCCGCGGCTGGGCGGCGACGGCGACTGCCTCGCCGATCAGGGGAAGTTCAGTCATGTCAGGCCTCGACGACCTCGACGTTGACGACGTCCTCGATGACGGGGTTGGACAGCAGGGTTTCTGCGGCATTCCGGGCCTGGGCCAGGATTTCCTCGGTCACCTCGCCGTCGACAGTGAGTTCAAAGCGCTTGCCCTGACGGACAGAGCTAAAGGCGGTGAAGCCCAGCCGGGGGAGTGCACCCACGATGGCCTTCCCCTGCGGGTCCAGAATCTCGGGCTTGGGCATGACGTCGACAACGATCCGGGGCATCCGGTAACTCCTGTGCGTGAGCGTTGGGTAAGGGCGCAGCGGAGTGATGCCGTCTCACGCCGGTCTGCTGCTGTATTCACAGCCACGGCGGACTCCAAACATAAGACAGCGGGAACGAGCGCTCCGCGAGCTTGCTTGCCCATTCTACCGGGCGCAGTGCGTCAACCCGCATTCGCGGGTGGACTGTGAAATGGGGCACTCCCCGCGGGGTACGGCGTGAAGGAAAGCCCGACGCCGGCACTGGTGGTGCGCAGGCGGGCTCAGTAGGATTGCGGCATGGCTCAGAAACCCAAATCCGTACTTCTTCCGGTTATGGCTGTCGCGGTTTTCGCGGGACTGGGTCGAATGGTGATGCAGAAGATCAGGGCCGACCGCGCAGCCAGGGAAACCAACGTTGCCGGCCCCATTGACGACAAGACGCGCGCCTGGATCAGCGAGGTAGTGCGCACTCCGCGCCAATGACATCACCCCGCGTGACCTGAACACGTGACCTGACTGGATGACCTGAACAGAAGGCGGCTTCCCCTGCGGAAGCCGCCTTCTGCCGTCTCTGGCCGGAGCCTCGAGTGACAAAAGTAAAACGACTGTTGTGTCCTATGTCATATTCGGCTCTCACTCTGTACTGTTTGACACGGCTGGTCTCGCCGAGTGACAGGAACTGTCAGTCCGGCTGCCCTTTCCAGCTGACCGAGACCGGCCGCACCGCCGGACCCGTACCTCATGAAAGGTTTCAGTCGCTCGTGAAATCAAAAGGAACAAGCCTTCCCCGGGTCGGGGGACTCCGGAAGGCAGCAGCGCTGGCTGTTGGCCTGCCGCTGCTTCTCTCCTCCGTCGCAGTGGGTCCCGCTACCGCGGCGCCTGCTGAGCCCAGTGGCGTGGAGCAGGCCACAAACGTCAACCCGACAGACTACAAAGACGGCCGCTATATCGTGGTCCTCGCTGAAAAGGCCGCCGCGGCGTACGAAGGCGGGACGGCCGGCATAGGGGCAACCAAACCACAGCAGGGCCGCAAGCTCGACGCCGGGAGCCAGAACTACAAAGCGTATGACGCGCACCTCCGCAAAGCCCAGCGTGACGTCGCGTCCAAACAGGGCGTCACCCCGTCGAAGCAGTTCACCGGCGCGCTCAACGGCTTCGTTGCCGAGCTCACCGCGCTGCAGGCAACCGGGTTGGCCAAGGACAACAACGTGCTCCTGGTGGCACCGGACGTTGAGAACGCCCCGGACTACACCACCACCGACTTCCTGAAACTCACGGGCAGCGAGGGCGCCTGGGCAAAGCAGTTCGGCGGCGAAGCCGGTGCCGGCAAGGGCGTGGTGGTCGGCGTGATCGACTCCGGCTACGCCCCGGACAATCCTTTCCTGCAGGGGGACGCGGTCCAGCCGCTCAAGGGCAAGGCTGAGGTCGGCGTCCCGTATCTCACGGCGGATAGCAAGATCGCCATGCTCAAGGCGGACGGCACCACCTTTGAAGGTGAATGCCAGAAGGGCATCGAATCCGGGACTTCGTTCGATGGCACCCTCTGCAATTCCAAGGTGGTCAGCGCCCGCTACTTCGCGGACTCTTTCCGTCAGTACGTGACGCCTGAACACCGCGCACCGGAGGAACTCATCTCCCCGGTGGACGTGGGCAGCCATGGAACGCACACGGCTACCACCGCGGCCGGCAACGCCAACGTGGAACAGGTGATTGACGGCGCAAGCTTCGGCAAGAGCTCCGGTGTTGCCCCTGCCGCCAAGGTCGCCGTGTACAAGGTCTGCTGGGAAGACGACAACCCCAACACCGGCGGATGCTACTCGTCCGCCTCCGTGGAGGCCATTGACGCCGCCATCAAGGAGGGCGTGGACGTCCTCAACTACTCCATCTCCGGCAACACCAACAGCACGTCGGACCCCGTGGCGCTGGCCTTCCTGAATGCAGCGGCCGCAGGTGTGTTCGTCTCCGCATCGGCAGGCAACTCCGGACCCACTGTGTCCACCGTGAACCACGCCTCGCCGTGGCTGACCACCGTTGCAGCCTCCACGTTCCCCAGCGACCTGCTGGGCACCGTCAAGGTATCCGATGGCAGTATGTTCCGCGGTGCCTCCATCATGAAATCCGAAGTCAAGGATGCCGCCGTGGTGGTGGCCGCCGAGGCCGCAGCCCCGGACGCGCCAACGCCTGCCAACCTTTGTGGTCCCGGAACGCTGGACGCCGCCAAGGTCAGCGGCAAGGTGGTGGTCTGTGACCGCGGCGTCGTGGACCGCACGGCGAAGAGCCTCGAAGTCCAGGCAAAGGGCGGCGTGGGCATGATCCTGGTCAACCTGTCTTCCAGTTCCGAAGACGCAGACAACCACGTGCTGCCCACTATTCACGTCAACGCACCCAAGAGCCTGGAGCTGAAGTCGAAGCTCTCTGCCAACCCGGGGCTCACGGTGAGCCTTCTCAAGGGCGACCTCACCGGCCAACCCCTCCCGCCGGCACCCCAGGTGGCAGGCTTTTCCTCCCGGGGACCGAGCCTGGCCTCCGGCGGCGACCTCCTGAAGCCGGATATCTCCGCTCCGGGCGTGAACGTCCTCGCGGGTGTTTCCACCATCGGCAACAGCGGCGCGCAGTTTGGCTTCATGTCCGGCACGTCCATGGCCGCGCCCCACATTGCAGGATTTGGAGCCCTTGTCCTCAGCAAGCAGCCCAAGTGGTCGCCTGCCGTGGTCAAATCCGCCATGATGACCACCGCCTACCCGCTGGTCAAAGCCGACGGCACGCCGAACGTGAACCCGTTCGAAGGGGGAGCCGGGCATATTGACTCGACGCGTGTGCTGGACCCGGGACTCGTGTACAACTCGGACGTCAAGCAGTGGCTGGCCTTCTTGAACGGCCAGGGCGTGGCAACAGGCTCACCCGACGCCGGCAGCATTGCCGCGCGCGACCTCAACCTGCCGTCCATCGCGCTCGGCAGCCTTGTCGGCGAAATCCAGGTCAAGCGCCAGCTCACGGCGCTTGTCCCGGGAACTTACCGGCCCGTGGTGGATATGCCCGGCGTCGGAGTCCATGTGGAACCGCAGGTGCTGAACTTCAGCAAGGCGGGGCAGACCCGCGAGGTCACCATCACCATCAAGAACGTCAGCGCTCCGGTGGGCAAGTTCACCACAGGCACGCTGGCGTGGAAGGGGCCGCGCACCGTCAGTTCACCAATTGCGGTCCGTCCGGTGGATGCCCAGATTGCACCGTCGTTCTTCTTCAGCTCCGCCACCGGCACCGGTAGCGGAGCACTGGACCTGGTCTCCGGCTCGGATTCGCCCATCGCAGTGGGCGTGGAAGGTCTCGCGCCCCTGTCTGAGACGGCCGTCACCAAGACGCCCGGCGCCTACGCCGCAAAGAATGACGAGCACAACGCGGTCGTCAAAGTAGAGGTGCCGGCCGGTGCAACGTTTGCCCGGCTGGGCATCCAGGCCGAATCGGAGGACGTCGACTGGGACATTGTGGTCTACGCACCGAACGGAAGCGGAGGCCTGGTGGCCACCCAGGTGGCGACGGCAGCGGCAAGTGAGTTCCTCAACGTGGAATCGCCCCGGGCTGGAACCTACTACATCGTGGCAAACCTTTACTCCACGCCGGACAACGGACCCGCGTCCGCACGGATCCAGGCGGTCTCATTCAAGGGCAGTTCCGGGAACCTGACCGTCAACCCGAATCCGATCGTTGCGCCCAACGGCACGGCCACCACGGCCACGGCCGACTGGACGGGCCTCGCGGCGGGCTCCTACCTGGGCCGCCTGAGCCTGGGCGGCAACGGGATCAAGACGTGGGTCAACGTCAAGGTGGGCACCGAAACGGCAACCGCCCCGGCCGGTGCTCCGGCCGTCACATCCGTGGACGCAGTCCCGGGAACCTAAAGGGGCGCCCCCACTCACGGGGCGCACCCAGCCAGTAGATACCACTACAAGGAACGTCCCGGCAGCCGCGAGGCTCCCGGGACGTTCCTGCGTCCGGCGCCCGTGCGGTTCGGAGTGTGCAGCTCAGGTGCGGGCCCTCACGTCTCTCCAGTGGAGCCGGCCGTGCCGCCCAGCAGCGGGGCCAGGGAACGCCACCGTGCAATTTCGCAGCCGTCGGTCAGGCTGAAGCTGCTGTGGACGGGACGGCCGTGGAACGTCCCGGTGACCACGGCCACCTGCGGTCCGCCGTACTGCTGGGTGCACATCATGTCTGCCCGTCGCGGCGCGAAGAAGACCTCATCGCCGAAGCGTTCGACGGCGGCAAGCGCCGCAGCCGGGTCCGGCAGCGTCGATCCCTTCAGGTCGGGAGGGTGTGGTGCTGTTCCGTGGCGCACCACGAGGCGGAACTCGTACAGTGGAGCGCCCGGCGCCTCGGTCAGCCTGACGGTCAGATCCATGTCCAGGTCAGCCCCGGCGCTCATCCGCTGTTCCGAACCTCGTCCATCAGGGGTGCCAGGGCATCAAGCAGCCGCCCCCGCAGCTCCTGCGCCTCGGCGGAGAAAGCGCGCTGGTATTCGACGTACTCCGCTTTGCCCGCTGGGGTCTCGATCGGGATGGGCGGGTAGCCCCATTCCTCAAGGTCGTACGGGGACGCCTGCATATCCATGGCACGGACCCGCCAGGAAAGTTCGAAGCAGTCCATGACGAGGTCACTGGGCAGGGCAGGTGCCAGCTTGTAGGCCCACTTGTAAAGGTCCATGTTGGCGTGCAGGCACCCGGGCTGTTCCATGGACCGCTGGTTGTCCCTGCTCGGAACGAGTTCGTTCAGCGGTATGGCATCCGGCGTGTAGAAGCGGAACGCGTCAAAGTGCGAGCACCGGATCCTGTTGTCTTCCACCACTTGGTCAGTCCCTGCCGCGCCGAGGCGCAGCTGCAGGTATTCGTGGCGCAGCTCAAACTTGTCCTGGCGGTACACCATGGCCCACTCGTGCAGCCCGAAGCAGCCGAACTGCGCGGGCCGCAGCGCCGTGCCGTGCAGGATGATCCCGGCGAACTGCACTGCGTCCTTGCGTTCGGCCAGGAACGCGGCGCGGTCAACGGTTGCGGCGGTGGTCCCGGGCGGCAGCCCCGCGGCGGCGAGGTCGCCGTCGTCGAGCATGCGGTAGTACTTCCAGCCGGCGCGGGCGGCCGCCTCAGGCCCGGTAAGGACGACGCCGGTGCCGGGGTGCCAGCGCTGGAGCTGTCCCGGTTTCTGGGTGTAATACGTGAAGAGGAAATCCTCCACCGGGTGTTTCTTCCCGGCCGAGCGGCGGGCGAGGTAGGGGTCGGCGTAACGCCTGACCCGGGCCTGGTGGGCTGCTTCGAGGTGCTGCCAGGTGTCCGCCGGCAGCACCGTCTGCGGGCCGCGCTTCAGGGTCTGCATCTGCCTAGGACACTCCGCCCGCGGAACCGATAACGTCCTTGGCCGCATTCCACAGGCCGATTTCGCAGCCGTCCCTGCGCGCGAAGGACACATCCACCGGCGAATCGTCCACGATCCCGGTGACAGTGGCCTGCTGCGGTCCGCCGTACTGCTGGGTGCAGGCCTGGTCCGTGCTACGGGGCGCCGGGCTCAGCACGGCAGGGTTGTCCTTCAACGCGGTACAGGCCGCAGCGGCCGAGGGGTGGCTGCTTTCGTCCGCCGGAGCGCCGTCCTTGCACACCAAGGTGTAGTTCAGCGCCGGTTCCGATTCCGACGGCTTGACCATGATGGCGAGCTCGGCGTTTCCCTTGCCCGGGAGGGATGTGGCGGGCGCGGAGGACGGCGGCGGAGACGGAGCCGGGACGGTTGTTTCGGTGTCCGGCGACGGCGTGGCCGTGGCACTGGCGCTGGCAGAGGTGGCCGAGGGAGAAGGCGTTGGGCCCCCACCGCCCGGAGAGCAGGCGGTAAGGCCGGCAACGGATACCAGAACGAGTGCGTGAATCCATGCCTGACGCATTACCGGTCCTCCTCATTTTGATCCATTCTATCGCCAGCGCCCCGCGATGGACCCTGCCGTTCGGCCCGGCCGCCAGGCCCGGCGTGCAGCCGGCGCATGCGGCAACCAGCGGGCCGCTGATTAAATCTGTCCGGAACATCTCGATTCCGCGGTCCCACTCCGGTATGTTTCTCCCATCACTGGATGTATGGCCTCACGCCCACGTTGCGCCAACGTGGACGGATGCATCCAAGGGGTGGGACCGGCTACGCCACCGGTCCGGCAACCTAGGAGGCAGCTCGTCATGACCTATCCGCACGTGGGCTCCAGCGTTCAGGACAGAAGCGTTCAGGACAGCATCCAAGGCAGGAGCGGTCAGGGCAGAAGCCCGGCATCACGCCTCGCCGCCGCAGTGGCCCTGGGAATTTCCCTGCTGATCGGCCAGGGGCTGGCAGCCCCGGCTTGGGCAGCAGCCGACCCGCCGGCGGAAGACACTCCCGTCCTGGATGCAGGCCGCTACATCGTGATGCTGAAGGACAGGCCCCTCGCCGCCTACACAGGCGGCGTCGAGGGCATCCCGGGGACAGCTGTCACCAATGGAAAGCTCGACGCCGGCAGCGCTGAGTCCCAGCGCTACTCGGCACACCTGGAATCACAGCAGGCCCGGCTTGCGGCGGAGGAAGGCGTGGCCATCAGGGACAGCTACACCCTGGCGGTGAACGGCTTCAGCGCGGAACTGTCCGCGGCACAGGCAAACTCGTTGGCCAAGGACGGAAGCGTCCTTGCTGTCGTTAAAGACAGCCTGCACAAAATCGACTACTCCAGCACCGAATTCCTGGGACTGCCCGGTCCCGGGGGCGTCTGGGCAGAACACTTCGGCGGTGAAGCCAATGCCGGCAAGGGAACGGTGGTGGGCGTGCTGGACACGGGCTACACACCGGGCAACCCCTTCTTCGCGGGGGAACAGGTGAAGCCGTTGTCCGGAGCTCCCGTCGTGGGCGAGCCCTACCTCTCGCCCGGAAACCAGATCACCATGCTGAAAGCGGACGGAAGCACCTTCGCGGGTGTCTGCGAGGCGGGTGACCAATTCGCCGGCACTGAGTGCAATGGCAAGGTCATCGGCGCCCGGTACTACGACGAAGCATTCAAGGCAGTCGTGCCGCCGGCCATGCGCTCGCCGAAGGAAACGTTCTCTCCACTGGACATCAACAACCACGGCTCGCATACCGCCAGCACCGCCGCAGGCAACAGCGGCGTCAGCCAGGCCGTGGGCGGACGTGACTTCGGCAAGGGTTCCGGGGTGGCGCCCGCCGCGAAGCTCGCCATCTACAAGGTCTGCTGGGAGGGCGCCAGCCCGGCAACCACCGGCTGCTTCGCCTCCAGCGCGGTGGAGGCCATCGAGGACGCCATCAAGGACGGCGTGGACGTCCTGAGCTACTCCATCTCGGGCACCAACAACTCCACAGTTGACCCGGTGTCCATCGCCTTCCTGAATGCCGCGGCGGCCGGGATCTTCGTGTCCGCGTCAGCCGGCAACTCCGGTCCGGCGGCCAGCACCGTCAACCATGCCGCTCCGTGGATGACCAGCGTGGCAGCCTCCACCCACAGCAGCAGCCTTCGCGGCACAGTGGAGCTGTCCACCGGCCAGAAGTTCGCAGGCGCCAGCATCATGGCCACTGAAGTTGCGGCGGCGCCCATCGCGCTCGCTGCGACGCTGAAAACAGCAGACGCCCTGGAAGCCAACGCCGCGCTGTGTGCACCCGGCACCCTGGACCCTGCCAAGACCTCGGGCCGGATCGTGGTCTGTGACAGGGGAGTGGTGGACCGGACGGCCAAGAGCCTGACCGTGGCCCAGGCAGGCGGCGTCGGCATGGTCCTGGTCAACCTGACGCCCAACTCCTTGGACGTGGACCTGCACAGTGTTCCTACGGTCCACGTTGAAGACCCCGCCATCAAAGAGGCGGTTGCGGCCGACGCGGCGCTGACGGCGAGCCTGGTGGCCACCGACACTACCGGCCTGGATCCGCCACCGGTCCCGCAGATCGCCGGGTTCTCCTCCCGCGGGCCCACCCTTGCAGCCGATAGCGACCTCCTGAAACCGGACATTGCAGCTCCGGGCGTCGGTGTCCTCGCAGCTGTCTCGCCTGCCGGCCACAACGCCGGCCAGAACTTCGGTTTCCTTTCGGGAACGTCCATGGCAGCACCCCACATTGCAGGCTTTGGGGCGTTGCTGCTGGGCAAGAACCCCCTCTGGTCCCCGGCCACGGTGAAATCAGCGATGATGACCACGGCCTACGACCTCGTGGATGCTGAGGGTAACCCTGTACACGACGTCTTTGCCCAGGGCGCCGGCCAGGTCGACCCGGCCAGGATCGCGACGCCCGGGCTGGTGTACGACGCCGGCCCCAGCGACTGGCTCGGTTTCCTCCAGGGCCAGGGCCATCAGCTGGGCGTTGCCCCGGTGGCCGCGAAGGACGTCAACCTGCCGTCCATCGCCATCGGCGGGCTGACCGGCACGCAGACCGTGACCCGGACAGTGACTGCGTTGACGGCCGGAACCTACAGCGCCGACGTCGATATTCCCGGGATTACGGCGGTGGTGACCCCGGATGCGCTGACCCTGGAAGAAGGCGGGAAGGCCACCTTCACGGTGGAGTTCACGAACTCCGGCGCCACCTTGGACGCCTTTGTTGGCGGGTCGCTGACCTGGAGTTCGGATGAGGCCGCTGTCCGCTCGCCGGTCGCCATTCGTTCGGTGACCGCTGTTGCGCCGGCCGTGGTCAACGCCTCCTCCGCGGGGGGCACCGGCAGCATCGTTATTCCGGTGACATCCGGCAGTTCCGACCCGATCGACATGACCGTGAAGGGTCTTGCCAAAGCGAACTCGACGGCGATCAGCCTGGTTCCGGGGCCGTACACCGGGGTCAAGGACGCCGCGAACGAAGTTCAGATCGTGAATGTCCCGGCGGGTTCGTCCCTGGCGAGGTTTGCGGTCAATTCCGCCAACCCGGCAGCGGACTTCGACCTGTATGTGGTTTCACCGGCCGGCGTGCTGTATCCGGGGGCTACGCCTGCGGCCAACGAGGCCGTCTCCATCAAGGACCCGGTGGCCGGCGACTGGAAAGTGACCGCCAACCTGTTTGCCAGCCCCGGCAACGCGGCAACCGCGGCGTCGCTCGATGTGATGATCCTTGCCGGTGACGCAGGAAACCTGACCGTCAGCCCCAACCCCCTCACCATTGAAAACGGCGCCAGCGGCGAGGTTACTGCCAGCTGGGCTGGACTTGAGGCAGGAAACTGGACGGGCCTGATAACTTTCGGTACGGGGCCGTCAACGCAGCTGAATGTGGCCGTGACAGCTCAGTGATCGCCGGCCGCGGCGTCACGTACGGCAGCGGCCTTGGTGGCGGCGATCAGTTCTGTCATGGCCTGGTGGAGGGTGGCCACCTGGTCCCGTGTCAGGCCCAAACGCTCCATCATGGTTCCCGGGACGGCCAGCGCCTGCTGGCGGAGGGCTGCGCCGCTCGGGGTGAGCCCGACGGCCAGGGCCCGCTCGTTCCCGGCAGCGCGGCCGCGGGTGATGTAGCCTGCCGATTCGAGGCGGCGCAGCAGCGGCGAGATGGTGGCCGGTTCCTGGGCCAGCGCATCACTGATGTCCCGGACCGAGCGCGGGCTGGACTCCCACAAGCACAGCATCACGAGGTACTGCGGATGGGTCAGGCCCAACGTGTCCAGCACCGGCTTGTAGGCTCCCACGACGCTCCGCGACGCTACCGTCAGGGCGAAGCAAAGCTGGTGTTCCAGCAGGAGGTCTTCGTCAGACGCTTCGATGGCATCGGCCTGGCGCTGATTCGTCACTGCTCGCTCCTTGATCGTTAGTGGGCTAATGATTAGCGTACACTGGATTGAACGTGACCGTTCTGAAAGGGAATCCGCAATGGCCAGCAAGGAAAATGCCGCCCAAAAGTTCATGCGTGCCACCGGCAAGCTCCGGGCCATCTTCGGGCCGGCCAACCGCAGTGCCCTGAGCCACGAGATGACGGACGAGAACAAAGCCCTCCTGGTCCGCCGCGAAGCGGAGACGCAGCAGTGGGAAACGATCCGCAGGCCGGACGGCAGCACCTATGTGGTGCCCAGGAACCCTGACGATAAGTCCCTACGCTAGGCCGCTTACGCGCCGCCGGCCGGGGGCCTTTTTCTGTCCCCGGGCGTAAAATATGGGCACAGGTACCAACCGGCCATTGCAGCACTGCTTGACCCGACTCAGGGAAAGGGGGTGGAAATTGTGGCAAAGGCGATACAGCGTTTCATGAGCCAGACTGACAAGCTGCGGTTCTTCTTCGGACCTGCCACACGGGGTGATCCGACCTTGCCCGTTGTTCACAGGCATGACGACTTTGAGTCTGCTTCTGAAGAGGACCTGGCCCACTTCGAAGTAGAGACAGACTCCGAGGGGCATCACTACGCGGTCCGCAAGGAAGACATCAAGTAGCTTTCTACGACACAACGCACACAACGCACAAAAGGAACGGCACGGCGGTCTTACCGCAGTGCCGTTCCTTTTGCCATATGCAGTGGCCGGGCGTGGCCAGCCTTAGCGGCCCGTGCCGCCGTAGACCGTTGCTTCGTCTTCGCTGTCCAGGTCGAACGCCTTGTGGATGGCCCGGACGGCGTCGTCGAGCAGGTCGGCGTGCGTCACCACGGAGATGCGGATTTCCGACGTCGAGATCATGTTGATGTTGATGCCGGCATCGGACAGGGCCTTGAAGAAGGTGGCCGAGACACCCGGGTGGGAACGCATGCCTGCGCCGATCAGCGAAAGCTTGCCGATCTGCTCGTTGTATTCAATGCTCTCGAAGCCGATTTCCGGCTGCGCGGCACGGAGGGCAGCCAGGGCGTCGGCACCTTCCACGATGGGGAGGGTGAAGGAAATGTCCGTCCGGCCCGTCCCGTGCGTGGAGACGTTCTGGACGATCATGTCGATGTTGGAGTGTGCATCGGCGATGACCTGGAAGATCGCGGCGGCCTTGCCGGGGATGTCGGGGACTCCCACCACGGTGACCTTCGCTTCGGAACGGTCGTGTGCAACGCCGGAGATGATTGGCTGCTCCAAGGCAACTCCCTCTTGAATCTTGATCTTGTCGTCGGCTCCGGGCATGACCCAGGTGCCTTCGTGCTGGCTGAATGAAGAACGCACGTGCAGTGGCACCCCGAAGCGCCGCGCGTATTCCACGCAGCGCAGGTGCAGGATCTTGGCACCGGAAGCGGCCAGTTCCAGCATTTCTTCGCTGGAGATGCGGTCGATCTTCTGGGCGGAGGGCACCACACGGGGATCCGCCGTGTAAATGCCGTCTACATCCGTGTAGATTTCGCAGACGTCGGCATCCAGCGCAGCAGCCAGGGCTACCGCGGTAGTGTCGGATCCGCCGCGGCCCAGGGTAGTGATCTCGTTGGTGGTGCGGCTCATGCCCTGGAAGCCGGCCACAATCGCGATGTGTCCCTTGTCCAGGGCGGTACGGATCCGGTGGGGATCGACGTCGATGATGCGCGCTTTGCCGTGGATGCCGTCGGTGATCATGCCGGCCTGCGAGCCCGTGAAGGACTGGGCCGAGGCGCCCAGCTTGTTGATGGCCATGGCTACCAGGGCCATGGAGATGCGCTCCCCGGCGGAGAGAAGCATGTCCATTTCACGCGCGGGGGCCGAATCGGTGACCTGCGCGGCTAGGTCCAGAAGCTCGTCGGTGGTGTCACCCATGGCGGAGACCACAACAACTACCTCGTTGCCGGCCCGCTGGGCGTCCACGACGCGTTTGGCAACGCGTTTGATGCCGTCCGCGTCGGAAACCGAGGAGCCGCCGAACTTCTGCACAATGAGCTGCTTGGTGGGGGCGGCAGCCACGGGCAGCACATGCGGCTGGTTCTCGGTTTTCACTTCGGTAGTGGGCATACTCATGCGCGCACCCTCACTGCATCAAATCGGGGTTCCGGGGCCAGGCGACCAAAACGGCGCGACGGCGTAACTGATGTGCCAAGTTTATCGCCGGGAACCGCGCGGCGCTGAATTGTGACCGCATGGTGGCCTCCCGTCAGCCATCCCCCTCAGCCGTCTCCGGCGGGAATCCGTGTGTTCCGGTTCAGCTGAGCGCGTTGCGTCGGCCTTCGAAGGCGCGCCCCAGAGTGACCTCGTCCGCGTATTCCAGGTCACCGCCGACCGGCAGGCCGGAGGCGAGCCTGGTCACGGTGATGCCGATGGATTTCAGCATTCTGGCAAGGTAAGTTGCCGTGGCCTCGCCCTCAAGGTTGGGGTCAGTGGCGATGATGATTTCCTGGATGGCGCCGTCGTTCAGCCGGGTAAGGAGCTCCCTGATCCGCAGCTGTTCCGGGCCGACGCCGGCGATCGGGTTAATCGCGCCTCCCAGGACGTGGTAGCGGCCACGGAAGGAACGGGTGCGCTCAACGGCCAGGACGTCCTTGGACTCTTCCACCACGCAGATCACCGAGGGGTCCCGGCGGGGGTCACGACAGATGTTGCACAGCTCCTGCTCCGTGACGTTGCCGCAGACCGTACAGAATTTCACGCGTTCCTTGACGGTGGTGATGGCGTCCACGAGCCGCTTCATGTCCTGAGGGTCCGCCTCGAGGATATGGAATGCCAGCCGCTGGGCGGACTTGGGCCCCACGCCGGGAAGGCGGCCAAGTTCGTCGATCAGCTCTTGAACTGCACCTTCGTACACAATGTCCTCGTTCGTTTGACTCGTTTTTTGAATCGATAATGGGCTGGCGTGGCGGCCCGGGCATGCCGATTCCCTGCAGGCAATGCGGCCGGGGCCAAGCCGCCGGGTGGGAGTCCCGTTGGAGGGTGCCCAGACCTCCGGCGGCGCGGACTAGAAGCGCGGCGGGATCGGGCTGCCGTCCAGGGACCGCTCCTCCACCAGCTTTCCGCCCAGAATACGCTCGACGGCGGCGCGTCCAAAGACGCCCGATTCTTCAATCGTTTCGTCGTCCGGGCTCGGCGTGTCCTGGACGTAGGTCTTGACGGCCTCCGCCTGGCGGGCAGGGGCCTTGGCCCTGCCGGCTTCGGCCTCCGGGCTGTTGGATAGCCGCTGGTAGAGGCTTTGCTTGACGGCCGCGCCCGGAGCCGCTGTCGGAGCCGGAGTGGACTGGGCGGGCGCAGTCTGGGCTGGCGGGGACGCGTAAGCCGCCGGTGCCGACTCGATGCTCCTGACGTCCGGGCCGGCCATTGCCGGTGACGGGTCGGTTGCCGTGGCGGGAACATACTGCGCGGAGGCAGCCCAGCCTGCTCCGGAGGAGCTGCCCGCACCGACCAGTGCACCCACCGGCTGCCGGACTTCCGCCGGGCGCAAGGTTTCGCCGGAGCCGAGGGTGGACGCTTCTTCCGGGGTCTCGACTGGCCGGGGCAGCTGGGCCGCCGCCGGCTCGTAGTGCGGCGTGGGAGGCTCCGGAACAACGGGCAGGCCCGCACGGTCCGGGTCTTCCACGGACTTTCCAACGTTCGACTCGGCGCCCACGGTCCAGACGCCCGGCGCTTCTTCCTTGGCACGGGACCACGGATCGTCGCTGGAAGTACCGCCTGCTACGCGTGAAGAGTTGGCGGATGGCGGCGTCGGGTCCGGCTGCTCGCCTGATCCACGGTTTTCCGATGCCGGGCGTGACTGTTCCGGACGTGCCTGCGTCGGGACGGATTGCCTCGGAGCGGACGGCGTCCAGTCCATGGGAGGCTCTTCGTCCAACGGGGGAGCATCTTCGTCAAGGGGCGGGCCCCAGTCGTCCTCGGGGTAGCTGTACGAACCGGAAGCGGTCTCTTCCGGCTGCGACGCCGGGGCAACTGGAACCGCGGGCTCACGCTGCGCGTCCGCGCCGACAGAGCTGGCAGAGCCGACAGAAGCGGAAGAGCCGACAGAACCGGAAGAGCGGCCAGAACTGGCAGAGTCGGCGGCGGGGTCAGGCGTCGGGCCGGGGGCAAGACCCCAGGCAACGTCGGCGGACGTCGCCGGAGTTTCCGGCTTAGCGGGTGCTTTTGGGTTTGGCTCAGAGCTCGCTGTGCTGCCGGCGCTGCTGGGCACTGCATGGACGCCGCCGGACACCGCATTGATCTGGCAGTCGATGCCAACGGTCTTGTGGATTGCCTGGCGAAGATTCTCGGAGTGGTCGGCCCGGCCGAAGGCGCCGGCCAGCCCGGACGTTGTGAAGACCAGAGTGAGCATCTGGCCGTCGAACTGGCCCACCTGGGCGTTCGGTTCGACAAGCGCCCAGGTGCTGCGCTTGATCTTGCTCAGGGTCTGCAGGATGTCAGCCCAGGCGCGGCGCAGGACCTCCACGTCACCCCCGGGACCGTGGGCCGGAACGTGGCTCTCAGCCGCGGGCTGCCTTGCTTCGGACTTCATGGGTGCCCGCTCGGCAGCCACCGGTTCGGCCACTGCGGCGGGTGCAGCAGGTGCCGGTGCCGCAGCTGGAACCGGCGCCGCAGCTGCAGGTGCTGGCGGAGCGGCAGGACGGGAAGGCGCTTGACCGGACGGGACCCGATTCGCAGCCGGCTGTTCGTCGACCGGCCAGTCCGCTGTGGAAACGCGCGGGGGAGTGAGGGATTCCCGTGCGGGCGCTTCACTGCGTGCGGCGGCTGGTTCAGCCGCCGGCCCGGCCGCGGGAGCCTGCTCCGGTGACGGTGCCTGAATCGGTGCGGAGGTTGGCGCAGCAGGCGCAGGCGCCGGCGCGGACACCGGCGCAGCAGCGGGCGCGGGAGCGGACACGGGCGCAGCGGCAGGCGCGGACACCGGCGTTGCGGCGGGTGCCGCCGAAGCAGCGACGGGTGCTCCGACGTCGTTCCCTCCGTAGTTCAGGCGGCGCTCCACGCGGTCGATCCGGGCAGCGATCCCGCGCTCGGTCTGTTCTGAAGTCGGGAGGAGGATGCGGGCGCACAGCAGCTCCAGGTGGAGCCGCGGCGACGTGGCACCGGTCATCTCAGTGAGGGCGGTGTTGGTCACGTCGGCAGCCCGGGACAGTTCGGCCGCGCCAAGGTTGTGGGCCTGATTCTGAAGCCGGGCTATCTGGTCCGCCGGCATCCCGCGGAGGATCGACTGGGCGCTCTCCGGCATGGCCTGGACAATGATGAGGTCGCGGAAGCGCTCCAGGAGATCCTCCACGAAGCGCCGCGGATCGTGGCCGGTCTGGATCACGCGGTCCACGGCCCGGAACACCGTGGCGGCGTCCGCGGCTGCAACTGCTTCGACGACGTCGTCCAGGAGGGACGCGTGGGTGTAGCCCAGCAACGCGACCGCGAGCTCGTAGTCCAGCCCGGTGGGGCCGGCCCCTGCCATCAGCTGGTCCAGGACGGAGAGCGAGTCGCGCACCGACCCGCCGCCTGCCCTGATGACCAAGGACAGCACGCCGGGCGCCACGGGAACGTTTTCCTGGTTGCAGAGCAGCTCAAGGTAGGCCATGAGGGGTTCGGGCGGGACCAGCCGGAACGGGTAGTGGTGGGTCCGCGAACGGATGGTTCCGATCACTTTGTCCGGCTCCGTGGTGGCGAAGATGAACTTGATGTGCTCCGGCGGCTCTTCCACGATCTTGAGCAGGGCGTTGAAGCCGGCCGAGGTGACCATGTGGGCTTCGTCGATAATGAAGATTTTGTAGCGGTCCCGGACTGGCGCGTAGGTGGCGCGTTCGCGGAGGTCGCGGGCATCGTCCACGCCACCGTGGCTCGCGGCGTCGATCTCGATCACGTCGAGTGATCCGGAGCCCCCGCGTGCCAACTCGATGCAGCTGGGGCACTTGCCGCAGGGGGTATCAGTGGGACCCTCGGCGCAGTTGAGGCAACGGGCCAGGATGCGGGCCGAGGTGGTCTTTCCGCAGCCGCGCGGACCGGAAAACAGGTAGGCGTGATTGACGCGGTTCTTTCGCAGCGCCGTCATCAGCGGATCGGTGACGTGTTCCTGCCCGATAACGTCAGCAAAGGAGTCTGGACGGTATCTGCGGTAAAGGGCGGTTGTAACACTCACAGAGAAAACCCTACCAATCCGGGCTGACAATCAGACCCTCGCGGGCGGCCGCCCTGTTCGGGAATAGTAAAGACCCCCCATGCACCCGCCAGAGCCCGTCTACCCTTGCTACCTTCCGGTCCTGGGGGAGTTCAACAGGATGACGCCACATGAGGGGCCGTCAATGAGTTTACCCGATGATTTCGTGTGCCCCGAATCGGCTGACCGCGGCTCATTCCGGCGGCCCCGGCTAGGTTTCGCGGCCGCCCCGCGCCGTGGCCGGACGGTGTCCGTTGACCGCCCAGCTCATCAGTGCGGGCTCCTCGTAGGGGTGGGCGGTGCGAAGGGCTGCCACAACGGCGTCGAGCACGTCTTCCGTGACGACGCACTCGATCCTTACCTCCGGCACGTGTTCGCTGCGGTCCTGGGAACCGAGAAACGGCTGGGATCCGGCGAGGGGTGTGAACCGTCCGGTGCCGGGGGTGGTGAAGGCGCAGTGCGAATAGTTGCCGATCCGTCCGGCGCCCGCATCGCCGACAGCGGCGAGGACAGCCTCCGCGTGGTCTGCGGGAACGTACGTCACCAGGGCATGCAGTTGGGTCATGAGGCCCATCTTTCCAGCAGTTTGCCGGAAGCGGATACCGGCACAAGTCGGTAACGGTCCGCCGATATTCGGCCAGGAACCCTTGCTTATCACTGCCCCAGGGCGGACGATGGATATGTACACCGATTGGGGCAATCTCAAGTTGAGCTCAAGGTTGTGAGCTGCAGGGCCTGGCGCGAGGGCCGGACCCGGCAGCTCAACGGTGTTCCGGCGGAGTGGGCGCATTGGGGGCGTCCATTTTGACGTTAACGGGCCTTTTGAAGCGCTGGTCCGGGCACTGCACAGCATGCCGTCGTAATGTCCCGCGGTGCCCAATTGGGTGATGCCGGAAAGTTCAGGTAGTCTAGTATCTGCTTTTGATTCAGAAGCTACTGGAGAATTCGCCTAGCGGCCTATGGCGCACGCCTGGAACGCGTGTTGGGTTAACGCCCTCGGGGGTTCAAATCCCCCATTCTCCGCGGTTCGGCCCCGGTCCTCGGACCGGGGCCTTTTTGCGTTCCGTCCACTATGCAGCAAAACCGAGGCGCCGCAGCCGGCGTCGTGCTGCCTGCTCACTCGGCCCGATCCTGTGTCCGCGTTTTGCCCCGCCAAGGGCCAACTGGACGACGGCGAGAGTCACCTTGGTGCCGAACCTCACCGGCAGCGGCAGGGGGCCCAGCCGGGCTGTCCGGAGCCCCAGCAACTCCCGGTATTTCGGGTCGAGGCTGGCGACAGCGGCGGCAAACAGCATCCGGTATCCGGGGCGCAGCGAAGGATGCAGCGGCGGGTTGCGGATGAAGGCCACAATCTCAGCCACCCGCTCATCGGAGCGGAGGTCGCCGTCGTCGTACCAGCTGTCCAGCTGCCGCCTCATTTCCGCCTCGCTCAGCGGGGGCGAATCAACCCCCATCAGCGTTCCCGCGTGCGCCCACTCCCGGACGTACGCATCCGGACCGCCGGGGATGGGCCGTCCCCAGATCTTGTGGGCGGAGAGGAATGCGTCAGTGAAGGCGATGTGGACCCAGCGGAGGAGTTCGGGGTCGTTGGCTGCATAGCTCCTGGTGATTCCGTGGGCGTCCACGTAGTCCCCCCGTACCGCTTCGTGCAGCCGCAGCACCCAGCCGGAGGCTTCATGCGCCGCGGAGGTGGAGCCATAGGACACGGTGAAGATCCAGCGGATGGTTCCGGCTAGCCGTCCCAGGGGATCTTCGCGGAACCGTGAATGGTCGTGCACGCCGGCCAGGGCGCCCGGATGGAGCGACTGCATCAGGAGCGCGCGGATTCCCGCCACGATGGTGGTCATTGAACCGTGGACCGCCCAGACCGCGGACCCCGGAAGGTGGTAGCCGGCGTCGTCACCGTCCTCAAGCCGGGGGACCCAGGGTGGCACCGCACCCCGCGAGCCGGTGAAGGTCTGCCTGAGCTCGGCCTGCCACTCCCTGAGGACATTGCGCATGGTCCATTCTGCGCACCATAGCTGTGAGTCAGCTGGGAATTCCGGCCGGAAGTGGCGGAATTCCGCGGGAGTGCCTGGGCGGGCCGATGTTGGGGGGTTCACAGAGTCGATGGGGCTGTGGTCCCATAGGAATCGTAAGTCCGTCGAGATTGGGGTCTGGCGGGCCTATCGCAGGAGTCGCACGTGGGAAATCACTGGGGATATGGACACGACGAGCAACCAGCCAGGCCCTGCCTCGCCGCTGCACGGATTCTTGGCGTATGCGCCGTTTCAACGTTTGGTGTGATTGGGCTTAGTCTCCAAATGCCCGCGGCTGCGCCATCTGCGGTGGTTGCCGCCTCGAAGCAGGCCCCGATAGGCAATGCGGGCATTGCGCCCTGGTGGCCGGATGCCTTCGTCAAACCGCTGGGCATTGCCCCCGACGCCGTTTCGGCCAATGCCAACGCCCTGATCTCCTTCAGCCGCAGCGACATCCGGACAAGCTCCAAAAGCGGCCAGCGTGAACTCAACGTTGCCTCCGACGAACTGAGGCGGCCACCTGCCGGTTCCCTGATGTCTCCCTTGGAAGTCCTGACCGAAACTTCAGGCTTCGGGCTCCGGGTCAGCCCGCTGACCGGGACCGCGGGTGAGTTCCACTGGGGCCAGGACTTTGCGGCTGCGTGCGGCAGTCGCGTGTACGCGGCCGACGCCGGTGTGGTCAGGGCCGTGGGCTGGCACCCGTGGGGTGGCGGCAATCGTTTGGAGATCGACCATGGCAACGGGCTGATCACCACCTACAACCATTTGGAAGGGATCGCCGTCAAGAAGGGCGACTCTGTCCAGGTGGGTGAGGTCATAGCTAAAGTCGGCACCACTGGTTCGTCCACGGGGTGCCACCTGCATTTTGAAACTATCCTCAACGGCGTCCACGCCAACCCCCTGGACTGGACACTGCTGCCCACCAAGCAGCTGGATGAGCTGGGGAACATCGACATGATCAGCTACGTTCCCGGCATCGGCGCCCCCGAGGGCGATCCCACCTGGGCCATCCCCGTCTCCGCGGACAACGCGCACACGGTGTCGGGCGGCGAGGCTGAAGTTCCCGCGCCGGAAACGCCCGCCGCGACGGCCACCGGGACGTCGTCGGCTCCTGCGACGCCTTCTGCGACGTCTTCCGTGTCGGGAAGCTCGACGGCGACCCCAACTCAAACGCCTACCGGCACCGCTACGGCCACCCCGACGCCGACTCCCACGCCGCCGCCGACTCCAACGCCGACGCCGACTCCAACCCAGACCGGGCAGTCCACTGAGCCGGCGTCGCCGACGGAGAGCGTCACCGCGGAACCCACGGCTGAGCCCACCGCGGAACCCACGTGGGAACCTTCCCCGGAACCGACTACGGAACCCACGGCTGAGCCCACCGCAGAGCCTTCGTTCACAGCCACCGCTGAGCCCACCGCGGAACCTTCGTTCACAGCCACCGCTGAGCCCACCGCGGAACCCGCGTGGGAACCTTCCCCGGAACCGACTACGGAACCCACGGCCGAGCCGACGCCAACAGAAACACCCACCCCCGGGCCATAAGGGCATTCGGTTTACCACCGCGTTCCTCCTCCCGAAGGACCGCGCCGGAATTCACAGGGCGCCAACCCATACACTTGGCCGTTGTCAACGAATAGCAGCCATGACCAGTTTCTTAAGGAAGCCCTCCGTGAATTCGATCCACTCCATTCCGCTGACCCTCAATGACGGAACCGAAACCGATTTTGGCCGCTTCAAGGGAAACGTGGTGATGGTGGTCAACGTGGCCTCCCAGTGTGGCTTCACGCCGCAGTACGCCGGCCTTGAATTGCTGTACGGCAAGTTCAAGGACCAAGGATTCGAGATCCTGGGCGTGCCGTGCAACCAGTTCGCCGGACAGGAACCGGGTGGCGACGACGAAATCGCCGAATTCTGCGAACGCAATTTCGGCGTGACATTCCCGCTGGCCGCAAAGGCTGATGTGCGCGGCAGGAACCAGCACCCGCTGTACGCAGAACTCACCAAATTCAAGAACGGGCTTCTCCCCGGGATGGTGAAGTGGAACTTTGAAAAGTTCCTGGTCAACCGCGACGGGTTTGTGGTGGCCCGCTTTGCGCCCACGGTGGAGCCGGATTCGCCGGAGGTCATCGCCGCCATCGAGGATGCCCTCGCCTGACGACAGTGCGTGAGACGACACCGCTATGACGGCGGGCACTAGGGCCCAACGGCCCATGTTCCTCAGCATGCTTACCGCCTAGACTGGCCGGACCCTCCAATCTGTCCAGCAAGGCCGCGGCTTCGCCCGCTGCACCACTGCGGGACGGCGCGGCCGGTCCATGCCTGCCTCGGAGGGCGCATCAGTACTTCATGAATCACACGGGACATCCTTGCGGTGCCCGTGAAACCAGGAGGAAAGAGATGACAGGGAACAAAGCCGTTGCCTACAAAGGACCGGGCAAGGTCGAACTGATCGACATCGACTATCCCAGCTTCGAACTCAAGGACGGACCGGGCGTCAACCCCGCCAATGTGGGCCGCTCCGTGCGCCATGGCGTGATCCTCAAGACCGTTGCCACCAACATCTGCGGCTCCGACCAGCACATGGTTCGCGGCCGCACCACTGCTCCGCCGGACCTCGTCCTGGGGCACGAAATCACCGGTGAAGTAGTGGAAATCGGCCCGGACGTTGAGTTCATCAAGGTGGGGGACATCTGCTCCGTTCCGTTCAACATCGCCTGCGGGCGCTGCCGCAACTGCAAGGAACGCAAGACCGGCATCTGCCTCAACGTCAATCCGGACCGGCCGGGAAGCGCCTACGGGTACGTCGACATGGGCGGCTGGGTGGGCGGCCAGGCCAACTACGTCCTGGTGCCCTACGCGGACTGGAACCTGCTGAAGTTCCCGGACAAGGACCGGGCCATGGAGAAGATCCTCGACCTGGCCATGCTTTCGGACATCTTCCCCACGGGATTCCATGGCGCCGTCAGTGCCGGGGTCGGCGTCGGCTCCACCGTCTACATCGCCGGTGCCGGCCCGGTCGGCCTGGCCGCGGCCACAAGCGCCCACTTGCTGGGCGCCGCCGTCGTAATCGTCGGTGACTTGAACGAGGACCGGCTCGCGCGGGCGCGCAGCTTTGGCTGCGAAACGGTGGACCTCACCAAAGGGGGCCCGGCGGAGCAGATCGAGCAGATCCTTGGCGTACCGGAAGTGGACTGCGGCGTGGACGCGGTGGGCTTCGAGGCACGCGGTCACGGACACGGCAAGGACGCCGAGGAAGCTCCGGCCACCGTGCTGAACTCGCTGATGGACATCACCGCCGCCGGCGGTGCACTGGGCATCCCGGGGCTGTACGTCACGGGTGATCCGGGCGGCATTGACGAGGCAGCCAAGAAGGGTTCCCTGAGCCTGAGCCTGGGTACCGGATGGGCCAAGTCGCTGAGCTTCACCACAGGCCAGTGCCCGGTGATGAAGTACAACCGCCAGTTGATGATGGCCATCCTGAACGACAAGGTGAACATCGCCAAGAACGTGAACGCTAAGGCCATTTCACTGGAGGACGCTCCCAAGGGCTACGCCGAGTTCGACGCCGGCGCCGCCACGAAGTACGTCCTCAACCCGAACGGCTACCTGAGCTAAGCCGCCGAAGAGCTGAGTAACTACGTGCCGGCGGACACGTACCCTCTGGGGTGTGTGTCCGCCGGACTACTCGTTATTTCCATATTTTCAAACATGCCTACTGGAGTTTGCACATTGTTGGCCGAATGTCTGATTGGATAGACCTTACTGAGAGGGACACTGGAGGCGCCGCTTCCAACCAACCACGAAGGCAGTAATGGAGCTCATCGAGGCCGAACACCCCCGGCCGCGTCATTTTCTACTCCACCTGAGCGACCCCCACCTGTTGGGGGGTCCGGATCATCTGTATGGCACAGTAGACAGCGAAGCCCGCCTGAAACAGCTGTTTGAGGAAGTCAAAGCCTCAGGGGCCCGTCCGGAAGCCGTGATTTTCACCGGCGACCTGGCTGACCAGGGCGAACCCGAGGCGTATGTAAAGTTGAGGGCCATCGTTGAACCCGCCTGCAAGGCGATGAACGCGCAGGTCATCTGGGCCATGGGAAACCACGACGACCGTGGGAACTTCCGCGCCGGCCTGCTCGACCAGCCCGGGAACGATTCACCGCTGGACCACAGCTACTTCGTCAACGGACTGCGGGTGATCACCCTGGACACCTCGGTGCCGGGGTTCCACCATGGTGAACTCAGCGAGGAGCAGTTGGAATGGCTCGCCGCAGAACTCGCCACCCCTGCGCCGGACGGCACCATCCTGGCGCTGCACCACCCACCGGTCCCCTCCATCCTGGACCTTGCCGTCCTTGTGGAGCTCCGCGGCCAGCCGGCCCTTGCAGCGGTCCTGCGCAACTCGGACGTCCGCACCATCCTGGCCGGCCACCTGCACTACTCCACCACCGCCACCTTCGCAGGCATTCCGGTGTCGGTGGCCTCTGCCACCTGCTACACCCAGGACCTGAACGTACCCGTGGGCGGCACGCGCCCGCACGACGGCGGCCAGGCCTTCAACCTTGTGCACGTGTATGAACACACGATTGTGCATTCCGTGGTGCCTGTCGGCAGCGCGGCAGCCGTGGGCGAGGTTGTGAGCGCGGCGGAAACCCAGCGGCGCCTGGCGGCCGCGGGCGTCCGCATTCCCCGCCAGGCGAAGACACAGGGACACCCGCCCACCCAGAGCATCCCCATGGTCAGCATGGGTTCCGGACGCTGAGTTTCTACTTTTCCCAGGGCGCCTTGATGGGGTAGTACTTCTCCAGGAAGTCCGTCACCAGTTCGGCACGTTCGTCGGCTTCCACTTCGGGGAAGCTGCCGTCGTTCAGGCAGAAGAAGTCCATGTTGCGCTTGGACAGCAGCTTGGGCAGGTAATTGAGGCCAGACCGCATCGTCGTGTCGATGTACCTGACCTTCGCTGCGGTCTGGGTGACCGCCCGCCCGGTCAGCAGGGCGTAGTAGTGGTAAAAGGAGTTCGTGACGGAGATATTGTCCGCGGCACGGAACCGGCTTGCCGCGGTCTTGGCGAATTCCTGCGGGAATTCCTGCTCCATGGTGGCCACCACGCTCCGCCGCAACGGGGCAGCCGTGTGCTCCAGGTGGCGGGTGGTGATCCGGCCGAACCGGTCCCACAGGAGTTTCCGGTTCACCCTGGCAGCGTTCTCGAAGCCGCTGCGCTCTGCGTCGTTGTCGCCCAGCCCGATGCGGGTTTCCGCCTCAATGAACTTGGTGACGCCGCCCGGGGTGAAGAACATGTCCGGTCCCACCGCGCGGCCGAAGAACATGTCGTCGTTGGAGTACAGGAAGTGCTCCGAGAGCCCCTCAATGTGGTGCAGCTGGCACTCGACGGCCTGTGAATTGTGCGTGGGCAGCACGGACGGGTCCGCGAAAAATTCTTCACTGCGCACAATGGTCACCGACGGGTGGTCGGCCAGCCAGGCGGGCGCCGGGGAGTCCGTGGCGATAAAGATGCGCCGCACCCACGGAGCGAACATGTAGACCGAGCGCAGGGCATACTTCAGTTCGTCGATCTGGCGGTAGCGGGCCTCGTGGTCATCGCCTTCGCCCACCACCACGCCTGCCATCCTGGCGCGCCGCGCGGCGATGTACTCCGGCGAGCTGCCGTCCACCCAGGAAAACACCATGTCGATGTCGAAGCTGATATCGCTCGCGTGGTCCGCGAACATGTTCTCGATGGTGGGCCAGGTGTGGCCGTAGCGCTCCACGGTGCCGCGCACTGCGTCGGTGGTGAGCATGGTCCGGCGGGTGAGGGAATTTTCGATCGGCAGGATCAGCTGGTTGCCTTCAAAGCTCCACAGCTCGATCTGCACGCCGGCGGAGGAGCCGAAGTCGAAACCGCCGTTGGGCTCAACGCGCGGACGGTAGAGCCGGAAGATCCGGGCCTGGCGGTTGGGGGAGAGCTCGCCGTCGGCCACCAGGACAGAGGACTTCTTCTTGGCATCCACGGTCATGGAGTAAACAGGCTCGTCACGGCACGCTTCCACCAGCGCGGCCCGGAGCTTCTTCCGGTTCTCCCAGTCCAGCGCAATGACCGGCCGGTGGTTGTTGCCGCGGACCAAGAGGTAGTCCAGGCCCGCATTCGCGAGGACATTGCGGATGAACAGCAGGTCCTCCACCATGGCCTGATAAGGCGTCCGGGTGTCATTGATTAGCGCGTAGCGCCCCCGGTGGCGGACCACGTCGGGGCGGTTCTTCAGCCGCGCAACAGCGGCGGGCGACGTAACTTCGGCGTGGCTCCGGCCGTCGTCGGAGGGCTGACCGCCGTAGTAGATCTCATCCTGAACGAGTGCGTCTGTAATGGTGTTTCTCCGAGCTTTTGTCTATAGAGGTCCTACCTGCATAATAACCCGCGCAAAAAAACCGGACTAATCCCGGACTCAGCCGGCCAGGGCGTCCCGCCAGCTGCGCAGGAACGCCGCGCCGGCGTCGTCGTGGATCACGTCTTCGGCGAGCCCCAGGTCGGCGGCGGTCAGGACCGCGTACGGCTTGACGGGAACCCCGTCCGCCGGGCGGACGTCCACGTGCTTCACCTCGTGGTCGTTGTGGTGCAGCCAGTCGGCCATGGCGTAGTCGGTGCGGGAGTCGCCCACCGTGCGCCAGGCGAGAGGCCGGATTCCCTGCGCGGCGAGGAGTTCCACGGCGCGGCTGGCACCCAGGTCCTTGCCGAGGCGTACCGACTCGATGTCGGTGGAAATGATGGTGGGGTCCACCCGGTAGTCCACCTGGTCGTCCGAATCGGGAGCATGGTGGTCCAGCCGGACCACGCCCAGGCCGTGCCGGGCCATCAGTTCCATGGCGTCGGCATCGAACAGTTTCTGTTCGTCGAGGTAGTCCTGGCTGGGCACGTCGATGTGCTGCTCCACGGATACCATGGCGCGCTTGGTTTCGTCGTAGAACATGTGGTTCGCGTAGTCCTCGGAAACCAGCCGGCGGACGTCATCGCCGTAGGCACGGGGGACTGCGAGGTCGTGGTCCACATGCATGGGGCCGGGCCCCGCGGCCGTGTAGCTGAACCAGACGGCACCCTTCTCGCAGATGGCGTGGATGATGGTTCCGCTCGGCATGCCTGCCGCGATCATGGGCTCCATGACCTGCTTGCGGATGAACGCGTCCGAGCGGCCCGTGTTGAAGATGACCGGAATCCCGGCGGTGGCCAGGGCCACCATGTCCGCAATGATCTCCGGCTTGACATCGCGGGTGACCGGACTGGCCACAGGGCCGTCGACGTCGAGCAGTAGGGCAAGGGGAGGAGCCGACGCCGATGCGGCGGCGCGGTTACCGGGTGCAGTCATGCCTCCATTCTCGCAGTCCGGACCGGCCCGGCGCAGAATGTTGCCTTGCTGCGTCGCCGGCCCCAATGGTCACTGTTTGGCTACAACCTTGGAACTGCGCGGGGTCATTCGTTCCCTTGGCCGGGCAACTTCCATAGGCTGGCAGGGTGATATTCAAAGCTGTGGGCGAGGGCCGCCCCTACCCCGACCATGGTTACAACACCCCCAAGGAATGGGCCGCCCTTCCGCCGCGGCCTGTCCGGCTCGATGAGCTGGTGACTACCAAGCGCACCCTCGACCTCGAGGCTCTCCTCG
The DNA here is from genome assembly GCF_030718995.1 of Arthrobacter oryzae. Lineage (NCBI taxonomy): Bacteria > Bacillati > Actinomycetota > Actinomycetes > Micrococcales > Micrococcaceae > Arthrobacter > Arthrobacter oryzae. The sequence continues at coordinate 2,341,570 of NZ_CP132204.1, forward strand.
CCGAGGACTCCACGTTCTTCGGCGACCTCTTTCCCCACGTGGTGCAGTACCGGGGAACCCTGTACCTCGAGGACGGGCTGCACCGTGCCGTCCGGACCGCACTGCATCAGCGCACCGCCATCCACGCCCGTGTGCTGGTGATAGATGGCTAGGAAGCCCAAAGACCCCACAGTCCTGCACGGACACCGCGTTGTTTCCGGACAGGAACTCAGGGCCACGTTCGTTGAACAGGATGACACGGCAGACAACCCTGTCCGGCTGCGTCGTCGGATCCTGCACGGTGTGGTGCTGGTCCTGCTGGTGGGGCTGATCATCTCCGCGATATTGGTTGCGCTTGCCATCATGAACGGCCAGATCAAGATCCCGACGGCGGAGCGGACCGCGTCTGCCGCCTCGGCGTGCCCCGCAACCACTTTTGACTACACCCCGAACGACAAAGTCACCCTCAGGGTCTTCAACGCCACCAACCGGCCGGGCCTGGCGCGTTCGGTGGCGGACGAGTTCCTTGCCAGGAAATTCGCGGTGGCGGAGGTAGGCAACACCCAGTCCGGGTACCGCGGCGTGGCCGCGGTGCTTTCCGGTGCCGCCGGCCAGTCGGCCGCCTTCAGCGTCCAGCGGAACCTTCCCGCGTCGGATTACTTCCAGGACGGCCGGTCAGACGGCAGTGTGGATGTGATCCTTACGGGTGAATTCAAGGAATTGAATGCGCCTGAACTCGTGGACCAGACGCCCGGCCGGCTCAGCTGCCCGCGCGACAGCCGCCGGATCGTCGACAGCGCCAAGTGGCCGGTGATCCCTAAATCCGGCTGAGCCTGGCCGGGGTTGGGGCTGGAACGGCTGTAACCGGCTAGGGTCCGGCGAGCGTGACGGGACGGCCGTCGTCGAACCGTGCCCCCGCTCCGAGCTGGATGAACCGAACGGTTCGCAGCACCGCTTCGGGCGTGCCGTCGCCGCGCGCGGCGCTGGAGGACAAGGTGCCGTGGATAAGCTGGGCCAGCTGGGTGATGTCCGCCTCGGGCAGGTAGCCCTGCGCCATTGCGTCGCGCAGGATGTCCTGGAGGAGGAGGCTGAGCTCGCCCACATGGTCCGCGAGCTTGGAGAAGGACGCGGGCGAGAGCACTGCCGCCATGGCCGGGCCCGGCGGCAGGTGGCGGCGGCTCAGGTCCTCCACCTGGGTGCGGACGTACAGGGCCAGGCGTTCCACCGGGTTCTCCAAGGACTGCAGGGATTCCCTGAGGCCGTCGAGGAAGCGCTCGGTTTCGTCCAGGGCGTAGGCGATCAGCAGTTCCTCGATGTCCGCGTAGTAGTTGTACACGGCAGTGCGTCCGATGCCGGCATGGCGCGCAACATCAGTCATGGTGAGGCCGGGCAGGCCGTGGGTGAAGAGGAGTTCGCCGAAGCCGGTCAGGATACGGCGTTGGGTCTCGGCTCGTTGGGCAGCATTCGTGGCGGCCGAAATCCTAGGCATACAGACACTTTACAGCGATCTGTCAGCAAACCTATTTGATTTTTTGTCCAGATAACGCGAGCTAAACGTGGGTTTGGCCGCGTTATCTGGACAAAAACTCGATTACTCAGGGGCGCGTCAGACGGCGCAGCCGGCGGGACCGCACGCCTCGGCGCCGGCGTCGCCGCTTTTGCTGCCGTCCGCTCCGGTGCCGGCGCCCGCCATGACGAGGGGCTGCTTCTCATGCCAGGCCTGGGTGAGTGCCTGGCTGAACATCGCCGACGGCTGGGCACCGGAGAGGCCGTACTTGCGGTCAATCACGAAGAACGGCACGCCGGTGATGCCCAGAGCCCGGCCTTCTTCGAAGTCGAGCCGGACGTCGTCGGCATATTTGTCCGTGGTGAACAGCTCCTCCAGCTCCCCGGCGTCGATTCCCAGGTCCTGGCCGAGGGACGTGAGGTACTCCCGGCTGCCGATGTCCTTGCCGTGCTCAAAATGGTCGCTCAGCAGGCGCTCTTTGGCGGCATCCTGCTTGCCGTGGGCGGCGGCCAGATGGATGAGCCGGTGTGCGGTGAAGCTGTTGGCAACCACGACGTCGTCAAACCGGTAGGTGAGGCCCTCACCTTTGGCCTGCTCCGCCACATGGTCGAACATCTGCGAGACCTGCGCCGGCGCCATGCCCTTGCGGGTGCTGAGGTACTCCAGTTCCGTGCCGTCGTAGTGCTCCGGCAGGCCGGGATCGAGCTGGTAGCTGCGCCACTGCACCTCCACGGAATCGCGGTGCGGGAATTCGGCCAGGGCTGCTTCGAAACGGCGCTTGCCGATGTAGCACCAGGGGCACGCGACGTCGGACCAGATCTCAATCTTCATGCTGGCAACAACCGCTTGCCCGCCGGATCCATTCCCCTGGCGGCATGTCACGTGGCTCACCCCTGCGCCGGGACGGGGGCCTCAACTGTCCGTTCGCGCTGGTGGAAGTGCGCGCTCCATCACGAAGTCGTGCTCCACTGTGGTCCCCAGGGTGAACGACTTGGTGCCCACCTTCCGGAAGCCGGATTTCTCGTAGAAGCGGACGGCCCTGGCGTTCTGGCTGTTGACGCCCAGCCACATTCCGGCGGCTCCGGAGGCCGCGGCCTCGCCCAGGCTGGCGTGGATCAGTTCGGCGGCTGCGCCCAGGCCATGGTGGTCCGGGTGCACGTAGCACTTGCTGAGCTCGGTGGCAGGAAGGATCGTCAGGGCGGCGGCAACGTCCGGGTCGCCGGCCGGCCGGTGCACCAGCATGCTGTAACCGCGGAGGTCGCCGTCGGAATCGATCACCAGCACCGTGATGTCCGGGTCCGACAGGTAACTGCGGAAGTTCGCCTCGCTGAGGGTGTTCGCAAGATGCGCCGCGATGTCGGCGGGGGAGGACTGCGGCGGGCAGGCGAGCGGAAAGGTGACGGCGGCCAGCCCGGCCAGCCTTCCGGCGTCGTCCGCAGTTGCCTTCCGGATGGTGTGCGTCATGGGCAAGAGTCTATTCGGCGGGATCCTTGAGGTACGTCCTGATGCTGTCGACCAGCAGCTGGTGGTCGTCGTCGGAGGACAGCCCGGAGGCCGTGACAGCGGCGACGACGCCCGTGCCCCGGACGCGGACGGGGAAGGAGCCCCCGGCCAGGGTGTAGTCCTCCGGCGCGAGCCACCCGCCTTGCAGGGGGTCGAAGCCCTTGGCCGCGAACTCTTCGGACAACAGTGCCGTGCTGCGTTCAAACCGCAGGGTGGCGGCCGACTTGCGGCGGATCCATTCCTCGTGCTGCCGGAGTTCGGTGATCCGCGGTGAGTCGGTCTCAGTCATTCGGGACGGTCCCTTCAGGCAGGCCGTCGGCAGCGTACGTGAGTCCGATCTGGCGGCGGATCTCGTCCATTGCTGCCATGACTGCAACTGATTCGCTGGGCGGAAGGATGGTGCCGGCCGAGTCGCCCGCGCGGACGAGGCGTTCCAGTTCTGCAGCCTGGTACTGCATACCGCGGCTGGTGACCGGCTGGTCGAACCGCTCCACAATGGTCCCGTCAACCGCATGGACGGTAAACGGGGTCGGGTTGTACCAGGTTGGTTCGATGTCGATCCACCCTTCGGTCCCGATGACCATGGCCCGGTTGGCGCTGGCGGCGTCCAGTTCGCAGTCCACAATGGCCTGCTGGCCGCCGACATACTCAAAAATCGCCGCTGTCTGGCGGTCGACCCCCGTGGCGGTCATCGAGGCGCTGGCGCGGATGGTCTCCGGGGTGCCCAGGATGTCGAACGCGAAGGAGATCAGGTAAATGCCGAGGTCCAGCAGCGCTCCGCCGCCCAGTGCAGGATCGTTCAGCCTGTGGGCAGGGTCCTTGGGCAGGCTCTGGTTGTGGCTGGCGACCACCTTCCTTACCTCGCCGATAGTGCCTTCCTGGATGATTGCGCGGAGGCGGATCATGTGCGGGAGGAATCGGGTCCACATGGCTTCCAGCGCCACGAGCCCCTTGGATTCCGCGAGGTTAACAATGTCCCGGGCTTCGCGGGCGTTCATGGTGAACGACTTCTCCACCAGCACGTGCTTGCCCGCGTTCAACGCCAACAAGGCATTGGCGTGGTGGAACGGGTGCGGCGTGGCGATGTAGACCACGTCAACCAACGGGTCTGCCACCAAGTCCTCATAGCTGCCGTGCGCGGTTGCCACGCCGTACTGCTCAGCAAACGCCTTGCTCGAGTCCAGCGAGCGTGACCCGACAGCCTGCACCGTGAAGCCGTTCTCGTTCAGGTCCTGCGCTTGCAGCCCGGCGATGAAGCCGGTGCCGAGGATGCCCCAGCGGATTGTTCCGTCGGAGGTGCCGGTGGGTTGATCAGTCACGAACGTGGTCCTTTGATGAGTCGGTGTTGGCCAGCGGGTACGCCACAAACGCAAAGCGCCTGGAATCGGGTGACCAGCTGTTGACGTTCAGTGTTCCCTGGCCTCCGAAGAGGGACCACGTGTGCAGCGGTGCGGCCCAGTCGCCGGTGGAGACAAGCACGACGTCGACGGGCAGGTCGGCGGGGTGGCCTTCTGTTCGGCTGGGGAAGCGGATATAGCTTGCCAGCTCTCCGTCGGGGGAGAGGTGGGGGAACCAGTCGACCGTTTCGCTCTCAAGGAGGCGCTCGAAACCGCTTCCGTCAACCTGCACACGGGCAAGCTGGGCGTGACCGGGGAGAGAGCTGAAGGACTCCGTGTTCAGGTAGAGCCACTTTCCGTCGGGCGAGTACTCGGGCCCGTCGCAATGGCCGGTACCGACGTCCACGAGGGTGGCCTGGCCGCCGCCGGCCGGAACCGTCAGGAGCCGCCCCGGCTGGCTGAAGTCGCCGGCCTCGATCCCCACGTAGGCGAGCTCGCCGCCGTCGGGACTAACGCCGTGCAGGAAATGGAAGGAGCCGTCGTCGGCCGTGACTCTCTCTGCCGCACCGCCGCCCAGAGGCGCGCGGTAGATGTGGCCGTCGTTCGCCGAGAGGAAGATCTGCTTTCCGTCGGGGGCGAGGACATGGTCGTTGTTGAGGTCGGGGATGCCGGTGAGGGGGACATGGCTGATGGTGCGGCCGGCAACATCAAAATTCCAGAGCTTTCCGTCCCCGTTGAGGACCAGGGCCGAGCCGTCGAGGGTCCAGTTGGGCGCTTCGAGGAGGAGCTCGTCGGACGTGAACACCAGCTCGCGCTCGCCGGTGACGCCTGCAATCCAGACTTCGCAGCGCTGGCCGGGCCGAAGGGTGCGCAGCATGCTCAGAGCTCCTTGATCCGGATGTTCCGCCACCGGCACTGCGCGCCCTTGCCCCAGCGGGCCTCGCCGAACATGGAGTCGTTGTCGTGGACTTCCAACGCGATGTGCCCGCGCTCGCCGAGCACTGCCAGGACATCCTCCGGGTTGTAGTTCGGCGAGTCCAGCGTGGCGGTGTCCAGCTCGGCGATCCTGAGGCCGTTGACCCAGGTAGTGATCACGGGCATGGCGCCCACACAGCGGATGCGGAGCTCGTTCCAGTCATCCCAGCGCCACACTTTAAGGAAGTCCCCGACGTCCGCGGCGTGGCTTAGGCGCGCACGCTTCTCTTCCGTGACGGGTTCCACCGAGGTGGCCGGATCATCGGCGACCAGCCCCGTGGGCCGGCCGCCGTCGTCGAGGGCCGCATCAATGGCGAACGGGACGGCGGAGAAGCTCGCCAGCCCGTTGCCGAAGAACCCGCCGATGCCGCCGGAGGGACGGTGGTCCACGAGCACCTGGAAACCCTCCCAGCTGTCCCGTTGCCTGCGGATCATGACTCCGGTGTCGGCCGGCCAGTCAGGGCGCATTTCGAGAACAAGTTCGAAGTCGCCATAGGGCTGGTCGCTGACGAGATACCCGCCGTACCCGCTGCCCGGAGTGTCCTGCTCGCCGACGAGGACGCCGTCTTCCACGAACCACCTGGCCGGGTGCTTTTCGGGTTCCCCCGGGCGGGGGATGCCGCGGCGGTCGAAGAGCTCCAGGAGCTCGGGGCCGCCAGGATACTCAGTACCGTACACCCGGGGTGCGGCGTGCCACCCGGCCAGGCTCGCGCCGTCGAACATCGGGACGAACCCGTTGGCGTCATCGATCGTGTGGTTCAACGGCTAGTCATTGCTGCTGAAGGCGGCGTCGAAGCTGGTCTGGGAGGCGGGGAAGTCGAACTTCTTGAGCGCGGCGAGGGCTTCGGGGGCGCCGTGGAGGCGGTCCATGCCGGCGTCTTCCCATTCGACGGAGATGGGTCCGTTGTAGCCGATCGCGGTGAGGGCGCGGAAGGACGATTCCCAGGGGACGTCGCCGCGTCCGGCGGAGACGAAGTCCCAGCCGCGGCGGGGGTCGCCCCAGGGCAGGTGGGAGCCCATGACGGTGTTCCGGCCGGTGGGGCGGAGCTTGGTGTCCTTGCAGTCCACGTGGTAGATCCGGTCCTTGAAGTCCCAGATGAACGAGACGGGGTCGATGCCCTGCCACATGAAGTGGGACGGGTCCCAGTTCAGGCCAAACGCCGGACGGTGGCCGATCGCTTCGAGGGTGCGCACGGTGGTCCAGTAGTCGTAGGCGATCTCGGAGGGGTGCACTTCGTGGGCGAAGCGGACGCCGCATTCGTCGAAGACGTCCAGGATGGGGTTCCAGCGGTCCGCGAAGTCCTGGTAGCCGGCTTCGATGACCTTTTCCGGGACGGGCGGGAACATGGCCACGTACTGCCAGATCGAGGAGCCGGTGAAGCCGACGACGGTGTCCACGCCGAGTGCCTTGGCCAGGCGGGCGGTGTGTTTCATTTCCTCGGCGGCGCGCTGGCGGACGCCCTCGGGGTCGCCGTCGCCCCAGACCTTGGACCCGACGATCGCCTCGTGCCGGAAGTCGATCGGGTCATCGCAGACGGCCTGGCCCTTGAGGTGGTTGGAGATGGCCCACACCTTCAGGTTGTACTTTTCCAGGACGGCGAGCTTGGACTCGACGTAGCCGGGTTCGTCCCAGCGCCAGGCGTCCAGGTGGTCCCCGGAGACGGCGATTTCGAGGCCGTCGTAGCCCCAGCCGGAGGCGAGCTTGGCGACTTCCTCGAATGGGAGGTCGGCCCACTGGCCGGTGAACAGGGTGTACGGGCGGGGCATGTCAGGCTCCTTCGGTAACGGGGACGGGGGACGTGCTGATCTGGATAATGGAGGACTTGGCGTTGGCGGATTCTTCGATGGCGGCCAGCACCCGCTGTACGGCCAGGCCTTCCTCGAACGACGGCGACGGCGGGGTGCCGCCGCCGATTGCGGCCAGGAAGTCCCGGATCTCGTGGGTGAAGGTGTGTTCCCAGCCGATCACGTGGCCCTGCGGCCACCAGGCAGCCATGTAGGGGTGCTCGGGCTCGTTGACCAGGATTCGCCGGAAGCCCTGTTCCCGGACCGGGACGGTGGCGTCCAGGAAACCGAGTTCGTTGATGGACTCCAGGTCGAACAGCAGGGAGCCCTTGTCGCCGTAGATCTCGAGTTTGAGCGAGTTTTTCTGTCCGGTGGCCATGCGCGAGACTTCCACGGAGGCGATGGTCCCGGTGTCCAGGGTCAGCGTGGCCCAGGCGGCGTCGTCGACCGTTACCTCTTCGGGGCCGTCCGCCCCGGGGCGGCTGGACACGAAGGTGTGCAGCCGTCCGGAGACTTCGGTGACCGTGCCGCCGAGCAGGAACATGACCTGGTCGATCGCGTGGGAGGCGATGTCTCCCAGCGCGCCCGACCCGGCGGTTTCCTTGTTCAGGCGCCAGGTCATGGGGGAGTCGGCATCCACCAGCCAGTCCTGCAGGTAGGCGGCGCGGACGTGACGGATCGTTCCCAGCCGGCCCTCGGCGATGAGCTCCCGGGCCAGTGCCAGTGCCGGTACGCGGCGGTAGTTGAAACCGATCATGGACTGTACGCCGCGTTCCCGGGCTGACCGGGCAGCGTCCGCCATGGCTTCGGCCTCGGCCAGGGTGTTGGCGAGCGGCTTCTCGACCAGCACGTGTTTGCCGGCCTCAAGTGCCGCGATGGCGATCTCCGCGTGCATCCACCCCGGGGCGCAGATATCCACGATGTGAATGTCGTCCCGGTCAAGGACCGAGCGCCAGTCCGTCGCGGTTTCCGCCCAGCCGTATTTCCGGGCCGCTTCGGCGACCTGCCCGGCGTCCCGGCCCACGAGCACTTTCTGCTCGAAGGCCGGGACGTCGAAGTGGGAGGCAACGTTGCGCCAGGCGTTCGAGTGGGCCTTGCCCATGAACGCATAGCCGATCATTGCCACACCCAGCGGTGAGTTGTCCGGGCTGCTGCCGTCCGTGCTTTCGGGGGAGTTCATTGCCTGGTTCCTAGAGGGTGGAAGCGGTGGGGTCCCAGTCCTCAGGGAGGGCCGGGGACGCGGGGGCGGAGCTTTCGACGTTGACAAAAGTGCCGGACTCGACGGATTCGGAAATCGAGACCATGGTGTCCAGTACGTGGTAGGCGAGGTTGCCCGTGGCGCGGTGCGGAACTCCGGCCCGGATGGAGCGGGCCATGTCCAGCACACCCATGCCGCGGCCGTTGGAGGCGCCGGTGGCGGGGATGACGGTCCAGTCTTCATCGCCCGCGCGCCAGAGCCTGATATCGCCGTCGAAGTAGTTGGGATCCGGGAGCGAGAGGGTGGCTTCGGTGCCGGTGATCTCCACGAACCCCATCCGCTGCCGGGGAGACTCGAAGGAGAACACGCTGTGCGAGGACTGGCCGCCCTCGAACTGGGCCATCGCGGACACGTGGGTGGGGACTTCCACCGTGAACTCCTCGCCCAGCTTGGGGCCGGACCCGATGACCCGGACTTCCTTGGCCTTGGAACCGATGGCTGCCACCTTACGCACGGACCCGAACGTCTGAACCAGCGCGGTGAGGTAGTACGGACCCATGTCGAACAGGGGCCCGGCACCGTACTGGAAGAGGAACGCAGGGTTCGGGTGCCAGGATTCCGGCCCGGGGGTCTGGAACGTGGTCATGGCGGTCAGCGGGGTGCCGATGTCGCCGCGCTCAATCAACCGCCGTGCGGTCTGCAGCCCGGCGCCCAGGAACGTGTCCGGCGCGCAGCCGAGCCGGAGCCCCGCGGCGTCGGCAGCCTTCAGCAGCCCCAGCCCGGATTCCCGGTCCAGCGAGAACGGCTTTTCCGTCCAGACGTGCTTGCCTGCGTTGACGGCGGCCGTGGCCACCTCCACGTGTGCCGCCGGGATAGTCAGGTTCACGATGATTTCGACGTCGGGATGGTTCAGCGCCGCGTCCACCCCGCCCGACTCCGCGATCCCGTATTCCTTCGCCCGGGCGGCCGCCGCGTCCTCGAACAGATCGGCGATGACGTGGACCTTGAGGTCCGGGAAGACAGTCAGGTTGTCCAGGTACTGCTTGCTGATGTTGCCGGCGCCGATGACGGCGACGCCGACCGGGCCCTTCTTCATGGAGGAGGTGCTCATGCCCGTGCTCCTTCGCTGGCTTCAGCGGTCAGGTACGCCAGGCTCTGGGCGATGCCGTCGAAGATGTCGCCTGAGTAGTCGTCAAATTCCACAACTCCGACTTCCAAGGACTTGGCGGCGCCGATGACGTCCCATACAGCAATCTTTCCCTGGCCTGCCGGCTGCTGGGCCTTGGTGTCGGTGTTGAGCGGGCCGTCCTTGATGTGGATGAACTTCACCCGGTCCCCGAGCTTGGCCAGGATATCGACCGGGTCCTGGCCTCCGACGGCAACCCAGTAGGTGTCCACTTCGAGGACCAGTTCAGGGTCCAGGAGGTCGGCGAAGTATTCCAGTGCCGTACGGCCCTCGATGGTGGACTCCAGCTCCCAGGCGTGGTTGTGGTACCCGACCCGGATGCCGTATTCGGCGCCCTTCCTGGCTGCAGCATTGAGCTTGGCGGCGGTGGCCTGGATGTCCTCGGCCTTCTGCCAGTGCTCGGCCGGCAGGAACGGGTCGATGACGGTGCTGATGCCCAGTTCCCTGGCCGCGGCGAAGATTTCGTCCTGGTCCTGGCTGAGCAGGGGAGCGTGGCCGGACGGTGCGGTGAGGCCGTTCTCCTTCAGGGCGGCACCGAGTTCCGTTGCCGTTGCCACGAAGTTGTACGGCTCAACCTGGGTGAAGCCGATCTCAGCTACCTTCCTGATGGTGCCCGGCAGATCCTCCTGAATGGCATTGCGCAGGGTGTACAGCTGGAGTGAGTAAGACATGTCGTTCCTTTGCGGTTGTTCTAAAAGAGGGTTGCGGCGCTGGTTAGCGGCCGGCGAGGGATCCGCCGATGCCGCCGACGCTGAAGTATTTGTTCAGGGTGGCGAAGACGATGACGGGCGGAAGCATCATGACCACGGCCAGGGCCATGACGGAGGTCCAGTCGGTGGCGTTCTGCTGGAAGAAGGACTGCACGCCCATGGGCAGGGTGAAGATTTCGTTGGAGCGGAGGAACACGATGGCCACGAGGTAGTCGTTCCAGGCGAGCAGGAAGGCGAAGATCGCGGTGGAGAGGATGCCGGGCAGGCTGTTGCGGAGCACCACTTTGGTGAAGGAGCCGAACACGGAGCAGCCGTCGATCCAGGACGCTTCTTCGAGGCTGATCGGGATGGAGTCGAAGTAGGCGGCCATCATCCAGGTGGCAACGGTCATCGTGGAGCCCACATAGATGATGGTGATGCCCAGCAGGTTGTCCACCAGTCCCATGCCGGCGAAGAGGATGAACAGCGGGACCACCGAGGTGATGATGGGCAGAGACTGCATGACGAACAGCAGCAGGGAGTAGCCGGAGACGGCCTTGCTGCGTCCGCGGGAGAGGACGTAGCCGGCAGGCGCGGCGACGGCTACGGAGACCACCACCGTGGAGAGCGTGGTGATCAGGCTGTTCTGCAGCCAGGTGGCGGCAAACGTTCCGGAGAAGACGCTGGCGAGGTTCTCGAAGGTCAGGCCGGTGGTGGTGCTGGTCGGACCCGGGGTGAAGGCCAGGATGACGGTGACCATGATCGGGACGAGGACGATGGCGGTGATGACCAGGATGGCAACGAACCGCCACCACTGGCCGCGGTCGCCGGCTTCGGAGAGTGTGCGGCGGGCTTTGGCGGGGCCGGCGACGCCGAGGACGGGGCCGGACTCGGGATGGGCGTGGACTGCTGCGCTCATTATTCGACGCTCGACTTTCGGATCTGGCGGTACAGGAGAACGGAAATGACCACCAGGGTCATGGTCATGAGGAAGGCAATGGCCACGCCGGGACCCGTGGCGAAGTCCTGGAAGACGGTGCGGTAGGCCAGGACCACCAGGGAGGTTGTGGCACTGACCGGGCCGCCGCCGGTGAGCAGGTAGATGGTGGGAAAGTCATTGACGCAGAAGATGGTCATGAGGATCCACGAGATGTAAGTGGAGCGGGCAATCAGCGGCAACGTGATCTGGGTGAACTGCTGGAACCGGGTGGCACCGTCCATGCTGGCGGCTTCGTAGACGGTGGTGTCCACGGAAGCCAGGGCGGCTGAAATCATCATCATCATGAACGGGAAGCTGACCCAGACCTTGAAGACCATCACGGTGATGGCGGCGAGGTTGGGATCGGCCAGGAACAGCGGCGTGCCCAGGCCGAGGTTCCGGAACAGGGACGGGATCAGGCTGTCCGGGGTGGCAACGAGCCAGTTCCACGCGGTGGAGGACACCACGATCGGCACCACCCACGGCAGGAGCAGCAGGACCTTGAACGTTGCGCCGGCGGGGATTTTGGTGCGGAGCAGCAGGGCCAGGCCCAGGCCCACCAGCCAGGAGCCGAAGACGCCCACGATGGTGAACCACAGGGTGAACTGGGCGGCTTTCCAGAACGCCGGCGAGGACAGGACGGTGGCGAAGTTCTCGCCGCCGACGAAGTTTCCGGTCTGGAGCAGGTCGCCGTCGTGGGTGGCCTGCACGCCGGCGTGGATCAGCGGGTAACCGTGGATCAGGACCAGAAGGACAACGGAGGGGAGCAGGAGCCAGAAGAACGTCCTGGTGGCCTGGGCCGAGAGTTTGCTCTTGCGGTTCACGTGCCCGGGGTCCGGGGACCCGGCCCCGGGCCCGCCGGGGGCAAGCCCGCGGCGGGCCCGGGCAAGGCCGGACGGTGCTGTGGTGGATGACATGGCAGGTACCGTTCTACTTCTTCAGGACCGATTCGAGGCCGGACTGGAAAGTCTGCAGTGCCGTCTTGGCATCGGCCTTGCCGGTCAGGATCGTCTGGCTGAACTGGTTCAATGCCTGGCCGCCGTCAAGGGCCGCGAGGTTGGCGTTGAGGGTGTTGCCCTGGGACGCGAAGGTCTTGGCGATGGGCTGCCAGTCCTTGACGATCTTGACGTTGTTGGGATCATCGGCGAATTCGGGGAGTTCCGTGATCGACTTGAAAACCGGCAGGGCGGACATCAGCTTCTGCTTCCACAGTTCCTTGAGCTGGCCCAGGTAGTACACCAGGAAGGCCTCGGATGCTTCCTGCGAGGGTGTGTTCGTGTACATCATGATGTTGTTCGGGAACACGATGGTGGCCTTGTCCCCGTGCGGGCCGGTGATGGGGTCAGCCACCAGCAGGTCTCCGGACGTGTCGCCGACGCGCTGGGGAACGTTGACCTGGAACAGGCCGTATCCGGCCTTGCCGTCCTTCCATTGTGCGGACATGTTGTCGGTGGTGTAGCTGACCGCCGCAGGATCGACAATTCCGTTGGATACGAGTTCAAGGACAAATTCCATCGCTTCCACATTGCGGTCGTTCATCAGGTCCAGCTCGCCGTCCTTGTTGAAGACGCCGCCGCCGTTGTTGACCATCATCATGATCATGGAGTGGTTGCCGTAGTTGTTGCCTGAGCCTGCGCCGGTGGTGAAGCCAAATGCACCGACCTTCTTGAGTGCTTTTCCGGCTTCCAGGAGGGACGGCCAGTCGGTGGGAAGTGCCACGTTGGCCTTCTCGAACAGCGACTTCCGGTACCAGAACACGCGCATGTCCAGCTGCCACGGAACCGCCACGTAGCCCTTGTCCGACTTGAACGGGTCCAGGACGCCCGGCAGGAAGTCGTCGAACTGGCCGTTCTCCTTCAGCTTGTCAATGACCTTGTCGGCGTACGCGATCTGGCCCTGCTGCTCGAACTGGAAGGCCTGGAAGCCGCCGCCGGTGGACACTGCCGGCCCGGTCTTGGACGCGATGGCCGAGGAGAAGGTCTGGTAGAAGTTGTTCCACTGGATGATCTGGTAGCTGGCTTTGCTGTTGGCTCCGGAGAAGCCTTCCGCGAGCTTCTTGGCAGCGTCGTTGTAGGCCGGGGTGGCCCACGGCATGTCCCAGAACTTGATCGTTCCACCCGCGCTGCCACCGCCCTGCGAAGCGGAGCCGCCGCCGCACGCGGCCAGGAGGGGCGCGGAGGCCGCGGCGGCAGCGAAGCCCAGGAACCCCCGCCGGGAGAAGGCGGAGGAAGCGATGGAAGGTTTGGTAGACACGATGGTTTCCTTTCAAGGCCCGGAGTGACTGAATGCCCGGGCCCTTCTCGACAATGAGTGGATAGTGACTTGAGGAACTGGAACTGCTGGTGGATGGGTAGGGCTGTCTAGCTGGTGAGTTGGCTGAGGAGTGACATAACGGAGGTGAACTGCGTCAGGTCGTTGGCCGGGATCCCGGAAGAAATATGTGCGTGAACCCTCGACCAGCTGGTCCGGTGGGACGACTCGTACAGTGTGGGAAGCGTCGTCGCTCCTTCTGTGGTTACTGCGCGGACTTCGGCCGGCCACGCCGCTGCGGGGTCCGGCAGAACGACGTCGGCGCGGCCGGCAGACGTCAGGATCGTGAGGCTTGCCGTGGCCGGCAGCGCGGAGGTGAGGATGCCCTGCAGCGCCACGGGCACCCCGTCTGCCACGACGCCTGCCACGGTGTAGCCGTTCCCGTTGCGCTGGACCATCCGCACGTTCCGGACGTTGATCCCGCACTGAACCAGGACGGCGAGCTGATCCTTTAGCAGGTGCACCGGATCCGTGCCGGGCGCGGCGACGGCAACCGAGTCGAGCAGGACGGCGTCCTTGAGTGCCGTGGCGATGACGCCATGCACGTTGCCGGCGGTGGGGGCCAGCGCGGTGTTGCCGGCCCATTGCTGGTCCAGCACCACCACCGAGCCGGCCGCGCCGGCCACAGCGATGAGCTCGGCGGGATCTTCCGCCACCGGCCCGGACACCACAACCCCTTTGGCTCCGTTGCGGATTGCATCGGCCGATCGTCCGGTCCAGCCCGCATGGCCGGCGACGGCGGTGACGTCAGGCGCGGCCGCAGCCGGCCCAGCAGGAGCCGGACCAAAGGACAGGGGAAGGGAAGCGACGACGGCGGACACTGCACCTGCTGCTTCAGCCTGCGGATCCGCGTGCACGGACAGCTGCGTGGTCATGCGTTGACCTCCTGGTCTGCGGGGGAGCTGGCGGCACTGCCGGTATCTACCCGGCCTGCGGCCGCGTCGGCGATCGCCAGTGCAAACTCAAGGTCATGGATCAGCGTTTCGGCCGACGGCGGTTCGCCGGTGCCGCTGGCAAGTTCAGCCAATTTGCGCCACTCGCCCTCGTAGCCGTTGTGGCCGAAGGGTCCAAGGACGGTGGTGCGACCTTCCGTGAGGATCCGGGCGGTTGCCGAGCCGGCGTGGACGTATGACGGCGTGAAGTCGATTCTCAGGGCGGCGTCGTCGCCGATTGCCTCAAACTCCCAGGACGGTTCCCAGGTGGCATTCATCGCGGCGCGGAGCTCGATGGTGACGCTTCCTGCCCGCAGGGAGATGACGTAGCCGAAGGGGCGCACGATTTCGGCGTGGAGGACCTCCACCGCCTCAAAGTCAGGGGTGAAGCGGCGGACCAGGGGAAGGTCGTGGATGGCCAGGCCCATCACGCCGCCGGTGAGCATGGCCTTGATGACTTCGGGGTCGCTGGTATCGGACCCGGGCAGCGGGACACGACCCACGATCTCGGTGGCGAAGTCCTCGAAGCGGGGGTTGGGCGGAAGGACGATCGAGGACCGGACAGTGTGCACCTGCTCCGGAAGGTCGCCCCAGGCGTCCTCCGCCGCGAGCCAGCCCGGATCGAAGGTGTGCATTGCGCCCACGATGATCGGGACGCCGGTTTCGGCTGACACGGCGGAAATTCCGGCTGCCTCTTCACCGCTCATGGCGAACGGCTTTTCGCACAGCACGGCTTTCTTGCCGGCCCGGCAGCTGGCGATGACCTGTGCTGCGTGGAACTGGTGCGGGCTGCAGATGGCCACGATGTCCACTGCCGGGTCCGCGAGGAGCTCTTCCATGCTGGTGCTGAAGTTCGCTCCGACCCGGCCGGCCACGGCCTCCGCTACGGCGGGGTCCACGTCCATGATGTGGCGGACTTCGAGGATGTTGCCCAGCCGGGCCAGGGACGGCAGGTGGATTGCCTGGGTAACAGGCCCTGCGCCGAGAATGCCGACGCCCAGGAGGGCCGGTGATGCCTGTGCTTGGCTCGACAAGTTGCTTACCTCTTTGTAATAGCTGGAGCGTTTTGTAATAGCTGGAGGTTCCCGGCGATGCCGGTCCCGGTCCAGCTCATGCTCTGGATCAGTGACACCGCTCACAGATCAAGCTAGAACCACTTTTGTCGATCGTCAAGCAAAAGTTGGAAACTTATCGTCATTCTTTCGGTGGCGTGACATGCATAAGAGCTTCGTGCTATCACTGACTCATGAGTCCAACCTCTGGAAAAGAGACCGGCACAGACGCCGGAACCGATACCGCCCCCGAGGGTGCCGGGAGCCTTTCCCGGGCCGGCGATCTCTTCCAGCTGCTCCGCGACGGCAAGGCCCGCACCCGGGCCGAGCTGGCCCTGACCACCGGCCTGGCGCGGTCCACTGTGGCGGCCCGCATCGATGCCCTGATTTCCTCAGGGCTCGTGGGGCCTGCCGGTGAGGCAAGCTCCAGCGGCGGCAGGCCGCCGTCGCGCTTTGCCTTCAACCCTGCCGCCCGCTCCGTGCTGGCAGTCGACGTCGGGGCCACGCACGTGATCGTTGCCGTCACCGACCTCGGCGGGAACGTCCTCTCCGAGCGGCGCCTGGCCCAGGACGTCGCCGACGGGCCCGAAGCGGTGCTGGGCCGCGTGGTGGAGGAAGGCAAGACACTCCTCACGGAAGCCGGCCGGACCGTTGCGGACCTCGCCGGCATCGGGATCGGGCTGCCGGGCCCGGTGGAGCACGCCACCGGCATGCCGGTGAAGCCGCCCATCATGCCCGGCTGGGACGGGTTCGACGTGGTCCGCTACGTCCAGCGCTCACTCCCGGTCCCCGTGCTGGTGGACAACGACGTCAACATCATGGCCCTCGGCGAACGTACCGCGTACTGGCCCGAACACGAGAACTTCCTCTTCATCAAAGTGGCCACCGGCATCGGTGCAGGCATCATCAGCAGCGGGGAACTCCAGCGCGGCGCCAACGGAACCGCAGGAGACCTGGGCCATGTGCGGGTTCCGCGCGGCGACGAAGTCCTGTGCCGCTGCGGCAACTACGGCTGCCTCGAAGCGTTGGCATCGGGCCCCGCCGTTGCGAGGGAACTGGCACGGCAGGGCCTCCCGGCGGAGAAGGGAGGCGATGTCCTGAGGCTCGTGGGCGAGGGCAATCTCCAGGCGATCCAGGCCCTCCGCCAAGCCGGCCGGGACGTGGGGGATGTGCTGGCCATGGTGGTCAACCTGCTGAATCCTTCGGTGATCGTGATCGGCGGCAGCCTGGGCCAGGCGGGCGACCACCTGATGGCCGGGGTGCGGGAGGTGGTTTACCGGCGGTCCCTGCCGCTGGCCACGTCACACCTGCGGATAGCCCTCTCGATGGCCGGCGACCGGGCCGCGATCCTTGGTGCCAGCCAGATGGTCACCCAACACGTGCTGTCCCCTGCCGTGATAGAAGCCACGCTGCAGGCCACGGGATAACGCCCGTCATTTGGCGGCGGCCATGATAGCAATGAAACGATGAAACCGATTTCCAGCTCCCGTACCAAGCCGCAGCCCGCCGCATGACGGCGAACATCCTCGCCAGGATTCCGCGCGGATGGATCCTGTTGGCGAGCATCGGACTCATTGCGCTGAACATGCGCGGCCCGTTCGTGGCTGTGGCCCCGGTGGTCGGCCCGATGCAGCAGGATCTCGGATTTTCCCCGGTGGAACTGGGTCTGCTGACCGGCATTCCCGTGTTGTGCTTTTCGCTGGCAGCACCGCTTGCCTCGTTCGCCGGCCGGAAATTCGGGGCGGAATTCGCCATCATGCTCACGCTGCTGGGCGTGCTGGCCGGCGTCATCGTCCGCTCCGCCGGCAACGGCGGCCTGGTGCTGTTCGGAACCGCGATCATCGGCGTGGCCATCACTATCGGTAACATCGCCGTGCCCCTGATCATCCGCCGGGACTTCTCGCCGCAGCGCCAGGGGACGGCCATGGGCATCTACACCGCCGCCCTGAACATCGGATCCACCGTGACCTCGGTGGTCACTGCGCCGCTGGCCGAGTTGGCCGGGTGGCGTCTTTCGCTGGCCGCCAGCGGGCTCTTCGCCCTGGCCGCCATCGTATTCTGGGTGATGGCGGCAGGCCGGCAGGCCTTCGTTCCGGCCCCAGCCGGGGACTCCGACCCGCGTCCGGCAGGCGGCAAGCCGGCGTCCCGCTGGATCACGGTTGGGCTGACGGCGGGCTTTGCGGGGCAGGCTTTCTCCTACTACGGCGTCACAGCCTGGCTGCCCACCTTCCTGACCGACGAACTGGGCATGGCGCCCTCCGCCGCCGGCGCCGGATCTTCGCTGTTCCAGATCCTCGCCATTGTTGGCGGCCTCGGTGTTCCGATGGTGGCCAGGTTTGCCAGTACGACGACGGTGGCGGTCACCTTGGGCCTGATGTGGCTGACCGTTCCCCTTGGACTGCTGCTGGCCCCGGAACTGTGGTGGCTCTGGTCCTCGGTGGGCGGCGCGGCGCAGGGCGGCGGCATCACGGTCATCTTCATCGCCATCATCAAACTGGCCCGCGACCAGGCCTCAGCCGGCCGGATGTCCGCCGTTGTCCAGGGCGTGGGCTACGCGGTGGGTGCTGCGGCTCCGACGCTCCTGGGCTACGTGCACGGGCTCTCCGGGTCCTGGACCAACCCGCTGCTGCTGATCCTTGTCTCCGTTTCAGCGTTCCTCCTGGGCACGACGCTCTCCGTGCGGAAGGTGCCGAAGACCCGCTGACGCGTCCGCCGTCGTCGTCCGTCACCCCACCCCCCACCACCGAGCGCGAACGGACTTAAGCCCCACACCAAAAACGCGAACGGACAGTTGAGTCCCTCAAACGAGGGCCTCAACTGTCCGTTCGCGCTTAATGGTTCTTCCGTTGCCGGGCCGCCGCCCCGGATTTCGGGGTGCCTGTTGCGAAGGGCGTGGCCGCCCGGCGAACGGAAACTCTTCGGATTCCTAGGCGGCCACGAGCTCCGCGTCCTCGACCGGCTCTTCGGAGCGGTCCCGGGCCTCGTGCAGGAAGCGGGCGTAGGCTGGCAGGGTCAGGAACGTGGGGAACGCGTCGGCCAGGGTAACTTCCTCGAAGATGTCCCGTGCGTCGGCGAAACGGTCGCCTTCAAAGCGTTCCAGCCGGGTGAATTCCTCGTCCAGCAGGTCCTCCACCCACTCCCGCGTGATGATTTCGCCGTGGTCGGTGATGGCGTGGGAGTAGATCCACTGCCACAGCTGCGAGCGGGAGATCTCCGCGGTGGCGGCGTCCTCCATCAGGTTATGGATGGCCACGGCCCCGTTGCCGCGCAGCCAGGACTCGATGTAGCGGATGCCCACCTCGATGTTGTTCCGGATGCCCTGCTCGGTGATGGTGCCCGTGGTGGAGGCGATGTCCAGCAGCGCGCGGTCGTCCGGGGTGACGTCCTCGCGGAGGCGGTCCAGCTGGTTCGGGCGGTCGCCGAGGACGCCGTCGAACACTTCGCGGCACACCGGAACCAGATCCGGGTGCGCTACCCAGGAACCGTCAAAGCCGTCGCCGGCCTCGCGGGTCTTGTCCGCACGGACCTTCTCGAAGGCGATGGCGTTGGCTTCCTCGTCCTTGCGGTTGGGGACGGCCGCGGCCATGCCGCCGATGGCCATGGCGCCGCGCTTGTGGCAGGCCCGGACCAGCTGCTCGGTGTAGGCGCGCATGAACGGGGCCGTCATGGTCACCTGCACGCGGTCCGGCAGGACGAAGCGGGGGCCGCGGGTGCGGAAGTTCTTGATCATGGAGAAGATGTAGTCCCAGCGGCCGGCGTTCAGGCCTGCCGCGTGGTCGCGGAGCTCGTAGAGGATCTCTTCCATTTCGAAGGAGGCCGTAATGGTCTCGATCAGCACGGTGGCGCGGATGGTGCCCTGCGGGATGCCCAGCAGGTCCTGCGCCAGGATGAAGATGTCGTTCCACAGGCGTGCCTCGAGGTGGTTCTCGATCTTGGGCAGGTAGAAGTACGGGCCCTTGCCCTGGGCCAGCAGGCGGCGCGCGTTGTGGAAGAAGTACAGGCCGAAGTCCACTATGCCGCCGGCGATCGGTTCGCCGTCGATGAGCATGTGCTTTTCCGGGAGGTGCCAGCCGCGGGGACGGACCACGATGGTGGGCAGTTCGCCGGCGGGGCGCAGCTTGTAGTCCTTGCCCTCGGGAGAGGTGAAGTCGATCCGGCGTTCCAGCGCGTCCGTCAGGTTCAGCTGGCCCTGGATGACGTTGCGCCACGACGGCGTGGAGGAGTCTTCCATGTCGGCCAGCCACACCTTGGCGCCGGAGTTCAGCGCGTTGATGGTCATCTTCTTGTCCACCGGCCCGGTGATTTCGACGCGGCGGTCCTCAAGGCCCGGAGCCGGGGGAGCGACGCGCCAGTTCGGATCGTTGCGGACGGACTCGGTCTCGCGGAGGAACCGCGGGTCCTGGCCCTTGGCGATCAGCGCGCGGCGGTCCCGGCGGCCCTGAAGCAGCTCCTGCCGGCGAGCCGACGTGGCCCGGTGCAGCTTGGCCACAAATGCCAAAGCATCCGGAGTAAGAACCTCGCCCTGCCGGCAAATCGGCTGCGCGGTCAAAGTTATGCCATTGATGGTGAAGTTGTCAGTGAAGCTGTTCATGAGAGGTCTCCTGGTGCAGTGCCCAACTGAGTCGCAGTAGGTGTCGTTTTGAGCCTTCAAAACGACACCTACTGCTATCTAGTTGGGGATTAGTGGAACTGGCCCTCTTCGGTGGATCCCACGAGAGCGAGGGTGGATGCGTTCGGGTTGAGCGCAGTTGCGATGTCGTCGAAGTAGCCGGTGCCGACTTCGCGCTGGTGCTTGGTCGCGGTGTAGCCGCGGGACTCGGAGGCGAATTCCTTCTCCTGGAGCTCGACGTAGGCGCTCATGCCTTCACGGGCGTAGCCGTGGGCGAGGTCGAACATCGAGTAGTTCAGGGCGTGGAAGCCGGCCAGGGTGATGAACTGGAACGTGAAGCCCATGGCGCCGAGTTCACGCTGGAACTTGGCGATGGTGGCGTCGTCCAGGTGCTTGCGCCAGTTGAACGACGGCGAGCAGTTGTAGGAGAGCATCTGGTCCGGGAACTCTGCCTTGACGGCCTCGGCGAACTTCTTGGCAAGCTCGAGGTCCGGCGTGCCCGTTTCCATCCAGATGAGGTCGGAGTAGGGTGCGTAGGCCTTGGCGCGGGCGATGCAGGGTTCGATGCCGTTGCGGACCTTGTAGAAGCCCTCCGCCGTGCGCTCGCCGGTGACGAATTCCTGGTCGCGGGGATCGACGTCGGAGGTGATCAGGGTTGCTGCCTCGGCGTCGGTGCGGGCGATGACCACAGACGGGGTGCCGGCGACATCGGCGGCCAGGCGGGCGGCGTTCAGGGTGCGAACGTGCTGCTGGGTGGGGATGAGCACCTTGCCGCCGAGGTGGCCGCACTTCTTCTCCGAAGCGAGCTGGTCCTCCCAGTGCACGCCTGCGGCGCCGGCCTGGATCATGGATTTCATGAGTTCGTAGGCGTTGAGCGGGCCTCCGAAGCCGGCCTCGGCGTCGGCGACGATCGGCACCATCCAGTCCTCGACGGTCTGGATGCCTTCGGAGAATTCGATCTGGTCGGCGCGGAGCAGCGCGTTGTTGATGCGGCGGACCACCGTCGGGACCGAGTTGGCCGGGTAGAGCGACTGGTCCGGGTAGGTGTGGCCGGAGTTGTTGGCGTCGGCGGCGACCTGCCAGCCGGAGAGGTAGATGGCGCGGAGGCCGGCCTTGACCTGCTGCACGGCCTGGTTGCCGGTGAGGGCGCCGAGGGCGTTGGTGTAGCCGCCGGTCTTGTGCTCTTCGGTGAGCTGCTTCCAGAGCTTCTCGGAACCGCGGCGGGCCAAGGTGTGTTCTTCGGAGACGCGGCCGCGGAGGCGGACGACATCCGTTGCCTTGTAGTCCCGGGTCACACCTTCCCAGCGGGGGTTGGCGGCCCACTCGAGCTCCAGTGCGGCGGCCTGCTCTGCTGTGTCCTGGCCGGACGGCTCCTGGGTGGGCTCAAATGCTGCAGTCATCTTTGTCTCCTTGTTTGTGCTCCGGGTTGTCCTGGCCGGTCCCTTTCCTGCGCCTTTGCAGTGGGGGACCGGCTGGACCGGTGCGGTGTTTCTTTCCGTGAGATCTACTTTTCTGCACTTTCAAGAGGGTTACTAGATGAAAACCATGGAAAGAAATGCACTTCTTCGCGTATGCTCAATAAATGTCGCCTACGAGCTGGAACCGCAAAGTCGCAACCCCGCCGTCGTCCCCTGCCACCCCTGAACTGGACGTCATCAGCCTCGGCCGGCGCGTCCGCCACCTGCGCAAGGCGGCGGGCATGACCCTCGATGACCTGAGCGCCGCCGTCGGCACCGCGCCGAGCCAACTGAGCCTGATCGAGAACGGGAAACGGGAACCCAAGCTGGGACTGCTGCAGCAGCTGGCGGCCGCCCTGAACGTCAGCATTGACCAGCTGCTCGGGGCGGAGCCGCCGAACCGCCGCGCTGCCTTGGAGATCGAGCTGGAACGCTACCAGCGGAGTCCCCTCTACGAGTCCCTGAACCTGCCGAAAATCCGCATCAGCTCGCGGCTTCCGATGGATGTGCTGGAGTCCATGGTGGGCCTGCAGCACGAGCTCGAACGCAGGCTCAACGAGCAGGCGGCCACCCCGGAAGAGGCCCGCCGCGCCAACGGTGCGCTGCGTGCCATGATGCGGGAACGGAACAACTTTTTTCCGGAGTACGAGGCGGAAGCGCAGAAGGTGCTGGCCTCGGTGGGTCACACCAGCGGTCCGCTGTCCCACCACGTGATCGCGGACATCGCCGGGCACCTCGGTTTCAGCCTCCACCACGTGGGTGATCTGCCGCATTCGACCCGTTCCGTGACGGATCTTAAGAACCGCAGAATTTACCTGACGCAGAACCAGCGCACCGATCACGACCCCCGTTCCGTGCTGCTGCAGGCGCTGGGACACTACGTATTGGGCCACCAGACGCCGTCGAACTACGGGGACTTCCTGATGCAGCGCGTGGCCACGAACTACTTCGCCGCCGCACTGATGCTGCCCGAGCAGGCCACCGTGGAGTTCCTGCAGAAAGCCAAGCAGGCCAAGGAAATTGCCGTCGAGGACATCCGGGACGCGTTCGCGGTGTCCTACGAGACCGCGGCGCACCGGTTCACGAACCTCGCCACGCAGCACCTGGACATCCGCACGCACTTCCAGAAGACCCACAAGAGCGGCATCATCTACAAGGCCTACGAGAACGACGGCGTGACGTTCCCGCAGGATCACACCGGCGCCATTGAGGGCCAGCCGTCATGCAAGAACTGGACGTCACGTGTGGTGTTCGACGTGCCGGACAAGTTCAGTGCATACAGCCAGTACACGGACACTCCGTCCGGGACGTACTGGTGCACCGCGCGGACCGAACGCTCCGCCACCGGCGAATTTTCCCTCTCCGTTGGCGTTCCCTATGCCCAGGTGAAGTGGTTCCGCGGGCGGGAAACCACGGAGCGGTCCAAGTCCACCTGCCCGGACGAGAACTGCTGCCGCCGTCCGCCGGCATCGCTGACCTCGGAGTGGGCGGGCAACGCCTGGCCGTCCGCCCGGGCCCATTCGCACCTGCTCGCGGCCATGCCGCCTGGCGCGTTCCCCGGTGTGGACGAGACCGAGGTGTACAGCTTCCTGCAGGCACATTCGGGGAGCTGAGGACGCTGACGACGGCGGCCGTGCCCCGCCGTCGGTTCCTTACGGGACTGAGGTGCGGCACCGCCGTCGTCCGTCCCCGGACGCTCTCTCACTTCCTGCAGCTTTTTGGCCAACGCTCTCTCACTCTCTTGAGGAAAGTGAGAGAGCGTTGCCGTATTTGTTGCATTAGGTGAGAGAGCGTTTGTTAGCCGTGCAGCTCCCGGTAGGCGTCGGCTGCCGCCGGGTGGAGCGGCAGGCCGGCCGTGTTGATCAGCGATTCCGGGCTCAGGAACTGGACTCCCAGGCTGGAACGGGGGATCAGTTCCTCTGCATGGTCCACCAGCAGTTCGACGGTCTTTGTCACAGTGCGGTCATCCAAGTCGCTCCGGCACAGGAGCAGGTTCGCCACCCCAACGGTCCAGATGGCCGGAATGCCCTCGTAGGCGCCTTCAGGGATCAGCACGCGGTCGTAGAAGCTGCCGTACGTGGTCCGCAGCGCCGGCAGCAGCGGGGAGAGGTCCAGGAACCCGAGCCCGACGTCCCCGTGGGTGGCGGCAATGGCGGCTGTCGGCACACCACCGGACCAGAACAGCGCATCCACGGACCCGTCCCGCAGCGCGGCCAGCCCTGCATTGAGCCCGAGGTTCAGGACGGCGACGGTCTTCCCGGGGGCGGCGACGCCGGCGGCGGGGGTTTCGCTCTCGGCAACCGAAACCAGTCCGGCAGCCTCAATCAGGCGCGGAGTGGTGAGTGACGTCCCTGAACCGGGCTCACCGACAGCCACGGTTCTGCCTGCCAGTTCCGTGAGGTTGCGGATACCGCTGGCCTTCCGGACCACGCAATGGACGTAGTTTTCGTACACCCTTCCGATGGCTGTGATTCGAACGTCTGACGTGCTGTGCGCCTCGCTGGTTTGAGCTGCGGCATCGGCCAGCGCGACGGCGAACGTGGCCTGCCCGGTCAGCAGCTGCTCCAAGTTGTCCAGACTTCCCCCGGTAGTCAGCGCTGTCGCATTGCCGGCCACCCCGTGCCGCCGGAGGGACTGGGCCAGCAGCGTGGCGAATTCAAGGTAGAAGCCTCCCGGCTCACCCCCGGCGACAGTTACGGTGCCTGGATTGTCCTCAGCAGTGCAGGCGTTCAGGGCCGGGATCGTCAGCCCGGCCAGCCCCGCCAGCCCTGCGGCCAGGCCGGCCTTGAGGGCGGCTCTCCGCGGCGGGAAGTCTCCGGTCAGGTCAGTCACGGTCATGAAGCGGCCTCCGGCCCCAGGGAAGCCGCGGCGTGCGGGAACTCGATGCTCGCTATCAGGCCGTGCGGGGACGCTTCCGCCAACAGCAGGCGGCCCCCGTTGGCCCCGGCCAGTTTGTCCACGATGGTCATGCCAAGGCCGTTGCCGCGGATGTCCCGGTGCTGCGGGGACCGCCAAAACCGGTTGGTGGCAGCAGCCCGCTCTTCGGCGGAAAACCCGGGGCCGCCGTCGGACACTTCAACGGCAACCGCGTCCGTGCGTACGCGGACTGCCACCGATATCCGGGAACCGGCGGCGTACTTGATGGCGTTGTTGATCAGTTCCCCCGCCATCTGGGCCAGCTCGGCGGCGTTGCAGGCGATGTGAGCCGAAGGGTCCGGCGGATCCTCCAGCAGGATGGAAGAGCCGCTGCGCCGGGCCGCAGGTCCCGCCCGTTCGGTTTCTTCCTGCAGGACAGGGTAGGGATCAATGACTGCGGGCAGCCCCGGTGAAGCTGTCCCCGGCGGGCCTCCGGCAGAGTCTTCGAAGGCCCGGTGCTCGGCCGCGGCCAGCCTCAGCACCCCGTCCAGGATCTCCTCCACGCGTTCCAGTTCTGCCACCACTCCTGCCGCCGCCTGGTGTTCGCGGGCTGTTTGCAGTTCAAGCTGCAGTAGGTCGATCCTCAAGCGCAGGGCGCCCACGGGGTTCCGCAGCTGATGCGACGTGTCGGCAATCAGCTGGCGCTGGGAGTCGATACTGTCGCTGACCGTCCGGGCCATTCTGGTGAAGGAACGGCTCAGCTCGCGCAGCTCCGGTGGCCCGTCCTCCGGAAGCCGGCCGGCCCGGCCTGTTGCTTCAAGCTCCGTCACGGCCGAATTCAGGCGGTGCACAGGACGCAGCACCCAGCGGGTCACGCGGGCTGCACCCAGGAGAAGCACGGCAGCGAGGGCGGCCGCGGCTACTCCGACGAGGAGCCACCGTTCACGCAGCTTCTGCCGGGCCGCGTCCAGGTTGACCTCAAGGACCGCCTCGCCAAGAACCTGGCTGGCACTGCCGAATGACCGTGAAATCACCTCGGACCCGGTTCCGAACGGCTGGATCGGACTGAGTGTGGTGTCGCTGAGGTTGAGCTTTGCCCGGGCAACAGCGTCCCGGACGTCCGCCCGGTCCTCGCTCAGGCCGCCCGAGCGCAGGGTTCCTTGCTGGAGGCGGATCAGCACCCCCTCGCCGTACAGCTCCGAGTATCTGTCCATCTCCGTCTGCAGCTGGGTGGATTCACCGTCGGTTGCGGCATCGAAGGCCACCTGCGCGAGCCTGTTGAGGGCAGCCGCCCGGTTGATCTGGAGCTCCTGGGTGAGCTCCCTGCTGGCCGAGGTCAGGATGGCCGTGGAGGCGAAGATAACGATGAGGACGGACAGCACACTCAGGATTCCGAGAACGCGCAGCTTCACGCAGAATCCGCCTCGACCCGATAACCCACACCACGCACGTTGATGATGAAGCCGGGCAGCTGGAGCTTCGCACGGAGGCCCGTCAGGTGCACGTCAAGGGACCGTGAGGACGCCACGAAGGCATCCCCCCAGAGCGCGTCCAGGATTTGTTCCCGGGTGACCACGGACCCTGCATGCCTGGCCAAAAGAGCGAGCAGGTCGAACTCCGTGGCCGTCAAGGACAGGACCCTGGGGCCGACGGCGGCCACACGCCGTTCAAGGTCCACCTCGAGTTCCCCGAGGACGATGCTGCGCTGCCGGCTGTCCCTTGCACGGACTGCACGGCGTGCCACGGCTTCGATGCGGGCCAGCAGCTCAACCAGTTTCACCGGCTTGACGAGGTAGTCATCGGCTCCCGACCGCAGGCCAAGGACCACGCTGCGTTCATCGTCCCTTGCAGTGAGTATGAGGATCGGGACCGCCGTGACCTGGCGGAGCTTGCGGAGCACCTCGAGGCCGTCCATGTCCGGCAGGCCCAGGTCCAGGAGGATGACCTCAAATCGCCGGTGCTCCAGGAGCGCGTCAGCCCCGCGGGCAACCCGGGAGGCCTTGTGTCCGGCGGAAACCACCGCCGCGTCAAGGGCGGACGCCATGGCGTCGTCGTCCTCGACGATGAGCACATCCATTCCCTGGTCCTGTCCGTTGACGGGGCAACTTCGATCTGCCCGCTGTGGAGATTATCCCCTGTACCGGCGAAACCTAAGGAACTGTTAGGAATTCCCCCTCCACGTTGGCTGTGCGGTGGATCACCAATAGCTTGGATGGGGTCCCCGGCTTTTTGCCCAGGACCATCAATGTCGAGGAGGAACCATGGGCAACGTTGCCGTGGACAGCAGGAAAGCGAGCCCGGACGCTGTGGCGGCGCCGGCCAGGAAGGTTCAGCGATGAGCACCCAGCAAGCAGAAATCCAGAGCGAGGCAGCCCAGACCCGCCGTGCCGTGAGCAACATCCTCAAAGGCTCGGCCGGCAACCTGGTGGAGTGGTACGACCTCTACGTCTACACAGTCTTTGCCGCCTACTTCCAGTCCCACTTCTTCAACTCCAAGGACGAGCTGCAGGCCGGCCTTGAGGCGATGGCCGTCTTCTCGACGTCGTTCCTGATGCGCCCCATCGGCGCCTGGTTCTTCGGCCGCTATGCCGACCGCAAGGGCCGCAAGGCGGCGTTGACGCTCAGCGTGACGCTGATGTCCGCGGGATCCTTCGCCATCGCGATCCTGCCCACCACCCAGCAGGTCGGCGTCTGGGCCCTGGTGCTGCTGATCCTCATCCGCCTGGTCCAGGGCTTCTCGGTGGGCGGCGAATACGGGACCAGCGCCACGTACATGTCCGAGGCCGCCACGTCCAAGCGCCGCGGCTTCTTCTCCAGCTTCCAGTACGTCACCCTGATCGGCGGCCAGATGATGGCACTCCTGGTCCTCGTCATCCTGCAGAACGCCATGCCCAAGGGCGACCTCACCGAGTGGGGCTGGCGTATTCCGTTCGCCATTGGCGGCGTGGCTGCGCTGGTGGTCCTGTGGCTGCGGCGCTCGATGGAGGAAACCGTCTCTGAGGAGCAGGTGGAGGCCGCCAAGATCCCGGCAGCCGCGGGCGTGGCACAGCCGGGCACCATGAAACTGCTGTTCACGCAGTACTGGAAGCCCCTCTTGATCTGCATCGGCGTCACCCTCGGCGGCACGGTGGCGTTCTACACGTACACCAACTTCATCCTGAAGTTCATGAACGATACGTCCGGCATCGCCAAGACCGACACCTCGGTGATCAACTTCTGGGCCCTCTTCATCTTTATGCTGCTGCAGCCCGTCTACGGCCTGATCTCGGACAAGGTGGGCCGCAAGCCGCTGCTGCTGTGGTTCGGTATTACCGGTGTCCTCTTCACCTGGCCTCTGCTGTCAACCCTCTCCAACACCAAGGATCCCTTTACGGCGTTCCTGCTCATGATGGGCGGCCTCTTCATCGTTGGCGGCTACACGTCCATCAACGCCCTGGTGAAGGCGGAACTGTTCCCGGCGTCCATCCGCGCACTTGGGGTCGGCCTCGGCTACGCGATCGCCAACTCGCTCTTCGGCGGTACAGTTCCCCTGATCGGCGCCGCGTTCCAGAAGGCCGAGCGGGTGGACCTGTTCTTCACGTACGTCACCGTCGCCATCGCCATCTCGCTGGTGGTCTACGTCTTCGCCCTCAAGAACAAGAAGGCCACCCACCTGGACCGCGAACAGGGCGACGCCTGGACGAAGCCCGCCAAGGACGACGACAAGGACAAGGACCTCATCAACGTCTGATCCCGGTTCAGCACGGAAGTGAAAGGACGACGGCGGGTGCCCGCCCGCCGTCGTCCCCTCACCACCCCAGGACGCTCTCTCAGATCCTGCAGGAAAACCCTGGACGCTCTCTCACTTTCTTATGGAAAGTGAGAGAGCGTCAGGGTTTTGTTGCGTTAAGTGAGAGAGCGTCCGGGTTTTGGGTGCATTAAGTGAGAGAGCGTCCGGGGCCTTGTGCTCACGGAGCGTTCAGGTGGGCGGACTATATTGGCCGTGTCAGCCCATCAACCTGATCGCGGGAGTGTGCACTCATGGCCAAGGAACTCGCCACCCAGCTCATTGAACAACTCCAGGCTGCCGGCGTGCAGCGAATTTACGGGATCGTGGGGGACAGCCTCAACCCGATCGTCGACGCCGTCCGCAAGACCGGCGGCTCCGGGCAGGGCGGCATTGACTGGATCCACGTCCGTCACGAAGAGGCAGCCGCCTTCGCCGCCGCGGCCGAAGCCCAGCTGACCGGCAACCTGGCCGTCTGCGCCGGTTCCTGCGGTCCCGGCAACCTGCACCTGATCAACGGCCTGTACGACGCCAACCGCTCAGGAGCGCCGGTCCTGGCCATCGCCTCGCACATTCCGAGCAAGCAGATCGGCAGTGGCTTCTTCCAGGAAACCCATCCGGACCGTCTGTTCAACGAATGCTCGGTGTACTCGGAGCTTGTCAGCACAGCGGAGCAGGCGCCGCGGGTCATGCACAGCGCCATCCAGCACGCCATCGGGCTCGGGGGAGTCGCCGTCGTCACCCTTCCCGGCGACATCGCTGGCCTGGAAGCGACCGGCGAGACTCCGCTGCCGGCGACGTTCCGCCGCGCCACGCTGATTCCCGACGCCGCGAGCGTCCGCGAACTCGCCGAGGCAATCAACGCAGCGGACAAGGTCGCCATCTTTGCCGGCGCCGGAACCCAGGGCGCCCATGACGAAGTGGTGGCCCTCGCGGAAGTCATCGGCGCCCCGATCGGCCACTCGCTGCGGGGCAAGGACTTCATGCAGTACGACAACCCCTACGACATCGGCATGACCGGGCTGCTGGGCTACGGCGCCGCGGCCGAGGGCATCGAGGACGCCGACCTGCTGATCCTGCTCGGCACCGACTTTCCGTACGACCAGTTCCTTCCCGGCACCCGCACGGCCCAGGTGGACCGGGCCGCCCACAAGCTGGGGAGGCGGACCGACGTCGACATCGCCGTCCATGGCGACGTGCTGCCCACACTCGCCGCACTGAAACCCCTGCTCACCCCGAAAAAGAGCAGGCGCTTCCTCAACCAGATGCTCAAGAAGCACGATCGGCTGATGAACAAGGCCGTGGGCGCCTACACCCGCAAGGTGGAGAAGAAGCAGCCGATCCACCCGGAGTACGCGGCGTCCCTCCTGGACCAGGTGGCGGCGGAGGACGCGGTCTTCACGGCGGACACCGGGATGTGCAACGTCTGGACTGCGCGGTACATCAACCCGCTGGGCACGCGCCGGCTGATCGGCTCCTACCTGCACGGTTCCATGGCCAACGCGCTGCCCCACGCGATCGGCGCGCAGCTGGCCTACCCCGGCCGCCAGGTCATTTCGGTGTCCGGGGACGGCGGCTTGTCCATGCTGCTGGGCGAGCTCATTACCGTTGCGGCGCACCGGCTCCCGGTCAACGTGGTGGTGTTCAACAACTCCACGCTGGGCATGGTGAAACTGGAGATGCTGGTAGACGGCCTGCCCGATTTCGGCGTGGACGTCCCCGATGCCGACTACGCCGCCGTCGCCCGCGCCCTCGGTTTCCACGCCGTCCGCGTCACCGACCCGGCCCGCATCGAGGACGCCTACCGGGAAGCCTTTGCGCATCCGGGACCCTCGCTCGTTGAGCTCATCACGGACCCGAAGGCGCTCTCCATTCCGCCCAAGATCACCGGCTCGCAGGTCCTGGGCTTTGCGACCGCCATGTCCAAGGTGGTCCTCAACCGCGGCGCCGGCGAGGCCGTGAGCATGGCGCGGAGCAACCTGCGCAACATCCCCCGGCGGTAGGCGGGCGCACTACGGCGGCGTCCCGCCGTCGTCCGTTTCCGACGGCGGCACGTAACCGCGGCGAAGGAACCGGGAGAGCGTTGCTGGAATCGTTGCGAAAAGTGCGAGAGCGTTGGTGGGGCGAGACCAAAACGACCGCAAACCGTGACCCTACGGGCATCGTCCTGCCGCGGGCAGGCTGGTTGACTGAAGGAAGACGGGCGGATTCCCGCCAGGCGCCGGCAAGGCAGGTCCCAGTGGCAGGTCCAAGGGGCAGGTCCAAGGGGGAGAAAATGAAGACATTCCGCGTGGCCAGGATCGCTACGGCCGGCGCCCTGGTGGCGCTCACCGCATGTTCGGCGTCGTCGCCGGAGCTGCTGAAGGCCGACGGCGTGGAGCGGGTTTCGGTGGACCGCGCGGCTTATGCTGCTGAACTGCGCTCCTTCCGGGCCTCCGCTTTCGGGCTAGGCGAGGCCCTGCTGGCCGACGGAGGCGACGCCTCCAACGGGAACGTGGTGTCCTCGCCCGGGAGCCTGCTGATTGCGCTCGCGATGCTTCGCTCCGGTGCGTCGGGCGGGACGGCGGCGGAGATGGACAGCGTCCTGCAACTTCCCCTGGAGAACCGCGATGAGGCCATGAACGCGCTTCTCAGCTCGCTCGAGAAGTTCGACGGCGACCCCGGCACAGTGGATGAGGACAATCCGCCGCGGAAACCGGTCATGCATGCCGCCAACGGGCTGTTCGTGGACAAAGGGGTGCCCACCGGTGAGTCCTTCCTGGACACTCTGGCCCGGCACTACGGAACCGGTGTGTATCCCGTGAACTTCAGCGATGAAGGTGCAACGAAACCCGCCATCGATGCCTGGGTCAACAGGAACACTGGCGGCCGGATCAAGGAAGCCCCCGCGAAATACGACCCGGACAATACGTTCAGCCTGCTCAATTCCCTGTACTTCGCGTCCGCCTGGAGTGCGCCGTTCGACCCGAATGACACCTCCGATCTGCCCTTCACCACAGCTGCCGGCGACGAAATCGAGGCGCCTGCAATGCACAACGAGTTGAAGATGAAGTACGCGGAAGGGGCCGGCTGGCAGGGTGTGGACCTTCCCTACGCCGACGGGTTCGTGATGCGCCTCGTCCTGCCGGATTCGGGCGCTGCTGCAGGATCCCGCCCCTCCTCCGCGGCCTTCGACGCCGCCAAGCTCACGGAGATTGCGGACGCCGTTGATACTGCGCCACTAGAGACCGTGCAGATCCAGCTGCCCCGCTGGGACCACAAGTGCAGCTTTGACCTACGGAAGGTGTTTGAGTCGCTTGGCCTGCAGAAAACGCTGGCAACCACCGAGGACTTCGACAATATCCAGCCCAGGATGATGATCACCCAGGCCGCGCAGGCTGCGAACATCACGGTCGCCGAAAAAGGTACCGTTGCCGCCGCCGTCACGCAGATCAACGGAGCTGTGACCAGTGCGCCGCCGCAGCCCGAGCGGACTATCGTCTTCGACCGGCCGTTCCACTACCAGATCGTGCACAACGAAACCGGGCTCCCGCTGTTCATGGGAACGGTGGCCGACCCCCGTTCCTGATCGGACGCTCTCTCAGATCCTGCCGCCTAATGCACGACGCTCTCTCACTTTCTTGAGGAAAGTGGGAGAGCGTCGCGGGTTTTCGTGCGGAAAGTGAGAGAGCGTCGTATAAGGAACCAGCGGAAAGTGAGAGAGCGTCCAGGGAGGGGGAGGGCTAGCGCGGGCCGCCCTGCCAGAGGGCGTCGAACGGCGCGCCGGAGGCGACGCGGTTGCGGATCCCGGCAGTCACGAATTCCTTCGCCGTGCGGGCAGCCTCAAGCGGGGATGCACCCTTGGCCAGCTCGGCGGTCACGGCGGCGGCCAGGGAGCAGCCGGCTCCGGACACTGCCACGTCGCCCACTTTGGGGGCGGAGAGGATTTCCAGCGTGTCGCCGTCGTAATAGACGTCGACGGCGTCGGGCCCCGCCAGGCGCACGCCGCCCTTGGCCAGCACTGCGGCGCCGCTCAGCTCGTGGATGCGGATGGCTGCGGCCGTCAGGGAGTCGACGTCCGTGATCTGCAGGCCGGACAGCGACTCGGCCTCGAAGTGGTTGGGCGTGACAAACGTGGCCAGCGGCAGGATCTGCGCCTTCAGTGCCTGGTCCGTGTCCAGTGCGTGGCCCGGCTCCTGGCCCTTGCAGATCAGCACCGGGTCCAGCACCACGTTGGCGAACCCGTTGGCTGCCAGCGCCGAGGCCACGGTCGAAATGGTGGCAGGGCTGCCCAGCATGCCGATCTTCACGGTGTCCAGAACGGACGGCGCGCCTGAAGCGGCGCCGTATGCCGCCGTCGTCGCCTCCAACTGGTCCGCGATGACCTGCTGGTCCACGGGGACAAAACGGTGGTTCCAGTTGTCGTTCGGGTTGAAGGAGACGATGCAGGTCAGGTTGGCAATGCCGAACACACCCAGTTCCTGGAACGTCTTGAGGTCGGCCTGTGCACCGGCACCGCCGGTCGCTTCGGAGCCGGCAATGGTCAGGGCGACGGCGGGGAAGGTCTCAACAGTGGCGGAAGTCATCCACCCATACTGCCACCGTGCCCAACGGGGCCGCATTGTGCGTTCGACCAATCTGACCATTCGAAGGTGTCCAGCATAATGGTGCGAGAATGGAAGACGGTTCCGGCGGACGCACGTCGCGGGAACCCTCCCAGTGCTAATACAGCCGGCCGCTGCAGCGATCGCCACCGCGATCTTCCGGGCAGCCGCGCGAACCACTCCGAATGGATCACCCATGACTTCCGCCAAGACTTTCCCCGCCTCCGCGGCGCCGAAATTCGCCTCGATCGGTTCCCCCTACTTCGGCATCATGCTGGCTTGCATGGCGGTAGTGCTGATCCTGTCCAACATCGGGGCATCAAAGGGCGTGGCGATCGGCCCGATCATCACGGACGGCGGCTTTTTCCTCTTTCCGCTGGCCTACATCCTGGGCGACGTCATCAGCGAGGTCTACGGGTTCAAGGTGGCGCGCAGGGCCATCATCACCACGTTTGCCCTGTCCGTCTTCGCCTCCGCCTGCTACTGGGTGATCATCGCGCTGCCCGGCTTTGACGATGAGTTCGGCGCCTCGAAGCAGGCCGCACTCGAGGGCGCGCTGGGGCCGGTTCCGCAGATTGTCCTGGCCTCGCTGCTGGCGTTCCTGGCCGGCCAGACCATCAACTCCTGGATCCTGGTGAAGATGAAGGCCCGCACGGGCGAGAAATCCCTCTGGGCCCGGATCATGAGCTCATCGGTCGCCGGCGAATTTGTGGACACGCTCATCTTCTGCAGCATCGCGGCGTCGGTCATCGGCATCACGGACTTCGGCACCTTCGTGAACTACGTGGTGGTCGGCTTCCTCTACAAGACCCTGGTGGAGTTCGCGTTTGTGCCGCTGACCTCGCTTGCCATCGGCTGGGTGAAGAAGCGCGAACCGAGCTACGGGGCGTAGGACTCCCGGCTCCCAGTCGCCGAAGTCGCCGGAAAGGTGCCGGTTCGCCGGAAGTTTGCGGCGAGTTCGCACCGTTCCGGCGAACTCGGAACAAAGAGCCGCGGGCTCAGGGCATACGTGGGCGGCCGGCCAAGGCCCGGAGGACACGGTTCTTGAATTCCTGCTCCCGGAACAGGTCCTTCCACTCGACCCGGACGAAAAGCCATCCTTCCTCCGTCAATGCCTTCTCGCGGAGACGTTCCTGGAAGAGCACCTCGCCGGTGGGCTGGAAGTCGAAGTACTTGAGCCTGCCGTCGAACTCCAACGCGACCTTCTCCTCCTTCCAAGCGAAGTCCAGGCGGTGCCTCCCGGCTCGGCTCGTGACCTCAACCTGCGGCTCCGGAAGTCTGATCTTCAGTCGGAGGAGCAGTTCCCGGGTCAGCGTCTCGCCGGGGGACTCCGAGCGGGGGTCGGCTGCGGCCAGGACTCGACGGAAGGTCCGGACACCCCGCCGCCCGTCCAGTGAATCCGCCATTTCCTGCAGCAATGACCGGTTGGCGCCGAGGCGCAGAGCGTGGTCCATCACGATGAGCGCTTGCCGATAGTTCAGCATCATGCAGCAATCCGCAGCAGTCCTCTCTATCGAGGTGGTCGGCAGGCCGCCCACCGATGTCACCTCGTTGTGGGCGAACGGGCGCGTATGGCACTGCACATCCTTGCCGTGGCGCTCACTCGACGGGCGCACGCGCTGTAGAAGATGGATTACGTCATCCACGTTCCAGAGGTGGAGTCGGTGAAGCCGTGCGGCGGAAGTGTGGCTGCAGGCAAAGCCGCCTGCCGACGTCGTGCGTGTTCCGTGCGCATGGGCGTAAATCAACTGCCGGCTCCGGACGCGAGGGGACTGGGAGTTCCAAGTGCTGGCGCGGACATAGCAGCCGTAGCGCAGCCGGACAAGGGAACCGGTATCCACCAGGGATTTGATAGATCGCGAGCCAAAGCCGAGGTCGATGAGCTGGTCCGTGCGCCAGAGGTTGCCTGTCGCCGGGAGCGTGGGGGTGGTGTGAGGAGGCATGGGATTAGCTTCCGGCGCCGCTGAACCTCCCGGGAGGCCCCGACCTCGTTATGTGGAAAACGCGAGGTCGCCGGAACCCTGCGAGATCGCCGTAGGCTTCCGGCGACGTCGAACGTTTCCGGCGATTTCGACGGCGGTGCCCGCCCCTAGGAGTAGTAGCGCCCCAGGGTCTCGGCCTTGAAATCGAAGAAGTTGCCGGCCTCGATGGCAAGCCGGGCGTCGTCCACCATCTTCACCACGAAGCGCTCGTTGTGGATGGAGATGAGCGTTGCCGAGACCATTTCCTTGGCCTTGAACAGGTGGTGGATGTAGGCCCGGGAGTAGTTCAGGCAGGCGTAGCAGTCGCAGCCTTCCTGCAGCGGACCGAAGTCGCGTTTGTACTTGGCGCCGGAGAGGTTGAACCGCCCGTCCGGGTGATAGAACGCCGAGTTGCGGGCCACCCGGGTGGGGGAGACGCAGTCGAAGGTGTCCGCACCGTTCTCGATCGCGGTGAAGATGTCGTCCGGCTCGGAAATGCCCAGCAGGTGCCGCGGCTTGTCCTCCGGCAGTTCCTCGTTGCACCAGCGCACAATCGTGCCCAGATTGTCCTTCTCCAGCGCCCCGCCGATGCCGAAGCCGTCGAAGTTCATGGCACCGAGGTCCCGGCAGGCCTTGCGCCGCAGGTCCTCGTACTGGGCTCCCTGGATCACGCCAAAGAGCGCCTGGTAGGGCTTTCCCGCCCGCTCGGATGTAAGCCGGAAGTGCTCGGCAAGGCAGCGTTCGGCCCAGCGGCGGGTGCGTTCCAGCGACTCCTCCTGGTAGCCGCGGGAGTTCTGCAGCGTGGTGAGCTCATCGAACGCGAACATGATGTCCGCGCCGATCTGGTGCTGGACGTTCATGGAGATCTCGGGGCTGAAGCGGTGCCGGTCGCCGTTGAGGTGGCTCTTGAACCACACGCCCTCCTCGTCCACGTGGGCCAGGCGTTCCTTGCCGGGGGCGACGGCGTCATCCGGGACTGCCGCGTCCGCGGCAGACACAGTCTTCATGTCGATGACCTTTTTGAACCCCGAACCCAGGCTCATCACCTGGAACCCGCCGGAGTCCGTGAAGGTGGGCCCGCGCCAGTTCATGAAGGCACCGAGTCCGCCGGCTTCGTCCAGGATGTCCGCCCCCGGCTGGAGGTACAGGTGGTAGGCGTTGGCCAGCACCGCCTGCGCGCCGAGTTCGGCAACGGACTCGGGCAGCACTGACTTCACGGTGGCCTTGGTGCCCACGGCGATGAACGCCGGCGTCTGGATCTCGCCGTGCGGAGTGCTGATGGTGCCGGTCCGGCCCAGGAACCCACCGCCGTTGGCGGCCACCTGCTCCGGCGTCGGCGAGCACGTCTCGCTCAGCCGCTTGCCCACGGTAAAGGAAAACTCGGACTGCAGGGCCGGGGCACCCGGCTCGAGAGGCGGGCGTGAGGGGTCAGTATTGGCTGGCACGGTTCAAGTGTGCCAGCTTGTTCCGGGGAAACTTAGCCCGGCGTCAGTGCACGGGGTCCGATGTGGGATAGTTCTCAGCGCGCCAGTTGTCCCAGCTGGTGCGGATTTCCTCGAGCCGGTGCGCCCCCAGGTCGTAGGTGGAGATGATCGCCATGGATCCGCCGTCGGGCCTCACTTCGGCGATGGGCGGCTGGTCGGCCACGATCAGGAGGCCGTCGCCGTGTTCGGCGTAGCTGTGCACCGTGAGCCCCACCTGGTGGTTGGTCCGGTACCAGACCTTGCCGGAGATCTCCTCGCCGGTGGGCAGTGTCAGCGAGTACGGCTCACCCGGCTTCGGGATGTCACGGAGGCCTAGCTTGTCGATCGCCGAGCCGTCCCCGCCCGGAACGGAGAAGAAAGCTGTGCGGCGCTTGCCGTGCGGGTGGTGTTCCAGGGCGAAGCGGAGCTGCTGGAGGAACGTCAACCAGCTCTGGGTGATGTCCTCGTCCCAGGCAGCCCACTCGGAATTGTGGTCCAGGGCGGCCCGCGTCACGCTCACCTCAGTGCCGGTGGGAACGGGCTTCAGGGAGAACTCGTCGCCGCCGTCCACGGTCAGGCTCGTGTGGTCGGGGCCTTCGACCACGGTGTCCTTGAAATAGATCTCGTTGATTTCGGCGGCAAGGTCGTCGGCTTCCCAGCCGTGCCACTGGGCAACTCTTGCCGGTTCGCGCAGCATTGTCCAAACCTGCTGCGCATCGGAGTTGATCACAACGCTCAGATTGTTCGTCATGGGGTGAATCTACAACTCCCGGCGCCTGCCGGGTAGGGCCAAACGGATACGGCCTGCCCCTCAGCCCCGCACGGATTCCAGCTCGTTGCCGATCCGGCGCTCCAGTTCCTTCAGCCCGATGGTTTCCGAGCCGCCGTGCGCCCGCAGGAACATCAGGGCTTCAAGCCGCAGCAGCCGCCATTCGCGTTCGGCGTCCGGGTTCGAGTTGTCGATGGCCCGGAAGATTTCCTTGTCATACAGGTTGGGTTCGTTCAGCGACCGCTGGCGGACTTTGGCGTTGATCCGCGCCTTGAACGGGTCCGTTTCCATGGCGTCGGGGGCGCGGAGCAGCTTTTCGTACACCTCGGCACGGTCCTCCTGCCCGTTCTGCCGGCAGATGTAGCTGGACAGGGCCAGCGCCGCCTCCACGGATGTCCACCGGCCCGGGTTCCCGTCAAAGGGGAGCACGTTGAGCAGGTCCGCCACCGCGAGGGCGCCGTCGGCATCCTTGAGGATGACGAACAATTCGTGGGCGAGGTCGCTGAGGTCCTTGAGGCAGCTCCCGGACTTGGTGTTGATGCCCTTGGCCAGCCGGTCGCTCAGCAGCATCACGCCCATTGCGTCCGGGTGGGCTGCCGCCGCGGCTTCCACCACGGACTCGGGCGTCCCCGCCGGTTCCGGGATCAGCGCCAGCTCGTCCTCGTCCGGACCGGCTGCGGCGGCTGCGGCGGCCGCTGCGGCCGGTGTGGTGGCCGGCAGGGGAGGAACGACGACGGCGGGAGCCGCCGGGGCGGTGTCCTCACCGGCGTCGGGGTGATCCAGCAGCTGAAGCGGGGCGGCGGCCTCGGACGCTACGGAAACGGCGTCCTCCGGGCCCGTGCCGGGGCCGGCCACGAAGACCGTGGAGCCGGCCGCGATGCGCAGGATCCCGCCGCCGGTGAGGGTTGCAAGGACCACCGCCGGCGTGCCGAAATCGTCATCCTCAACAAGGACGCTCTGGACTTCGGCGGACCGTTCGCCGTCGGGAAGGAGGAGCAGGTGGCCGGTCTGCAGAGAGCCAGCCTGGAGCTCGCTGTAGTGCTGGGCGGCTGGGCGGTGGGTCATCGGGAGTCCTTAAGTTCTCTTGCGGTCCGCCCTACAGTCTACAAAGGACCCTGCCCGAAATCGGGGACGCCCGGGTTCCTTCGAGCGTCCCGCGCAACGGCCCTCGCGTCCTAGCTGCCAACCCCCGCGAACGCGAGCGCCTGCCGGACAAGCGCCCCGCGGCCGCCGCTGAACTCCAGCTGCACGTCCGGGCTCAGGACCTCCTCCGGGGTCATCCAGGTGAGCTCCAAGGCGTCCTGGCGGGGTTCGCATTCACCCGTGACCGGGATGATGTAAGCCAGCGAAACGGCATGCTGCCGGTCGTCGGTGAATCCGGTGTGGGACGGCGCCGGGAAGTATTCGGCCACGGTGAAGGGCACCGGGCTGATGGGAAGCTGGGGGAAGGCCAGCGGGCCGAGGTCTTTCTCCATGTGGCGGAGCAGTGCCGCGCGGATGGTCTCGCGGTAGAGGACGCGGCCGGACACGAGGGAGCGGACCATCGTGCCGTCCTCGTCGGCCTGCAGCAGCGTGCCCACTTCGTTCACGAACCCCAAGGGATCGAGGCGGACGGGTACGGCTTCCACGTAAACCATGGGAAGCCGGCCCCGGGCTTCGAAGAGGTCCTCGTCGGACAGCCAGCCGGGATTCGGGTCAGGGGTGCGCACGTTCATGCTTAAGTTCTACCCCATCCCTGCCCGAACCCCGCGCCGGACCGTCACACGCCCCGCAGTCAGCACCCGTCAGTGGCGCGAAGAAACCCAGAGCGCCGGGGCGTCCCCGCCCGCTGCATCGGGGCTGGCCACGTGCAGGGTCCGGCCGAAGGCCTCTTCCGTCATGGTCACCGTGATGCCCGCAGCCGCCAGCCGGTCCCGCAGGGCCGACAGTTCGCCCGTGTACTCAAATCCAAGCCCGGTCCGCGGAGCGCCGCTTGCGGGCCGCGCCATCAGCACCCCGCCGTTCTTGGCGGTGAAATCCGCGGTTTCGTCGTCATCCGGCACCGGCCGGAGCCGGGCGCCCATGTTCCGCAGGGTCTGCGCGGCCGCCTCGGCGTCCGGCGTGAACCAGACTTCGACGACGGCGAGTCCCGGATCGGCATCAGCGCACTGGGCGCCGTGGGCGGCTTTGTCGGCGAAGAAGCTGAAACCGTCCTCGCCGGTGATCCGGCAGGCGGCGCCGTGGTCGGCGTCGACCAGTTCGGCCGGCGACGTCCCGGACTCCGCACCGGCCTCGTTGGTGCGCCGGGCGAATTCGGCGAGGTCGCCCACTTCGACGCCGAACGACGTCGTGCCGTCTTCGGCGGAACCTGCCCCGGCGGCGTGCAGCGCCAGGCGGCCGGAACCGGAGTCGTACTCTTTCCACGGGCCGTCATCGACCGTCTTCACCATTCCCAGCTCCGTCAGGAGCTGCTCCCAGTGGTCCAGGCGGGACGTGAAATGGACGGGGCGGACACGCAACATTGGATCTCCTGGGCTGGTTGGCGGTGACAACGACGGCGACAAGGCCATGATGCCACGCCTTGAATAAGGAATCCCCGGTAGCAGAATGGTGCCATGGCCATCGAACTTGAGGAACTGCTGGTGAAGGATGCCGCCGAATGGCGCAGCTGGCTGGAACAACACCATGCCACCAGCCCGGGCGTCTGGCTCGTGCTGCACAAGAAGGGCGGCAACACCACGGAGCTGGACTACGAGGCTGCGCTGCAGGAGGCGCTGTGCTTCGGCTGGATCGACGGCCAGGGCAAAAGGCGCGACGACGACAGCTCCCTTCAACGGATGACGCGCCGCGGACCCAAGAGCGTATGGTCGGCGCGGAACGTGGACCGCATCGGCAAGCTTGAGGCTGCAGGCAGAATGACTTCCGCGGGCAGGGCCGCCGTCGAGGCTGCCAAGGCTGACGGGCGCTGGGAAGTGGCGTATTCCGGAGCAGCCTCCGCCGAAGTGCCGCCGGATCTTGCTGCCGCCATCGCGGCTGAGCCGCGGGCGCAGGCCATGTTCGATGTGCTGACGTCGGTGAACCGTTACGCCCTGATTTACCGCACCAACGCGGTCAAGCAGGCCGCCACCCGGGAACGGAAGATCCAAGGATTCGTGGAGATGCTCGCGCGCGGCGAAACGCCCTACCCGCAGAAGAAGCGCCCCGCCGTGTAGCGGGGCGCCAGACGGACCATCACGCGTCAGGCGCTGGCGTCCTCGTCCACCGGGAAAGCCACGGCTTCGCCCACCACGCGCAGGCAAAGCTCCATGCCCGGCCGCGCGATGGAGGCGTTCCAGTGCCGGATGGTGATCACTTCGCCGCCGCCCGGGAAGCGGTAGTCCGGGGTAGCCCCGGCTGCCAGTTCCGGCGGGACGGCCAGCTTCAGGCGCACTGTGGTTTCCGGCCCGAAGTAGTCCGTATCGACCACCACGCCGCGGATGGGTCCGTCCTCTGCAATACGGATCTGCTCGGGCCGCAGCATGAGCTGCACGCGGCCCTGGGCCGGGGGCCTGCGCACCGGAATGCCGCCGAGCGAACAGGTGGCGAGCGAGCCCTCCATCCAGGCGTCCAGAATGACGGCGTCGCCCAGGAACTCCGCGGTGGCGCGGTCCGCGGGGCGGGTGTAGACCACAAAGGGATTACCGATCTGCGCCAGCTTACCGCCGCGCATCACCGCCACCTGGTCCGCGAAGGACAGTGCCTCGGCCTGGTCATGGGTGACCAGGATGGTGGTCACCCCGGCTTCGTTGAGCACCTTGGCCACGGCGCGGCGCGTGGCCACGCGAAGGCCGGCGTCCAGCGCGGAGAAGGGCTCGTCCAGCAGCATCAGTTCCGGCTCGCGGGCCAGGGCGCGGGCCAGTGCCACGCGCTGCTGCTGGCCGCCGGAGAGCTGGTGCGGCCGGCGCTTGGCCATCGAGGGATCGAGGGACACCATTTCCAGGAGCTCACCCACCCGGGCCGCGACCTCGCGCCTCCCGCCGGAAAGGTGGCCGGCACTGAGGCCGAAGGAGATGTTCTGGCCCACGGTGAGGTGTGGGAACAGGGCGCCGTCCTGGGCCACGTAGCCTACATGGCGTTTGTGCGCCGGCACCCAGCTGCCCTCACCCGCCACCTTCGCGCCGTTGAGGGAAATGCTGCCGGTGTCGGGATGCTCGAAGCCCGCAATGAGGCGCAGCAGGGTGGTTTTGCCGGAACCCGAGGGGCCCACGATCGCGGTGGTGCCGCCCTTGGCCACGGACAGGTTGACGCCCCTGAGGACCGCCTGTGAACCGAAGTTCTTGGTGACGGCCTCGATCTCCAGGTGGTTGTTGGTGCTGGGCGCCACGGACGGGGCTATCCGCGGTTCCGGAAGCCTGGAGGGGGCATCACGCGAAGTGTAAAAGTCGGTCACTGTCCGGCCACTTTCTTGGACTGCTGGAAGAGAAGGTAGGTCATGGGGGCGGAGATCAGGATCATCAGCAGGGCATACGGTGCCGCGCCGGCGTAGTCGATCTCGCTGCTCTTGCTCCAGAATTCGGTGGCAAGGGTCCGCGTGCCGTTGGGGGAGAGCAGCAGGGTGGCCGTGAGTTCGTTGACGATGGCCAGGAACACGAGAGCGGCCCCGCCAGCCGCGGCCGGCGCCGTGAGCCGCAGGGTGACGCGGATGAAGGACACCAGCGGCGGCTTGCCCAGCGCCTGGGCGGCTTCGTCGAGTTCCTTGGGAGCCTGGGCCAGCCCGGCCCGGATGTTCACCAGCGCGCGCGGCAGGAACAGCAGCACATAGGCCGCGATGAGCAGCGCAGTGGTCTGGTAGAAGCCCGGCGCAACCCGGATGCTCACGGTCACGAAGGCCAGGCCCACCACAATGCCCGGCATGGAGCTGGTGACGTAGTTGGACAGTTCCAGCGCCTTGCTGAACCAGCCGGGGTGCCGTACGGCCAGGTAGGCCATGGGGAAGGCCACCACGGTGGTGGCCAATGCGCCGGCCAGGCCGTAGCCCATGGTCTGCAACAGCGCGGGAAGGAACTCGTCGGCCACCCAGATCTGCGTTCCGCCGGCGAAGATCCAGCGCAGCACGAACACCAGCGGCAGGCCGAAGGCCAGGGCCGTGAGGCACATCAGGAAGAGCTGGGAGGGAGCCTGGTAGGCGTGCAGCGGCAGCCGCAGCGCCCTGGCCTGCGCGCCCGAACCCACCCGCGCATAGCGCGCGGTTCCGCGGCTCCGCACCTCCGCCAGGAGCAGGATGAGGCAGAAGAACACCAGCACGCTGGCCAGCATGTTTCCGGCCGTGCCGTTGAACGTGGACTGGTACTGCACCATGATCGCGGTGGTGAACGTGTCGAAGCGGATCATCGCGAACGCACCGTATTCGGCCAGCAGGTGCAGGGAGACCAAAAGCGCGCCGCCCGTCATGGCGATGCGGAGCTGGGGGAGGACCACGCGGAAGAACGTGCGCCACGCGCCCAGGCCCAGCGACGCGGCGGACTGCTCGATCGCGGGGTCAAGACGGCTGAGCGTGGCGGCGGCGGGGATGTACACCAGCGGGAAGTAGGAGAGCGTGGCGATCAGGACGCCGGACCACAGCCCGCCCAGGGACGGAATGGCCGAAACCCAGGCGTAGCTGTTGACGAAGGCGGGGATGGCCAGCGGCGCAGCCAGCAGCACGGCCCACCACTTGTGCCCGCGGAGCGTGGTCCGTTCCACCAGCCAGGCTCCTCCCACGCCCAGCGCCACGCAGAGCGGCACCGTGATGGCCATCAGGAGCAGCGTGTTGAGGAGCAGTTCGCCGACGCGCTCGCGGAAGATCAGCCCGACGGCGGTGTCCCACCCCGTGGCGGCCGTCATCACGATGACGTACCCCAGCGGAATCAGCGAAAACAGGGCAATCAGGACGGCGATGACGGATACTGCGGAAACGCCGAAAGGCGGGCGGGGGCGCTTGCCCCTACCCGCCGTCGTCGTGCTTCCGGAAGTTTCCGGCGCCGCTAGGTCAATTGGCACAGTATTTCCATTTGACACTGAATTGCTTTGTTGGCACGGGTTACAGCAGTCCTGCCTTGGTCATCAGCTCGGTGACCTTTTCGGAATTGAGCTTTGCCGGGTCAACAGTGGGCGCCTGGAGTTCCGTCAGGGGAACCAGCTTGTCGTTGGCCGGGACGTCGGAGGCAATCGCGTACTCGAAGGAGTTGCCCTTCTGGAGGACTTCCTGGCCCTTCTTGCCGGTGATGAACTTCAGGAAGGACTGGGCTGCCGCCGCGTTCTTGGAGGACTTCAGCACGCCGCCGCCGGAGACGGAGACGAACGCGCCCGGGTCCTGGTTCTTGAAGTAGTACGGGGTGACGTTCTTGGAGTTCTCGCCGGTCTTGGCCTGGTCGCCGTAGTAGTAGTAGTGGTAGATCAGGGCGGCGTCCACTTCGCCGGCGTTGACGGCCTTCATGGCGGTGCTGTTGCCCTTGTACGCCTTGAAGTTTTCCTTCATGCCCTTGAGCCATTCCTCGGCTGCGGCTTCGCCCTTGAGCTCAAGGAGCGCGGAAACGATCGCCTGGAAGTCGGCACCGGACGGTGAAGCGGCCCACTTGCCCTTCCACTCCGGCTTGGCCAGGTCCAGCATGGACTTGGGCAGCTGGTCTTCGCTCAGCTTGGCCTTGTCGTACACCAGCACGGTGGAGCGGGCAGCGATGCCGGTCCACTTGCCCGTGGAGGGACGGTACTCTGCGGGCACCTGGTCGATGGTGGCTGTGTCCACGTCCGCGAAGAGGCCGGCGTTCTCAACCTGCGCCATTGCGGGGGAATTCTCGGTCAGGAAGACGTCGGCCGGGGAGGCTGCGCCTTCCTGGATGATCTGGTTGGACATTTCGGTGTCCGAGCCCTGGCGCAGGGTGACCTTCACACCGGTCTCCGCAGTGAAAGCGTCGATCCATTCCTTGGTGAGGCTTTCGTGCTGCGCGTTGTAAACCGTGATTTCGCCGGCATTGCTGCCGCCCGCTGCGGCGCTGCTGGCGGCCGGGGTGGAGCTTCCGGAGCCGCAGGCGGCCAGGCCGAGGGCTGCGGTGGCGGCGAGTGCGATTCCTGCCAGCGCGTTGGTGCGGATCTTCATGGGGGCTTCTTTCTGGAAAAAAGTCTTGGTGGACCGGAGTCCGCGTGAGGGGGAAGTTAGGGCATGCTCACTGCCAAAAACTGTAGGTTAGCCAAACCTAAGGAACCAAGCCGAAGCGGGCTTAAGTGATCAGGATCACATCAATTACGGAACTTTTACGTGACTTAATTACTGGCCGGCCGGACGGTGGCTGCCGCCTCGAGCACCATCCAGGCCTGGAGCTGGGTGGAAAGTTCGACGGCGGCGCCCGCCGGATACGACCGGCTCGCCGGTGTCTCGGCGAACACTGGGAACACCAGGTGCGCGCCGTGCCGTGCCAGCGGCTCCTCCTGATCCACGGCGCGGCGGCCGTCCCAGAGTGCCTGCGCGGTCTCCGTCACCAGGGCAGCCGCGGTGGCCCTGGTCCGGTCCGGGAGCCGTTGGTCCATGGCCGCCAGCGCCAGGTAGCGCGCCAATATCCCGGTGAACAGGCCGCCGTCGCCCGTTCCGTCGCAGCGGAGCACGGCGGCGGTCCTGCCGGACGCCAGGGTGGCGGGGCGCGTCAGGTTGCGGGCCACGGCATCCACCAGCGCGGCGGCCCGGTCAAGGTTGGCCGGGCCGCCCAGCTCCAGCAGCGCGCCGAGGACCGGGCCCTGGTTGTAGGTGTAGATGGCGGCTTCCAGCACCACCTGGCCGTCGGCGCCGATCCGCAGGCCGTCCTGGTACATGCCCTGGACGGGGTCGAACAGCTTCGCGTGGAGCCAGTCCACCAGCGCCTGTGCCCTGGCGGTGTTTCCGGTGCGGGCATAGTAGAGCGCTACGGGCGCGGTGGCGGGCGTGTTCTTGAAGTCCCGCTTCTTGCTCCAGAAAGTGCCGCCGCCCAGGTCATCCGTGGAGGCGGAATCGAACTGCAGTGTCAGGCTTTGCCGGATCCTGGCGTTGCGGCGGGCCCCCGGTTTTCGCGTCTGTTCGGCCAGTTTCTCCAGCCGGAGCGTGGACAGGGCGAGCCAGGCCATGTCGTCGTAA
This sequence comes from Arthrobacter oryzae, assembly GCF_030718995.1. Taxonomy (NCBI): domain Bacteria; kingdom Bacillati; phylum Actinomycetota; class Actinomycetes; order Micrococcales; family Micrococcaceae; genus Arthrobacter; species Arthrobacter oryzae. The sequence goes on from NZ_CP132204.1 coordinate 2,386,564, forward strand.
TAGTTGTTGACCACCGTCAGGAAGTTGCGCAGCCGGATGCCGGTGACCAGCTGCGAGGCCAGCCGTCCGGCGCTGGGGCGGCTCCCGCCGTCGAACCTTGCAGCCCGCGCCAGCTCCCGTCGTCCGGCGTCCACCAGGCAGTCCACGTAGTGGGCCTGCCACCAGTAGTGCCAGGGCCGCATCAGGTTTTTCAGCCGGCTGGACGGGCGTTCGATCGCCGCAATGTGCGTTCCGGGGAGGAAGAACAGCCGCTGTCCGAACATCCTGGTCACGGACCGGGCGGCCTCGTCGGCGCAGGCGGACCAGTCGGTTGGTGCGGACGAGTCGGTTGGTGCGGACCGGTCCGCGGATCCGGCGTCGGGGGAGGTCATGCTGCCAGCCTAGCGGGCACTCCCTCGGCTGGCTCCCGCGGCTGGTCCCGAGGGTGTCCGCCGAGTGTGCGGTTTGCGCCCATTCCAGTTAACATTCATTAACTAGCGTTACGCCGGGTTCGGTTCCACATCAAGGAGGATGCATGGACATAAAAGGTACTGTCGCGCTCATTACGGGCGGAGCCTCCGGGCTGGGCGCCGCCACAGCGCGGCGCCTGTTCGACGCCGGCGGCTCGGTGGTGCTGCTGGACCTGCCGTCGTCCCGGGGCGAGGCATTTGCCGCGGAGCTGAACGGTGGCTCCGGTCCGGGCGGAACGGCCGGGGCCGGCGCGTCGGGTGGTGCCGGAGCCGGGACCGGCCGAACGGCCGTCTTTGTCCCTGCCGACGTGACCCGCGAAGACCAGGTGCAGGCCGCCGTCGACGCCGCCGTCGCCGTGGGACCGCTGCGTATCGTGGTGAACTGCGCCGGCATCGCCACCCCGGGGAAGGTCCTCGGCCGCGAGGGCGTGCTGCCGCTGGACACGTTCAACCGGGTCATCCAGATCAACCTTGTGGGCACCTTCAACGTGATCCGCCTCGCGGCCGCCGCCATGGCTGCCACCGAACCCGTTGTGACTGAACTGGGCGGGGCCGAGCGCGGCGTCATCATCAACACCGCATCCGTCGCCGCGTTCGACGGCCAGATCGGCCAGCCCGCCTACGCCGCGTCCAAAGGGGCGGTGGCAGCCATGACCTTGCCGATCGCGCGTGAACTGGCCCGGTCGCTGATCCGCGTGGTCACCATCGCGCCGGGCATCTTCGAAACCCCCATGATGGCCGGACTGCCGCAGGATGCACAGGATTCGCTGGGGAAGCAGGTCCCGCATCCGTCCCGGCTGGGCAAGCCTGCCGAGTATGCGAACCTGGCCGCGCACATCGTGGACAACGCCATGCTCAACGGCGAAACCATCCGCCTCGACGGCGCCATCCGGATGGGGCCGAAGTGATGCATCCGGTGACCCCGGGGCAGGAGGCCCCGGCCGCGAACGCGGCGGATTCCCTGCCCACGGCCGACTTCTTCGGGTTTGAGGCGCTGCTCAGCGAACGGGAGCGTTTGAAGCTGGCTGAGCTGAGGCAGTTCCTGGCGGCCGAGGTGGCGCCGTTCGCCACCGAGTGGTGGAACAACGCCGAGTTCCCGGCCCACATTCTGCCTAAGCTGGCTGCCCTGGAACTCAGCGCCCCTGCCCAGCGGGGCTACAGCCACCTGTTCGCGGGCCTCGTGATCGCCGAGATTACCCGGGTGGACACGTCCATCGCGACGTTCTTCCTGGTGCACCACGACCTCTTTGTGGAATCCCTCTACGGATTCGGTTCCGAGGAGCAGAAGGGCCGCCTGCTCGACGACGCCGCCAGCCTCCGCACCACCGGCGCCTTCGCGCTGACCGAACCGGAGCACGGCTCCGATGTGGCCGGTGGCATGGAAACGCGGGCGCGCCGCGTTTCCGCGGCAGCGGACGACGGCGGCGACTACTGGATCCTTAACGGAGCCAAACGCTGGATCGGCAACGGAACGTTCTGCGACTACATGCTCGTCTGGGCCCGGGACGAGGCTGAGGGGCCGGACGGGAAGGGCGCCATCCGGGGATTCATCGTGGACGCGAACCTCCAGGGCGTCAGCCGGAGCCGGATCGAACACAAGATCGCCCTGCGCACGGTGCAGAATGCGGACATCGTTTTCCGGGACGTGCGGGTGGCGGAGGCGGACCGCTTCGCCGGCATCGAAAGCTTCGAGGACACCAACGAACTGCTGCGGGGATCGCGGATCATGGTGGCGTGGCAGGCGGTGGGCCAGCAGCTGGCGGCGTTCGACGTCGCCCGGCAGCACGCCGTCGAACGCCAGCAGTTCGGCCGTCCGCTGGCCAAATTCCAGCTCATCCAGCAGCAGCTGGTCACCATGCTGGGCAACGCCGTGGCCAGCATGGGCATGATGGTCCGGATCGCCCAGCTGCAGCAGGAAGGCAGTGCGGACATGGCGCAGGTGGCGCTGGCAAAGTCGTACACGAGCGCCCGGATGCGCGAAACCGTGGCCATGGGGCGGTCCATCCTCGGCGGGAACGGGATCGTGTCGGACTTCCGGATGGCGAAGATCTTCGCCGACGCCGAGGCTATTTACACCTACGAGGGGTCGTTCGAAATCAACACGCTGATCGTGGGCCGCGCCGTCACCGGGGTATCGGCGATCGTCTGAGGAATCAGCGCGAACGGACACTTGGGGCCCTTCGGAACCGCCCGGGGCCGCAACTGTCCGTTCGCGCTCAGTTCGCGCTCAGCCGGCGATCATCGGGTCCTTTTCGCCGGCTTCGATCCGGTAGTCCAGGCTGTTGTTCTTCACCGGCATGGGGCATGTGCCGTACGGGGTGAAGGCGCTCGGGTAGTTGATGGCGCGGTTGAAGTCCAGGACCACTGTGCCGTCAGGGCGTGGCTTTGGCGTTGACACCTTGCGCCAGTCATCGGTCGAGTCCCCGTTGGTTTCGTCGTGGAATGTGACCGTCAGGGCGCCTAGCTTCTCCTCTTCGGCGTGCAGGTGGAACTCGTGGTCCTTCCCGGGCAGCCGGAACACCAGCTCGCCGACCGTCCGGTGCACGCCGTCCACCAGCGGGTTGGCGGTGCTGATCGGAACGTCCACCGGCTCCGGATAGGGGCGGAACTCGGCCTCGATCACCAGGTCCGGGCGGTAGTCAAAGGTGGGCACGCCGTCGAACTCCGTAAACACCGGCGAGCGGGAATCGCGGGTGCGGATGGCGTACTTGTCCGCCCGCATGGCGAGTTCCACCACCACCTGCTTGCCGTCACCGCCGCCGTACTGGACCCACATCAGCGATTCCTCATCGGCCAGCACCGCCGACACCGCGCCGTCCACGGCCTCGCCCGTTTCCACCAGCGTCAGCCCGTCCGCCGCCGTTGCGGTGAGGAACGCCGTCGTGCCGTCCGTGGACCAGAGCCCCGGGGCAAGGTCGACGGCGGCGGGCCGGCTTTCCAGCCACTGGAACGACGTGAGCGTCAACCAGCCGTATTCGCCGGCCAGCGCCTTGTTGCGGTTCGCGCGGAAACGGTTCCAGCGTTCCAGCTGGGCGTCAGGGGCAGTGTTCATGGGTCCTCCAAAGGGAAGTCTTTTGGCCCACCGTACAACCGCACGCCGCCCCGCAGCATTCCGCTCAGTTCGGGCGACGCCCACGCACCGCAGGTCGATTGCCGCCTTTTCGCCTGCCTGATACGGTCAAGCAACGCGTGCGGAATGCACGGCCAGACAGAGTTGTCGACGTCGACGGATTGCGGGAATTGATCGCCATGAAAATTGCTGTACTGGGAACCGGCACTGTGGGCCGGGCGATGGCCGGAGCGCTGGCGGGACTTGGCCATGAAATCGCCATCGGAACCCGCGACCCGCAAGCCACACTGGCCCGCACGGAACCGGACGCCATGGGGGCTCCTCCCTTCGGTCAGTGGCTCAAGGACCACCCGCATGTCCGCCTGGTTGCGTTTGCCGATGTCGCGGCCGACGCCGAGCTGGTCATCAACGCAACCGAGGGGGCGGGTTCCGTCGCTGCGCTTTCCGCCGCGGGGTCGGAAAACCTTGCCGGCAAGATCCTGGTGGATATCGCGAATCCGCTGGACTTCTCACACGGCATGCCGCCGACGCTTAGCCCCGTGAACACGGACAGCCTGGGCGAGTTGATCCAGCGGACGTTCCCCGAAGCCAAAGTGGTCAAGACCCTTAACACGATGAACGCGAACCTGATGGTTGACCCCGGACGCGCGGCCGGTGGCGACCATTCGGTATTCGTCTCGGGCAACGATTCCGAGGCCAAGCGTGAGGTGACCATGCTCCTTAAGAGCCTCGGGCACCAGGACGTGATTGATCTGGGGGACATCACCACGGCCCGCGGCGCTGAGATGCTCCTGCCCGTCTGGCTGCGGCTCTGGGGGGCGCTGGGGACGGCAAACTTCAACTTCAAGATTGCACGCTGAGCAGGGGCGAGGGCGTGGAGTTGGTGCTGACGGTGCGGGCCGGCGGGGCCTAATAAAACAGGCGCCGCCGCGGACGTCAAGGGCACGAACACTATCTGAGACAAATTCCCACGCCGCAGGGGTGCCGGGTAACATCCCATAGGAACACGTAACCCGGCTCACAGTATCCAGCGCAGTGTACGAGCCAAGTCCGAACCCTCGAAAGATAGTTTCCATGGCTGACACTGCAGTAAATCCAGGCTCCCATCTCGCGGGCACTGACCTCGCCAGCGCCGATCTGGCGTCCGAACTCCGGGCGGACGTCCGGCGCGTCTCCACGTTGCTGGGCGAATCGCTGGTCCGCCAGCACGGCCCCGAACTCCTCGACCTTGTGGAGCAGGTCCGCCTTCTGACCAAGGAATCCAAGGAAGCCGCCCGCGGCGGCGCTGATGCCACCGGACCCTGGAGCTCGCACGACGTCGTTGCCCAGGTCCGCGAACTGCTGGGCTCCCTGCCCATCGACCAGGCCACCGACCTGGTCCGCGCCTTTGCGTTCTACTTCCACCTGGCCAACGCCGCCGAGCAGGTCCACCGGGTCCGCGGGCTGCGGACGCGCCAGGAAAAGGACGGCTGGCTGGCCAAGGCCGTGGCGGAGATTTCCAGCCAGGCGGGTCCGTCCGTCCTGCAGGAAGTGGTCAACGAGCTGGATGTCCGCCCCATCTTCACGGCCCATCCCACGGAGGCCTCCCGCCGCTCCGTCCTGGACAAGATCCGCCGGCTTTCGGATGTCCTGGCGGTGACCACCGAGGAAGGCACCTCCGCCCGCCGGCGCCAGGACCGCCAGCTCGCCGAAGTGATCGACCAGATGTGGCAGACGGACGAGCTCCGCCAGGTCCGGCCCACCCCGGTGGATGAGGCCCGCAACGCCATCTACTACCTGAACAGCATCCTCACTGACGCCATGCCCGAAATGCTCTCGGACCTGTCCGAACTGCTGGAGGAGCACAGCGTCACGCTGCCGTCGCAGAAGGCCCCCATCCGCTTCGGGTCCTGGATCGGCGGCGACCGCGACGGCAACCCGAACGTCACCGCTGCTGTCACCCGCGAGATCCTGCAGATCCAGAACCAGCACGCCGTCCGCATCAGCATCGCCATGATCGATGAGCTCATCGCCATCCTGTCCAACTCCACTGCGCTGGCCGGGGCGGACCAGGAACTGCTGGACTCGATCGACACGGACCTGACCAACCTCCCGGGCCTGGACCGCCGGGTGCTGGAGCTCAATGCGCAGGAGCCGTACCGGCTTAAGCTCACCTGCATCAAGGCAAAGCTGCTCAACACGGCCAAGCGCGTCGGGGCCAATTCGTCGCACCAGCCGGGCCGGGACTACACGTCCACAGCCGATGTCCTCGCCGAGCTCGGTCTGCTGGAGAAGTCGCTGCGCAACCACCACGCCGGACTCGCCGCCGACGGTGCGCTCGCGCGCGTACGCCGCGCCATCGCCTCCTTCGGGCTGCACCTCGCCACCCTGGACATCCGCGAGCACGCCGATCACCACCATGACGCCGTCGGTCAGCTCATGGACCGCCTGGGCGGCCCCGGCCTGCGGTACTCCGAACTCAGCCGTGCGGAGCGCCTGGAAGTTCTGGGGGCGGAACTCGGGTCCCGCCGTCCGCTGTCCGGCCATCCGATTAAGCTCGACGGCGTCGCTGACGGCACGTACGACGTCTTCCGTGAGATCCGCCGCGCCCTGAAGACCTACGGCCCGGACGTCATCGAGACGTACATCATTTCCATGACCCGCGGCGCGGACGACGTCCTGGCAGCCGCTGTGCTGGCCCGCGAGGCGGGACTCGTCAGCCTCTTCGGAGATGCGCCGTACGCCAGGATCGGCTTTGCGCCGCTGCTGGAAACCGTGGAGGAGCTGCGGGCTTCGGCGGAGATCGTGGACCAGCTGCTGTCCGATCCGTCGTACCGTGAACTGGTGCGGCTGCGCGGGGACGTCCAGGAAATCATGCTTGGCTACTCGGACTCCAACAAGGAATCCGGCGTCATGACCAGCCAGTGGGAAATCCACAAGACCCAGCGGAAGCTGCGCGACGTCGCGGCCAAGCACGGCGTCCGGGTGCGCCTCTTCCACGGCCGCGGCGGGTCCGTGGGCCGCGGCGGCGGACCCACCTACGACGCGATCCTGGCCCAGCCGAACGGCGTCCTCGAAGGTGAAATTAAGTTCACCGAACAGGGTGAAGTCATCTCGGACAAGTACTCGCTGCCGGAGCTGGCACGCGAAAACCTCGAGCTGTCCCTCGCTGCCGTGATGCAGGGTTCCGCCCTGCACCGCACGCCCCGCACGTCCGAGGACGAGCGCGAGCGCTACGGCCACGTCATGGAGACCATCTCCGATGCCGCCTTCGCGCGGTACCGCTCGCTGATTGACGACCCTGACCTGCCGGCCTACTTCATGGCCTCCACCCCGGTGGAACAGCTCGGTTCCCTCAACATCGGCTCGCGTCCCTCCAAGCGCCCGGACTCAGGCGCCGGGCTGGGCGGGCTGCGCGCCATCCCGTGGGTGTTCGGCTGGACCCAGTCGCGCCAGATCGTGCCGGGCTGGTTCGGTGTCGGTTCCGGGCTCAAGGCTGCCCGCGAGGCCGGCAACACGGAACAGCTCGCGGAAATGATGGACCGCTGGCACTTCTTCCGGTCGGTGCTGTCCAACGTCGAAATGACCCTGGCCAAGACGGACATGGACATTGCCGGATACTACGTCTCCACCCTGGTGCCGGAGGAACTGCACCACCTGTTCCGCGCCATCCGGGACGAATACGAACTCACGGTCACGGAAATCCAGAACCTCACCGGCGAGCATGTGCTCCTCGACGCGCAGCCCACCCTCAAGCGCTCCCTCGAAATCCGCGACCAGTACCTGGACCCCATCAGCTACCTGCAGGTGGAACTGATGCGCCGCATCCGGGCCGAAGGTTCCGAGGACGGGAGCATGTCCGGGGCCGAGATCGACGAGCGGCTCCAGCGGGCCATGCTCATCACGGTCAACGGCGTGGCAGCGGGCCTCCGCAACACCGGATAACCCCCCGACGCTCTCTCACTTCCTGCGGGTTTTCATCAAACGCTCTCTCACTTCCTGATGGCAATTTCCGGACGCTCTCTCACCAGTGAGTGCGCTTCCGGAAATTTCCGTCCAAATATGAGAGAGCGTTTGGGTTTAAGCGGCCAAAAGTGAGAGAGCGTTTGGGTTTAAGCGGCGTGAAGTGAGAGAGCGTCCTGGGGCTAGGGTTGATGCCATGCCTTCGTTCCAGACCAGACTGAAAATCACCGGGCTGAAGCCTGGCAACGCCCCCGAGGCCGTCATGGCCGCCGCCGTCGAAGCCCTCGGAACAAGGCACCACGTCGAATCGAACCAACTGCAGATTGCAGGCGGCGTGCCCGAGCTGAACCTCCGCTTCCTGGTGGAGCCAACGGAGTACACAGGTGAGAACAGCCATGCGCGGGAGTCGGCCGCGATGATGCGCGACGCCGTCGAACGCGTTGCGGTGACGGGCTCACTGTTGGTGCTCCGACGCCGCCGCGGCCGCTGGGCTCCCGTCTAGCCGGAAGGTGCAGCGTCAGGCCGGCGTCCCTGCATCGGGGCGGGGGCCGCCGGGCTCGTCCACGGGCGACCGGCTGCCGCGGCGGCGGGTGACAATCATGCCTATCACCCCGCCGATCACCAGCCCGACGGCGACGCCGATCAGCGAGCTGGCCCAGAACGGCAGCTTGGTCGCGGAACCGGTGAAATAGCCGAGCCCCGTGAGATAGGTGGCCCAGAGGACGGCTCCGAGTGCGGCGCAGAAGCTGAACGCCCGGGTGGTGACGTCGGCGATGCCGGCGGCTGCCGACGTCGCCAGCCGTCCGCCTGGGATAAACCGCACGCCGATGATGGCTCCGTAGGTGGTGGAGCGGCCCGCCTTGGCGATAGCCGCATGGATGCCGCTGTGGAATTTGCGGCCCCACCGCCAGCGGTCCAGGACGTGGCTGAGCCGGCGCTTGAAGAGCTGGAACACCACCACGTCGCCGATCCACGAAGCCAACGCGGCCAGGAGCCCCACCAGCAGGTAGTTCGCGCGGCCTTCCGCGGAGAGTGCTCCGCCCGTGATCACCACCATTTCGGACGGGACGGGCGGGAAAATGGCGTCGCCAAGGACGATGGGGATGATCCAGAAATAGATCGCGGCGCCCCAGGTATCGGCATTGGCGAGGTCCATGGGCACAAGGTACCGCATTTTCGCGCCCGCGGATTGCCGGCCGTAAGGCAGGGCTAGGCCGGGGCCTCGCTGAGTTGGAGCCGGCTGCGGTACTCCACCGGCTGTTTGGTGATGGGGTCCACAAATCGGATCCCGCGGGCCAGGAGCTGGAGCGGCCTGGTGTAATCGTCCGGCGCCTTGTCCAGCAGGTCCGGGTAAAAAGCATCGTTCACAATCCCCAGCCCCAACGATGCCATGTGCACCCTGAGCTGATGGGTCTTTCCCGAGTGCGGCTCAAGCCGGTACAGCGCGCGCCGTTCCGGGGCACCCGCTGAAGTGCCGGCGTCGAACGTTTTCAGCAGTTCAATGCGGGTTTCCGCATTGGGTTCGCCGTCGACGACCTCCGCCAGCAGGTAGCTGCGGGACTTGGTCATGCGGTTCCGTACCACGACGGGAAAGTCGACGGCGGGATGTCCCGCTGCCGGTTCCGCGGCGGAGACGCACTCGTACTCCTTCTGGACCTGGCGCTTCTCGAACAGCACCTGGTACTTGCCCCGGGTCTCCGGGTTGGTGGAGAGCAGGAGGATACCGGCCGTCATCCGGTCCAGCCGGTGCATGGGGATCAGGTCCGGGAGGTTCAGCTGGTTGCGGAGCCGGACCAGGGCCGACTCCTGGATGTAGGTGCCGCCCGGGGTGGTGGGCAGGAAGTGGGGCTTGTCCACCACCAGGATGTGGTGGTCCTGGTGCAGGATGCTGAGCTCGACCGGCAGCCGCGTCTCCGGCGGGAGCGTGCGGTAGTACCAGATGAACGTGTGGTCCTCGAGCCTGGTGCGCCGGTCCAGGGGGATGCCGCCCTCACCCACGATTTCGCCGGCGTCGAACCGGTCCTCGATGCCCTGCGGGTCGATGTGGCCCCAGCGGTGCATCATGTAGTCCATTGCGGTGTCCCACGGCCCCTCGTCGGGTAGGCGCAGGCGGGTCGCGTTCACGCCGTCGCGCACGGGGAGGGGGGATTGCATCACCGGTCCATTCTACTTTGCCGGGATCGTGTACCGACGGAAAAAAAGTTCTTGACAAATAAAATTGTCGGTAACGATACTTAAACCATGTTGGACATCGAAGTGATCGAGGACCCGGCGGCGGCGGAAGCCTCCCTGGATCCCATCCGGACCCGCATCCTTCGGGAGCTTGCGGAGCCGGGCTCGGCCACGCAGCTCGCCGCGAAAGTGGGGCTGCCTCGGCAGAAGGTGAACTACCACCTCAAGGCTCTGGAGCGGCACGGCCTGGTGGAGCTTGTCGAGGAGCGCCGCAAAGGAAACGTCACGGAGCGCGTGCTGCAGGCCACCGCGGCGTCCTACCTCATTTCGCCCGTTGCCCTGGCGTCCGTGGCACCCGATCCGCACCGGTTTGCCGACCGGTTCTCGGCTTTCTGGCTGCTCGCGCTCGCCGGACGCATGGTCCAGGAAGTGGGGAAGCTCATCGCCGGGGCGGCCGCCGCGCGGCAGAAACTCGCCACCTTCGCGATCGACGGCGAAATCACCTTCCGCACGGCCGCGGACCGCGCTGCCTTCGCCGAAGAGCTCGGCGTTGCGGTCACCCGGCTCGTGGACAAGTACCACAACGACGGCGGGACGGCCGGGCGGAAGCACCGGCTCGTCGTCGCGCTTCACCCGGCACTCAAGGAACCACACAAAACCACCCCGCGCGGGGACAAGGAACAGGAGCAGGACAATGACTGACAACCGGAAATTCGAGATTGTTTACGACACCGAGCTGCCCGGTACTCCGGAGCGGGTCTGGGAGGCCGTCACCAAGGGCACCCCCGGCTGGATGTTCCCCACTGACCAGTGGCCGGATGTGAAAACCGTCGAGGAGTACCCGCAGCACCTCGTGTCGCGGATGGAGGGGCCGGACGGCCGGTTCAACCAGTTGGAGCATGTCCTGGAGCCGCTCGAGGGCGGGCGTGCCAGGCTGCACTACGTGCACAGCGGCATCTTCGCCGACAACTGGGACGAGCAGTATGACGGCGCCAGCAAGCACACGGAGTTCTACCTCCACACCCTGGGCCAGTACCTGCAGTACTTCGACGGCCGGCCCGTGGTGTTTACTGACATCCAGGGTCCCGCGGCTTCGCAGGTGCCGGACGGCTTCGTGCGGCTGAAGAAGGCGCTCGGCGTAGACATCGCGTCGCAGGGGGACACCTTTGATGTGGAGCTCGACGGCGTGGGGCGGCTGAGCGGCCAGGTGGACTTCTCCAACGAGAACTTCCTGGGCCTGCGGACCGCCGATGCCATGTACAGGTTCTTCGGCCGTAACGTCTTTGGCGCCCCGGTGGGCATGACCGTCCACGACTTCAGTGGTGGCGGGGACACCGAAGCCACGGCCAGGGCCTGGGGCGAATACCTCGGGAAGGTCTACGCGTAGGACCCGGCGACGCGCAAAGCGGCTGGCGACGCGCAAATTACCTGGCGCCCCTGGAATACCAGGGGCGCCAGGTAATTTGCGCGTCATGGGAGGTCCCCGCGCGTCAGGGGCAGCGCTAGGCGATGGCGACGGCGGGCGTGTGCCGGAGGCTGCGCCGGAGCTGGGGTGCGGCGTCGAGCTTTTCCTGGGCCGAGCGAAGGGCGAGCACTGCCGTCTCCAGTTGCTCGGGCGGCAGCGTGAAGGGGATGCGCAGGTAGTGTTCGAAGGCTCCGCCCACGCCGAACCGGGGGCCGGCCGCCAGCCTGACCCCGAAGTCCGGGCCGATGACGGTCAGTGCGGTGCTGATCGGAGCGGGGAGCCGGCACCACACGCTTAGGCCGCCGTCGGGCCGTTCCGCCTGCCAGCCGGGGAGGATGCGGCCGATCAGTTCAAGCAGCGCAGCACGGTTTTCGCGAAGGGCCGCCAGCCGGGCGGGAAGCGGCTCGTCGAGCGACCGGACCAGGTGTGCCGCCGCCAGCTGTTCCACCACGGCCCCGCCGAGGTCCATGGTGGTGCGGGTTGCGGAGAAGCGCTGAATTAGTGCGCTGCCTGCCCGGATCCACCCCGTGCGCAGGCCTGCCCAGTGCGACTTGCTCAGTGAGCCGATGGTGACCACCGCAGGACTGAAGGCGGCCAGCGGGGCCGTGCGCACGTCGTCGAGGTTCAGTTCGCGCAGCGTTTCGTCCACCACCAGCACCGTTCCTGCAGCGGACGCGGCCTGGACCAGCCGGCGCCGCTGGGGGTCGGTCATCAGCCGGCCGGTGGGGTTGTGGAAGTCGGGCACGACGTACGCCATCTTGGGGCGCTGCTGGGCCATGGCAGCTTCCAGTCCGGGCATGTCCCAGCCTGATCCGTGGGGGAGGGCTACCGGAACCGTGCGGGCTCCGCTGGCCCGGATGGCATCAAGTGCGTGCGGGTACGTGGGGTGGTCCACGAGTACCTTGTCCTGCCGGCCAGCCAGGGTGCGGAGCACGATGTTCAGGGCGTGCTGCGCGCCGGATGTCACCAGGATCTGGTCCGCCGTGGTGGGGACGCCGGCTGCCGTGTACCGCGCAGCGATCGCCTCGCGGAGGGGAGGAATGCCGATGGCGTCGTAACCGAAACCCGGAAGCAGCGCAGGGAGCTCGGTCAGTGCGGCGGCGAACGCTCGGTGCACCACCTCGCCGCTGGCCGGCAGGGACGCGTAGGCGAGGTCGAGCAGGCCCGGCGGCGGCGCCAGTCCCGGGGCGCCGGCCAGGGAGTTCGGGCTGATCAGCTCGGCGGCACCCGGCCCGGCTGCGCCCCCGGGCAGATGGCGGGGAATGCAGGTCCGGCCGCGGCTGCCCTGCCGGCTGCTGAGGAAACCCTGCTCCCGCAGTTCGGCATAGGCGGCCGTCACGGTGGTCCGGCTGACGCCAAGTGTGGCCGCCAGGGCCCGTTCGCTGGGCAGCGCGGTGTCCAGCGGGACGCGGCCGTCCAGGATGAGGAGGCGCACGACGTCGGCCAGCTCGCGGTACGCGGGCGCCGCGCCGAGGTTCCACCGGCCGAGGAGGCGTGCCAGTGCAGTGGGATTCAGGGAGCCGGACATGTAGCCAGTATCTCAAACTGGATATGGATTACAAGGCCAGTTTCAGCGGAGGATGGTTCCCATGATGACCCGCAGACTCCTTCAACTGTTCACCGGCCTGGCCATGTACGGCATCTCGCTGGCCATGTTCATCCGGGCCGGCCTCGGCCTCGACCCCTGGGATGTGTTCCACCAGGGCGTGGCCGGGAAGACCGGGCTCACCATCGGAGCGGTGGTGGTCATCGTCAGTTTCCTCGTCCTGCTTCTGTGGATTCCGCTGCGGCAGTGGCCCGGGTTCGGCACCTTGTGCAACGCCGTGCTGGTGGGCGTCTTCGCGGACATCGGCCTGGCGCTGATCCCGGAGTTCGCGCATCTCGGCGGCCAGATCGGGATGCTGGCCGGGGCGGTGCTGCTGAACGGGATCGCGTCGGCCTGCTACATCGGCGCACGCTTCGGCCCCGGCGCCCGCGACGGACTGATGACCGGGCTGGCTCGCCGGACCGGCTGGTCGGTGCGGACGTCCCGGACGGGAATCGAGATCGTGGTCCTGGCCGCCGGCTGGCTGCTCGGTGGATCGGTGGGCGTGGGAACCGTGGTCTACGCCCTGGCCATCGGACCGCTGGTGCAGCTGCTGCTGCCGTGGTTCACCGTGCCGGAGGCCGCGCGCGCGCCGGCACCCGGAGCAGGGGCGGGTCAGGCGGTTCCGGCCGGCAGCGGCTGGCAGGTGGGACAGAAGTAAATGTCCCGTTCCTCGGTGCCGGCAGCCTTGGCGAGCACGCCCCGGCGGATGGGCGTGCCGCATTTGAGGCACGGCTGGTGCTCGCGCCTATATACCCAGTATCCAGGCCTTCCGGCCATCCGGCCGACAGGCATTCCCCGCGGGTTGAGCACGGTGGTGCGCCGGCCAGGCCCCAGGTTGGCCTCCAGCAACTGCTTGGCGGTGGCCATCATGGCGGGCAGGTCCGTTACGTCAGCAACGGGCGCCGCGGGATGGATGCCGGACAGGAAACAGACCTCGCAGCGGTAGATGTTGCCGATGCCGGCGAGGTTGCGTTGGTCCAGCAGGGCCACGCCGATGGGAACGTCCGGCGCCGCACGCAGCCGCCGTTCAGCCTCCGCCACGTCCCAGTCCGGCCCCAGGAGATCCGGCCCGAGATGGCCGACGACGGAATCCTCGTCCGCGGTGCGGACTACTTCCAGGATTCCGAGGGAGAAGCCGACGGCGTCTGCCGTGGCCGTGCGCAGCACGCACCGGGCCGTGAAACCCGGTTTCCGCCAGCGGCCGCCGGGCGGGTAGACCTGCCAGGCCCCTTCCATTTTCAGGTGCGAATGAATGGTCAGCCGTTCGTCCGCCGGGCCTTGGAGCCGCATGAGCAGGTGCTTGCCGCGCGGAACCACTTCGTCGACTGTCCAACCCGCCAGCTTGAGGGTGGCGAACCGGGGCACACGGAAGTCGGAGGCCGTGAGCTGGTGTCCGGCCAGGGCGGCGTGCAGCTGCGCTGCCGCCCGCCAGACGGAATCACCTTCAGGCACGGATCCTCAGTCCTTTCGGAGTCGAATAGGCGCCGGCGTGGGTCAGGGCGGCGGCTGCCGGAGTGTCCAGGATGCCGTGGCCGTTGACTTTCTCCATGATCAGCTTGTCCACAGCGCCGCGTTTGACCACTCCCACCAGGGCTGCTGCTGCGGCGGCCAGCACCTCCGGGGCGTCGTCGAAGGCGAGCAGCGTCTTCCCGCCGCGTTCCACGTAGAGGGCCAGGGCGCCGTCGACCATCACCACCAGTGCCCCGGCCTTCCTGCCGGGCCGGTGGCCACTGCCTGCTTCGACGCTGAGCGCCGGCCACGGCAGCGCCGCGCCGTAAGGGTTGGCGGGGTCGGTGGCCGCAAGCGCCAGGGCAACCGGCTCCGGCTTGGCCAGCTGGGAATCCTCCGAATAGGACCGCAGCCGGTCCACCGTGGCCGGAACGGCAAACTGGGCAGCGCCCAGGTGTTCGATGAAGTAGCCGCGGCGGCACCGCCCGGCCTCTTCCAGCCTGGCCAGGACCTTGTACATCAGGCCGAATCCGCCCAGGATGTTCTCGGCCATGACGGAGCCGCGGGTGACCACGCCGTACCGGTCCAGGAGGAGTTCCGCTGTGGCACGGGCGTGGATGGTCGGATCCAGTTCCGGCGACGGCAGGGCGGACCAGCGGCCGGCCGCCAGCGGCGGAGTGGGGGCTGCCCCGGTGGCCGACCCGTAGCGCCCGCCGGTCAGTCCGGCAGATCCCAGCAGGCCCGTGCCGTGGGCGCGGCCCAGCCGGCTCATCCGGGGTGCGCGTGCCCGCGGAGCCCGGGCCACCTGCCGGTGTGCTGTGTGGCCGCCGGCGATCATGGCCCGGACGGGAGCGAACGTATCGCCGGTGATCCGGCCGGCCCACGCCAGGTCCCAAAGGGCCGCCACCACATCCTGGTCGCTCAGCACCGAGTCCATGCCGCCCGCGATGTCGGTCAGCTGGCGGAAGAAGTAGCCGCCGCCATTGTTCTGCAGGTGCTCCAAAAGCCGCCGCTGGGCGTCTCCCGGCTCGTAGTCCGGCGCGGGGTTCAGCGTGAGGTCGGCCGAGTCCGCGAGGTGCAGGCTCACCCAGCCGTCATTGCCCGGCAGGGCACCGGCACCGGACCAGAGGACCTCGCCGGCGGCCATCAGCTCATCCAGCATGGCGGGCTGGTAGTCGCTGACGCGGCTGGCGAGGATGAGGGGTTCCCACGCTGACGCCGGAACAGGCACACCCGAGAGCTGGTCGACGGCGGTGATGATGCCGTCCAGCCCGCGCAGGGCGGACTGGCCACGGCTCTTTCCGGGTGTCCGGACGTTCTGCCAGGCGGGCAGGAACCGCCCGTAGGCCGCCGCGTCCACGGGCTCGACTTCCGCCCGGAGGGCGGCCAGTGACCGGCGGCGGAGCTTCCGCAGGACCTCGGCGTCGCACCATTCACTGGTGCCGGCGAGGGCCGTGACCGAAACCGCAGGCTGTGCCTGGGGCTCTGCGGCGCCCGGTTCCGCGGCGTCGGGGGAGGGGGCCTCCCGGGGCGGCGGGGCGTGCGGGCGGAACTCGCCTTCCACCACGCGGCCGTCCGCGGCGAGCCGCTTGAGCGCCGTGCTAACGACGGCGACGCCGAGTCCCAGCCGGGCAGCGGCTTCCGTTGCGGTGAAGGGCCCGTGGGTGCGGGCGTAGCGGGAGACGAGGTCGCCAAGGGGGTCTGCCACAGGCTCGATGAACGCCAGCGGCACCCCCATGGGCAGCGGCACCCCGATGGCGTCCCGCAGGCGGGCAGCGTCCTCCACCGCCGCAAACCGCTCGACGCCGCCGATGTTGACCCGGAGTGCGCGGTTGGCCCGCTGCAACGCGGCGAGGTGGGCAGCCGCGTCCGCTACGGTCGCTTCCGCGGACTCGGCCGCAGCCGACTCGGCCCCGGCGGTTCCGGCGGGCTCCACCGCCGCGGGCTCCGCCACCGGGGCGGCGGGTTCCAGGCGCGCGGCAACTTCCTCGGGCGTCAGCGGGCCGAGGAGGCGCAGCAGGTCAGCGACGCCCTCCATGCCGCGGACCCGGCGGTCCGGAGCCAGCCGCTGCAGTTCGCGCTCGGTGGCTTCGATGACCTTGGCGTCCAGCAGTTCGCGGAGCTCCACGCGGCCCAACAGCTCATTGAGCAGGGTTGAATCCAGGGCAAGTGCGGCGGCCCGGCGCTCCGCAAGCGGGGAATCGCCCTCGTAGAGGAACTGAGCGACGTAGCCGAACAACAGGGACTTCGCGAACGGGGAGGGCTGCTGGGTGGTGGTCTGCAGGATCCGCAGCTCACGCCGCTCAATCGACGCTGCAATGTCCTTCAGCGCCGGGAGGTCGTAGACGTCCTGCAGGCATTCGCGGACGGTTTCCAGCACGATGGGAAAAGTGGGGTACTTCCTGGCCACGTCCAGAAGCTGGGCGGACCGCTGGCGCTGCTGCCACAGGGGCTGCCGCTTGCCCGGGTTCTGCCGGGGCAGCAGGAGGGCCCGGGCGGCGCACTCCCGGAAGCGCGAGGCGAAGAGGGCGCTGCCGCCCACCTCCGCCGTCACGATCTGCTCCAGTTCTTCTGGTTCGAAGAGGAACAGTTCGGCACCCGGCGGCTCGTCCTCCATCATGGGTACGCGCAGCACAATGCCGTCGTCGGCGGCCATCGCGGAACCGTCCATCCCGTAGCGCTGGTGCAGGCGCTGCCCCACGGCCAGGGCCCAGGGCGCGTGCACCGGCATGCCGAACGGGCTGTGCAGGACCACCCGCCAGTCACCCAGCTCGTCATGGAACCGTTCCACCACCAAGGTGGTATCGCTGGGGACCACTTCGGTGGCGAGCCGCTGTTCGGCGAGGTACTGGATCAGGTTGTTGGCGGCGAAATCGTCGAGACCGCTGGCCTTGCACCGCTCCGTGGCAGGGCCGACGTCGGACGCTGAAAGTTCGCGCACGAACGCGCCCAGGGCGCGGCCCAGGTCCACCGGCCGGCCCAGCGAGTCACCCTTCCAGAAGGGGAGCTTGCCCGGCTGGCCGAAGGCCGGGGACACCAGCACGCGGTCGTGCGTGATGTCCTCGATCTTCCAGCTGGTCGCACCCAGGGCGAAGACGTCCCCTACGCGGGATTCGTAGACCATCTCCTCGTCGAGTTCGCCCACCCGCCGCCCGCCCCTGGCGGCCGAGGCGCCCGGGCTGGCAGCCTTGCCCTCGGTGGAAGGCGACGCCGAGCCTTCCACTTCGGTGCCGATGATGTAGACGCCGAAGAGACCGCGGTCCGGAATGGTGCCGCCGGACGTCACGGCCAGCCGCTGCGCACCGGGGCGGCCTTCGATGGTGCCTGCGTTGCGGTCCCAGATGATCCTCGGGCGGAGTTCGGCGAATTCGTCGGACGGGTAGTGGCCGGCCAGGAGGTCCAGCGTGGCCTCGAACGCGGAGCGGGGGAGGGAGGCGAACGGCGCGGACCGGCGGACTGTGGAGAACCATTCCTCGACGTCGATGGAGCCCAGTGCGGTGGCGGCCACGGTCTGCTGCGCCAGGATGTCCAACGGGTTGGCGGGCACGCTGAGCCGTTCGATTTTGCCGCCCAGCATGCGTTCCACGGTGATGGCGGTGTGCACGAGGTCTGCACGGTGCTTGGGGAAGAGGACGCCCTGGGACACCTCGCCCACCTGGTGCCCGGCGCGGCCCACCCGCTGCAGGCCGCTGGCCACGGAGGGCGGCGACTCAACCTGGACCACCAGGTCCACCGCGCCCATGTCGATGCCAAGCTCCAGCGAGGACGTGGCCACAACACACCGCAGCCGGCCCGATTTGAGGTCGTCCTCGATCAGTGCCCGCTGGTCCTTCGACACGGAACCGTGGTGCGCCCGCGCCAGCACCGGGTCGGCACCGGCGGTGCTGCCTGCCTGGGCCATCATGTGCGCCGGTGTTGCCGTGGACGTCGGAGTGCCGCCCGCCGGTCCGCCGGCAGTCACCGCTTCGAAGTCCGGCGCCCCGGCGCCAAACTCGCCCCAGCCGCCTCCCGCGGCCACCAGCTGGCGTTCGGCATAGATTTCATTAAGGCGCGCAGTCAGGCGTTCGGCGAGGCGGCGCGAATTTGCGAACACGATGGTGGACTGGTTGGCCAGTACCAGGTCCACAATTTTCTCCTCCACATGCGGCCAGATGGACGCCTGCGGCTGCAGCCCCGAAGCAGGGCCGGAGTCGAAGGCGCCTGCTGCCCCCTGCAGATCGGACATGTCCTCGACCGGCACGGAAACCGTCAGGTCCCAGTTCTTCTTTGACGGCGGGGCCACGATTTCCACCGGGGCGGAACCGGCCAGGAACTGGGCCACAAGTTCCCGCGGTTCCACCGTGGCTGACAGGCCGATCCGCTGCGCTGGTTTGGGCAGGAGCGCGTCCAGCCGTTCCAGTGAGACGGCCAGGTGCGCGCCGCGCTTCGTTCCGGCGACGGCATGGACCTCATCCACGATGATGGTGTCCACCTCGGCCAGCGTTTCCCGCGCCCGGGACGTGAGCATGAGGAACAGGGATTCCGGCGTGGTGATGAGGATGTCCGGCGGGTGGCTGAGCAGCGCGCGGCGGTCCGCCGTCGTCGTATCCCCGGACCGGACGCCCACAGTGATCAGAGGGGCGGGCAGGCCCAGCCGTTTTGCTGTCTGGGTGATGCCGATGAGCGGCGCGCGGAGGTTGCGTTCGACGTCGACGCCAAGCGCCTTCAGCGGCGAAATGTACAGGACGCGCGTTTTCCGCTTGGGCGCCTTCGGTTTCCTGCCTTTGGCCGTATCAGGGTCCAGGCCGGGAAGTGCCTCAGGCTCGGAAGGATCGGCGGACTGGAGCCTGTCGAGCGCCCACAGGAAGGCCGCGAGGGTTTTGCCGGAGCCGGTGGGGGCGACCACCAGCGCGTGGGAGCCGGACGAAATGGCGTTCCAGGCGCCGTTCTGGGCGGGGGTGGGCGCGGAAAACGCGCCGAGGAACCACTCGCGGGTGGACTGGCTGAACCGGTCCATGGTCGGCGCGGCAGAAGGCCCGCCCGCCAGCGTCCCCGACGGTGCCTTGCCTGACGGCGTGCCGCCGGACGGTGTCTTATCCGACGCGCCGCCGGCGGGCTCCTTCCCCTGCATTCCTCCATCATGCCCTACGCCACTGACACGATTGGCGGCGCCCCTGGCGCTGCCGGCGGGTTCATGCCGGGCCGCTGCCGGGTCAGTCAATCTGCCGCAGATCGCGCGTGGCCGGCCCTTCCAGCACCGTCCCGTCGCTGCTGAAGCGGGAGCCGTGGAGCGGGCAGTCCCAGGATTTTTCGCTGTCGTTCCAGCGCACGATGCCGCCGAGGTGGGTGCAGACGGCGGACAGTGTGCAGCGGACGCCGTCCACCGTGGACACTGCCACAGGCTTCCGGCCGCGGCGGGACACAATGCCCGCACCTTCCGGGGGTTGCTCCCGGGCCTCATCCATGCGCTTGAGCCCCACCTGTCCCCAGTCCCTGGCCGCCGTAGCCGCAACAGCCGCATTGAGTGAGGCGGCGGACGCGGCTCCGGCAGGGGAGGTGACGCGGTGGTGGATGGTCTCTGCCCAGGGAAGCCGCGTGCCGAGGATATTAGCGGTGACATCCAGCGCGGCGGCCACGGAGTTGGTCATGCCCCACTTGTTGTAGCCGGTGGCGAAATAGACCCGCCCCCGCCCTCGAGGCAGCCTGCCGAAGAACGGCATCAGGTTGGTGGCCTGGTAGTCCTGGGCGGACCACGAGTGGGTGAGGCTGGCCCCAGGGAATTGTGCCGTTGTCCAGGCGATCAGGGTGTCGAGGTAGGCCTGTGTTGATCTGGCCCTGCCCACCGGGTGCCCGTTGCCGCCCACCAGGAGCAGCCGCCGGCCGTCGGCGGGGTAGTCGCGCAGGGACCGGACCGGCTGCTCAACGGATAGGAACATGCCGTCCGGGACGGCGGTTGTTCCGGGCAGTTCGAACGCCGCCGCATAGGAGCGCAGCGGCTTGAGCTTGGCGAAGTAGAGGCCCCGGTCCAGGACCGGTGTGCCCGTGGCCAGTACGACGTTCCGTGCCCGCACCGGCCCATGATCTGTCTGGATCCCCACGGGTCCGGAGCCCTGTGGTCCCCGGAGCCCGATCAGCCGCACCCCCGAAACGATGCGGCCGCCGTGCGAGCGGACGTCGTCCACCAGGGAATCGATGACTTCCAGGGGATGGATCTGGGCCTGCCCGCCGAGGCGGATCGCACCTTTGACGGGAAACGGCAGCCCGGGATCGTGCACGTACTCCGCAGCAAGCCCCGTGGCCTGTGCCGCGGCCAACTCCCGTCGGAGTACTTCGGTTCCCTGCGGGGAGGTGGCGTAGGAATAGGCATCCCGGTGCTGGAACGGCACGCCCCGGTTTGCCAGGTACCGGAGCAGCCAGGCCTGTCCCTCGCGGTTCATCTCGACGTAGGCAGCCACCACTTTTTCCGAGTACTGCCGCCGCAGCGCCTGCAGCACTGTGCCCTGCAGGAGGGAGACCTTCGCCGTGGTGTTGCCGGTTGTCACGGCGCCCGGGCTCCTGGCTTCGACAACCAGCACGGTCTGGCCGGAGCGGGCCAGGAGCAGTGCAGCCACCAGCCCGGTCAA
This sequence comes from Arthrobacter oryzae, assembly GCF_030718995.1. Lineage (NCBI taxonomy): Bacteria > Bacillati > Actinomycetota > Actinomycetes > Micrococcales > Micrococcaceae > Arthrobacter > Arthrobacter oryzae. The sequence continues at coordinate 2,407,301 of NZ_CP132204.1, forward strand.
TCCGGCCCCTGCCACCACGGTGTCGAAGGTGCCGTGGGGAGTGAACTGGTCGCTGTGGAAGGCGTGGTTGCGGTCCAACCAGAGCGAGGTCATGGTCCTGCCTGCCTTTCCCCGATCCCGCGGGTCCCAGCCCCGCGCTCTCCGTTTCCGGGAGTCAGCGGCGGGACACCAAGGGAGTTGCTAAGTAGACTTATCATGTCATGAGCAGCGTGACCGGGGAACAGGAGCGGCACCATGAAAACAACCGAGGCCGCCAGCGCCGCATACGGCTTTCGGAAGAACGTCCAGAAATCGTCACTCCTGGTGGGGGTGGCGCTGTTCGTTCTCGGACTGCTGGGGTTTATTCCGGGCGCCACCGCGAACTACGGCTCGCTGGCATTCGCCGGCCACGGATCAGAGGCGATGCTCCTCGGCGTCTTCCAGGTGTCCGTGCTGCACAACCTCATCCACCTGCTGTCCGGGGTTGCCGGCGTACTTATGTCACGGCGTCCGTTGTCCGCCCGGAACTTCCTCATCGGTGCCGGGGTTTCCTACATGGTTCTGTGGACCCTCGGGCAGTTCCTGGCGCAGGACTCGCCCGTGAACATCCTCCCCGTGAACAGCGCAGACAACTGGCTTCACCTCATTCTGGGCATGGCAATGATCGGGTTCGGTGTGGCGTTCTCCCGCGATGCGCCCGCCAAGTTGCGGGAATCCCGGGTCTAAGGGCCTACCGGTCCAGAGTTCCTAGCGGGTGTGGAACGCGCCAATGGTCAGGAGCTCGATCGAGTCGTCGGTGCAGGCCGTGCGGGGCACAGCGAGGAACAGCGATGCGGTCTCCTCCGGCGGGTACACCCGGTAGCCGGCGGCCTGCGCGGTGGCGCAGTCCGGGTAGTTGCCCGCCTGCGTGTAGCGCATGTCCGCGGCTCCCGCCTGGCCGGGGGCAAGCAGCACGTCCGCGACGGGCGAGGCGCCGTCCTGCCGGGCCGGAGCGCCGAGGGGCTCACCGTTGGCGTCCGCGGTGAGCGAGACGCCCGGGAAGCCGCGCAGCAGGCAGGGTTCGGCGCCGGAGTTGGTGAGGATGAGCTGGGAATAGACGCTGCCGGCGGCGCCCCCGCCGGTGGCGTCCTGCGACACCGTCAGGTTGGCGGCCTTGCAGCGTGACGGACCGGCGGGCGCAGCGGACTGCGACGACGGCGGCGCGCTGGTTGGCGACTGGCTGGCGGGTGCGGAGGAGGCGGCTGTGGTGGTGGTAAGTGTGGCCGGTCCGGGAGTTCCCTGGGACTGCGGCTGGCTGGGACCGCAGGCGGTGAGCAGGAGGGCGGCGGCCGCGACCGCCGTCGTGATGGCAAATCCGTTTTTAGTTGGCTGAGACCTCATGGCTCAACCTTCACGCCCGCGGTTGCCTGAGTCAACGATGCCACGACCGCTGCCGCGGATTGATGCCCGGATTGTAATTTCCGGGCATCAATCCGGAGCACTACTTCCGGGGATCCGAAGCGTTGCCGGGAGCCGGGGCTTCGGCGGGCGTCCGGTTCCGGCTGCGCATCAGCGCGGCCCCGCCCAGGGCAAGTCCGCCGACGCCGGCCACGAGGCCTGCCCAGCTTCGCGCCTGTGCGCCGTCGTCGGACACGGAGCCGTTAACGGAGGAGGCCTGCGCAGTGCCGGCGGTTTCCGCTGCTGTATCGGTCGTTGACGCGTGGCTGCCGTGCCCGTCAGCGGCTGCGGCCGTGACGGTGAGCGACGGTGCCGGGGCCTTGAGGGAATGCGGGTCCTGGCCGTCCTTGGCGATCTCCGACCAGTCCGTCTGCCCCTGCTCGCAGTTTTGCAGGGTGGGGAAATGGAGGGTCTTGCCGGCGGTGTCGGGCAGCTTGACGGAGAGCACCAGGGCGTCGCGGAGTTCGGGCTTCAGCGGTGCCTTGGCAGTGTAGACGATCTGGCTGGTCCGCTTGGTGATGGTTGCGCCGTCCGCCAGCTTCTTCGGTTCCGGCAGCTGTTCCACGACCTTCTCCACGGTCCAGTTCGGGTTCACCGTGGGCTGGGCGTCGTTGAGTTCCCCGGGCAGCGTGATGGTCACTTTGGTGGTGCCGTAATCGTCGCAGCCATGCGGGATGCCGAAGGTGAGCAGCGCGTAGGCGTTGGCGTCGGTTTTGTCCGGGGTGACGCCCACGTGCGCGGAAGCGGCGGTGACGCCGGCGAGCATGAGGGCTGCGGTGCCGCCGGCCACCGCGGTTGCGGAGATGGCGCGGCGGAAGGACATGGGTGAGGACTTTTTCAAAGGAGGGCCTTTCAAGGGTGCACGTCGCGCAGGGGCGGTGCACAAAACAAGGGGGTGGTGTCCGGCTCCGGGCGGAGGCATGCCGGCAAGGGCGGGTCAGCTCGGGCGGGGCCGAGAAGGTGTCAGGAAAGTACGACGGCGGCGGGCGGGCCGCGCAGGCAGTCGGCCCTGAGGTTGCGCCAGGGCAGGGGAGCGGAATCCGCCGGCCAGCCGGCGGCGGCAGGCGCCGCCACGGCGTCGGGCATTGCCACTTCGGGGAGTTGCGCGAGGGGCCGGAGCCAGGCGGCGAGTGACCAGAGTGCTGCCTCGCCCTTGGCCAGCAACAGGGCGCACGAGAGGGTGGCCAGGGCATGTCCGGCCAACATCAGGCCTGCGGCCCAGGCGGAATCGAACAGGTGCAGGTGGACGGCCGCGCTGCCTCCGCCGTCCAGCGGGCCGCCGGTGAACGGCACGCCTGTCAGCGGGGCGAAGGCGGGGTGGTGCCCCGGGTACTGCCCGGCATCGACGGGCTGTCCCGGTCCGGCGGGCGGGCTGAAGGCGCTGAAAGCCTCGTGGAGGACCAGTTGGCCGGTGCCCAGGAGCGCAGCCATGGCGGCGAAGTTCAGTTTGAGCCGGGTGGCGGCAGTCGCTGCCATGCCGGTCAGCGCCAGGACGGCAGCCATGATACCGGGCGCCGGCAGTTCGCCGCCGCCAACGACGTGGGCTGCCGCTGCCAGCGTCACGATCATCGCGGCGACCATGGCCGCGCGGAGGGAATGGAAAGGAGCCCGGGCGTGATGGGTGCGCACGGAGTCCTCCCTCGGGATCGGTTCGTTGCCGGCTTGGTTCCGCGCGACCCTGCCAAAGCGTCGGTGGCCTAAGGCGGGGTGGCGGATCCCTGTAATTCTAACCGGGGAGCAGGGCCGGTCCGGCTAGTCCGTTTCGGGCCCGGAGCAGTAGTGGCAGTCATCCTCACAATGGGTGGAGCCATCCTGGTCCCAGCCTGCAGTGCTGGCCGCCAATTCATTCTGCGAAGTCACGTATGGTCCCCGTTGCCGTTCCTGAAGCCTGGTTGATTCCCGGTGCCGGCGGTAGGTAGTCAACGCCGACAGTGTTCATCTAAGCCGCCGGGCGTGAAAGCGCTCAATGGATGAAGGGCCGAGGGGAGACGGACAGGATTGTGCAAGCGCCCAGCTTCCCCCTATGCGGCACCCGGAGGCCGCCCTAGACTGCTGGCGTACGCTGCCACTATCCCCAGGAGAAGACCATGGACTATTCAGGTACGGGTAATGAGAAAGCCGTTGCGGCCAGCGAGCTCAACAGGACGCACATCGGGCACACCGTGAGCTTCCAGCCGGATGAATTCACGCTGGTGTTCGGCCGGATCGGGGCGATTGCGCGCAAGGAAGGCGGAGTGACCATCGCACTCGACGGCGTTGACGGAACGGCCGGCCTGCAGTCGCACTACAGCCTGCCGCCGGCGCAGAACGTCTACGTCCAGCCGGACATGCTCACCAACACGGAGTCCACCATCAAGGACCTCTTCGGGAAGGTCCAGGACAACCTGCGCGGCCATAAGGGAGACCAGCGTCCGGACGCTCCCTAACCCGGACGCTCCCTAACCCGGACGGACCCTAGCCCGGCGGTTTAGCGCACGCCAGTCACCAGCCGGGCCCGGGTTTCCGTCGGTAACGGAACCCGGGCCCGGCCAGCGGACGGCTGCCGCGGGAGCGGTCAGGCGATGGCCTGATCGGCGATGTCCAGGACGTCGTCGAGGATTGCCAGGCCGGCCTCGATGTCCTGCACGCTGGTGTTGCACGGCGGGACCACGTGGATCCGGTTGAAGTTGGCGAACGGCAGCAGGCCCTTGGATTTGCACGCCGCGACGATCTCGTTCATCACCGGGCTGGAGCCGCCATAGGGTGCCAGCGGCTCCCGCGTGCTCCGGTCCCTGACGAGCTCGATGGCCCAGAACACGCCGGTTCCCCGGACCTCCCCCACTGAGGGGTGCCGTTCGGCGAAGCCGGCCAGTGCAGGACCGATGACGGTTTCGCCCAGGAACGCGGCATGTTCCACGATGCCCTCGCGTTCCATGGTGTTGATCGTGGCGACGGCGGCTGCCGTGGCCAGCGGGTGTCCGGAGTACGTGAGGCCGCCGGGGTACGCGCGCTTCCCGAAGGTCGCGGCGATTTCGGGGCTGATGGCCACACCGCCGAGCGGGACGTAGCCGGAGTTGACGCCTTTGGCGAAGGTCAGCAGATCCGGAATGACGTCGAAGTGCTCGACCGCGAACCACTTGCCGGTGCGTCCGAAACCGGCCATGACCTCGTCCGCGATGAACACAATGCCGTACTTTGTGCACAGATCCCGGACGCCTTGCAGGTAGCCGGGCGGCGGCATGTAGATGCCGGCGGTCCCTGGAACGGATTCCAGGATCAGCGCCGCGATAGTGGCGGGCCCCTCCAAGCTGATCAGCTGCTCGAGGTGCTCCAGCGCGCGCTGGCTTTCCTCCTCTTGCGTGGTCGAGTGGAACGCCGTGCGGTAGAGGTAGGGCGGGAAGAAGTGGACGGTGCCCGTGCTGGCGGTGTCGCTGGGCCAGCGGCGGGGGTCGCCGGTGAGGTTGATAGCGAGCTGGGTGCCGCCGTGGTAAGAGCGGTAGGCGGAGAGGACCTTGTGGCGGCCGGTGTGGAGCCGGGCCATGCGGACGGCGTGTTCGTTGGCGTCCGCGCCGCCGTTGGTGAAGAATATCCGGTCCAGTTCCCCGGGCGTGCGTTCGGCGATGAGCCGGGCCGCTTCGGACCGGGCGTCATTGGCGTAGCTCGGGGCAATGGTGCACAGCTTTGCTGCCTGCGCCGCGATGGCGGCGACGACGGCGGGGTGCTGGTGCCCGATGTTGGTGTTGACCAGTTGGGAGGAGAAGTCGAGGTACTTGTTGCCGTCGCCGTCCCACACGTGCGAGCCCTCGGCCGCGGTGATGACCATCGGATCCAGGAGGTCCTGGGCGGACCAGGAGTGGAAGACGTGCTTGCGGTCCAGTTTGTAGGCGCGGCGGGCCGACCCGGCATCATCGGACAGGGGCAGGACGCCGCTTTCAATCGTGGAAGTCATGACTGTTCCTTTCGAAGGAGCGCCGGTCAGGCGTTCTGCGGGAAGCCGAGGTTGATGCCGCCGTGGCTGGGATCGAGCCAGCGGGACGTGACGGCCTTGCCGCGGGTGAAGAAGCCGACGCCCTCGGTGCCGTGGGCGTGGGTGTCGCCGAACAGTGAGTTCTTCCAGCCGCCGAACGAGTAGTAGGCCATCGGGACCGGGACAGGGACGTTGATGCCCACCATGCCCACCTCCACTTCGTTCTCGAAGCGGCGGGCCGCGCCGCCGTCGTTCGTGAAGATCGCGGTGCCGTTGCCGTACGGGTTGCTGTTGATCAGCTCGAGGGCCTGGTCATAGGTGTCCACCCGGACCACGGAAAGGACCGGGCCGAAGATCTCGTCCTGGTAGATGGACATGTCAGTGGTGACGTTGTCAAAGAGGGTGGGACCTACGAAGAAGCCTTCGCCTTCGGCGTCCGGGGAGATGGTGCGGCCGTCCACGACGATCGTGGCGCCGGCCGCTTCGCCGGCATCCACGTAGCCGGCAACCTTGTCCCGGTGCTGGGCAGTGACCAGCGGACCCATGTCACAGCCGCGCAGGCCGTCGCCGGTGCGCAGCGAATTGGCGCGCTGGGCAATCTTGGCCACGAGGTCGTCCGCGATGTCGCCCACGGCAAGAAGCGCCGAGATCGCCATGCAGCGCTCGCCGGCGGAACCGAAGCCGGCGTTGACCGCAGCGTCCGCCGCGAGGTCCAGGTCGGCGTCGGGCAGCACGATCATGTGGTTCTTGGCGCCGCCGAGGGCCTGGACCCGCTTACCGTGGGCAGTGGCTGTCTGGTAGACGTACTTGGCGATCGGCGTGGAACCGACGAAGGAAACGGCCTTCACGTCAGGGTGGGTGAGGAGGGCGTCCACGGCCACCTTGTCGCCGTGTAGGACGTTGAAGACGCCGTCCGGCAGCCCGGCTTCCTTCCACAGTTCGGCCATCCAGTTGACGGCCGTCGGGTCCTTTTCGCTCGGCTTGATGATGACGGTGTTGCCGGCGGCGATGGCGAGGGGGAAGAACCACATGGGGACCATGGCCGGGAAGTTGAACGGGCTGATGATGGCCACCGGGCCGAGGGCCTGCCGGACGGAGTGGACATCCACCTTCGTGGAGGCGTTTTCCGTGTAGCTGCCCTTGAGCAGGTGCGGGATGCCGCAGGCGAACTCGACCACTTCCTGGCCTCGGGTCACTTCGCCCAGGGCATCGTCGAGGACCTTCCCGTGTTCCGAAGTGATAATCGCGGCCAGCTCGTCCTTGCGGGAGTTGAGCAGCTCCCGGAACGCGAAGAGGACCTGCGTGCGGCGGGCGAGGGACGTGTCGCGCCAGGCCGGGAAGGCGGCTTTCGCGGCGGCGATGGCGGCGTTGCTGTCCTCGGTGCTGGCCAGTGCCACCTGCGCGGTGACTTTTCCGGTGGCCGGGTTGGTGACGGGCGCGGTGCGCTCGCCGACCGGGACGTAGCTGCCGTTGATCCAGTGCTCGACGATGTTCAAGGAATCTCCTCAGGTGGTGGCTTGTGGTCGCTTCATGCGTTGCGTCCAGTCTGTCGCCGGCCGACGGCCGCCATAAGGGGCGATGTGTAAAGGAAAACGTGACCGCCGTTACACTATGTAAATGCTGCCAACCCTCCGCACGATTCTGGGCCTCCCCGTGCTTCGCGCTGCCTCGCCGCAGATCCTCGGCGGCGCAGCCGGCCTCGATGCACCGGTGCGCTGGGTCCACGTCAGCGAGTTGCTGGACATTTCCAGCCTCCTCTCCGGCGGTGAACTGGTGCTTACCACCGGACTGGAGCTGGAGAAGGAGCCGGACGCCACGGCGTCGTTCATCCGTTCCCTGGAGGAGTCCTCGGCCGCCGGGCTGATCGTGGAACTGGTGGGGGAGCGGGGCCGCAGCCTGGCGGCGCTGCAGGCGGCGGCGAAGTCATGCACGCTGCCCGTGACCGTGGTGCAGCGGCGGGTGCGCTTTGTCGAGGTCACCGAGGTGGTGCACCGGATGATCGTGGCGGAGCAGCTCGAACGCGTGGAACGCGCCCGCGATGTCCACGAGGCGTTCACGGTCCTCAGCCTGGAGAGCGCAGGCACGGAGCGGGTGGTGGAGCAGGCTGCCGGGATGATCGGAGCGCCGGTGGTGCTGGAGGACCTGTCCCACCTGGTCCTCGCCTATTCGGCGCAGGGCCTTGCCACCACAGAGCTGCTGCATGACTGGGAGCGCCGTTCCCGGACCACGCCCTCGTCTGGGAGAACGGTGCGCACCGGGCCGGAGAACTGGCTGCAGGTTCCGGTGGGTGTCCGGGAGCAGCTGTGGGGACGGCTGGTCCTTCCGGTAACCCCGGACGACGAGGAGACCGCGGCCATGGTGCTTGAGCGCGCGGCACAGACCCTCGCCATCAACCGGCTCGCCGAACGGGACCGGCGGGAGCTCGGCCAGCAGGCCCAGGCCGGGCTGCTCAACGCGCTGCGGCACCCGCGGGGGCTCAGCGAAGCGGAAGCCCTGGCGCGCGCCGGCGCCCTGGGGCTGAAACGTTCGCCGCTCTATGTGCCGATCGTCTACCGCATGGGCGCGTCCGCGCCGGCTGCAGCAACATCCGATGCCGCACCGTCCCGCGATCCGCTCGCCGGCCAGCAGGAGGAACGCGCCCTCCTGGAATTACTGTCCAAGGTGGTCAAGTCCACGGCGGGCAGCGCGCTGACCGCCAGCATCCAGTCCGGGTCGGTGGGCATGATCCTCGCCCTCCCGGCGAAGCAGCTTGAGGACGCCACCCTGCAGCGGCTGGCGGACGCGCTGGCGGTGCAGGCGCGTGACGGTGGTCCGCAAGCAGCAGACGACGACGGCGCCCGCCGGCGGGGGGCAGCGGCACCGCCCTGGACCATCGGCGTCGGACGCCTGCGGACGTCCCTGCTGGAGGCAGCGGCGGGTATTGATGAGGCTGCCCACGTCGCCGAAACGGCGGCGACGCTGCGGGGCACTAAACCGTTCTACCGGGCCACCGACGTCCGGCTGCGGGGGCTGCTGGCCCTCCTGCGCAATGATCCGCGCGTCCAGCAGTTCGTGGAGTCCGAACTGGAAAGCCTGCTGCAGGCCGAGGCCCGGGGGAGCGCCGGGCACCTGGACCTGCTGGGCCAATACCTCGAATCCGGCGGAAACAAGGCAGCACTCGCACGGAGCGGCTACCTGAGCAGACCCACGTTGTATGCCCGGCTTGCCCGGCTGGAGGAGCTCCTGGCTGTGGACCTTGATGACGCCGAATCCCGGACCTCGCTGCACGTCGCCCTCCTGCTGCACCGGCTCCGGATGCCGTGATCCCGGCGCCACCCGACCACTCCCGACACTTCCCGACCCCGAACGCGGCGCGTGCCGCAGAATGCGAACCTTGACGGATGGCTAAGCCCTTTACCCTGACCCAGCTGCGGTATTTTGCGGTGGTAGCGGAGCTCGAAAACATGACGGCGGCCGCGGACCGGTTGCTGGTGACCCAGTCCACCCTGTCCACGGCCATGGCCCAGCTTGAAGCGAGCCTGTCCACCCAGCTGTTCGTGCGCCTGCGGACCAAGGGGCTGCGGCTCACGCCGACCGGCCGGCAGCTTGCCCAGGACATCAAGGTGCTGCTGGAGAACGCGGATTCGCTCTACGAATCCGCCCGCGGCCTGGCTGCCAGCCTGGTGGGTGAGCTCAAGGTCGGCGTGTTTGCCCCGCTGGCGCCCTTCAGGCTGCCCGCGATCCTCCAGACGTTCGAGGTGCAGCACCCGGGCGTTGAAGTGTCCTTCCTGGAAGCCGACCTGGCCAGCCTGCAGACGGCCCTGCTTGAAGGCCACTGCGACGTGGCACTGACCTACGGCCTCGGCCTGGGGCGCGGCTTCACGCACCAGGTGCTGGAACGCGTTCCGCCGCACGTGCTGGTCCATGCCGAGCATCCTGCCGCGGCGCGGCCCGAGAAGACCATTTCACTCAAGGAACTCGACGGCGAACCCTCCGTGGTGTTGGACCTGCCGCACAGCCGGGAGTACTTCGAGCAGCTCTATGTCATTGCAGGCGTGGTGCCAAACGTCCGCCACCGCTTTGCCGGGTATGAGACCGTCCGGTCATTTGTGGCAAAGGGGCACGGATACGCATTGCTGAATCAGCGGCTCCACAGCGATATGACCTATTCCGGGGGCAAGGTGGTGGCGTTGACGCTGACGGATAATTTCCCGCCCATCGAGGTGATGCTGGTCCGCCCCGAGGGAGTGCAGCCAACCCGGCGGGCGCTGGCTTTCGAGGAAACCTGCCTCAGGCTCTATGGGGCGTCCCGCAACTGACCCTGCATGGCCGGATACGCCGCCTTCGCGCGGCTATATCTCGCGGCTTCATCCCGTGGCTTTGGCATTGGCAAAATCGATCGATCTCCCAAAAACAATCAATTGGACAGATGTGAACGGGATCACACACAGTTGATGCAACCGGGTGGATCCGGGGATCCCCCAGCGGCGAAAACCCCGCAAACACGGCTTTGGCCGAAACCCCAAAGCGAGCTGACCATGTTGATCAAAGGAGATTCAATGGTTCCGAATCACACACAATGTGTCCGAAGCATGTCCGGACCGGTGTATCGCAGCAACAGTGCGGCAATGTCCGCGGAAAATTCTTCAAACTCCCGTAACGCGGCATCGGGTACCGGAAACACGGCGAACCTAGCGTGGCTCTCATGACCATCAACGACATCAAGAACCAGCCGCAGCCGGCCGCGGAGCCGGGCCCCAACACATCCTCTGTGGGCCCCGCCGGCCCCGGCACTGCAACCCTCGAGAAGGACACCGCCCGCCTCGGAACCGGGCAGCCAGGCACCACCAAGATGCAGAAGCGCGTTCTGCTGGGCGGAAGCATCGGCCAGTTCATCGAGTTCTACGACTTCACCCTCTACGGCCTTACCGCCGTGATTTTCTCGCAGCTGTTCTTCCCCGGCAGCAACCCCGTCGCTGCCCTGCTGGCCACCTTCGCCACGTTCGGCGTCGCCTTCGTGGTCCGGCCCATCGGCGGCCTGTTCTTCGGCGCCCTCGGCGACAGGATCGGCCGCCGCCGCGTCCTGACCATTACCCTGGTTGCCATCGGCGGCGCCACCGCCCTGATGGGACTCCTGCCCACCTACGGCCAGATCGGCGCCTGGGCTCCTGCCCTGCTGGTGCTCTGCCGCCTCGTCCAGGGCTTCTCCGCCGGTGGCGAATCCGTGGGTGCGCCGTCCTTCGTCTTCGAGCACGCCCCGGTCAACAAGCGCGGATTCTGGCTCAACATCACCATCGCCGCCACCGCGCTGCCCTCCGTGGTTGCCGGCACCATGATCCTGGTCCTCAGCCAGTCGATGCCCAACGAAGCTTTCATGGCGTGGGGCTGGCGCCTGCCGTTCCTCCTCGCGCTGCCGCTGGCACTCTTCGGCGTCTGGATCCGCAGCCGCACGGTGGAAAGCGACTCGTTCAACGAAGCGAAGGCAGCACGGACCAAGGAATTCAGCCCTGTCCGCGAGGCCTTCCGCGAGAACCGCCTCCGCATGGTCCAGGTCATCTTTGTGATGGGCCTGACAGCCATGGGCTTCTACTTCCTCTCGGCCTACTTCGTCTCCTACGTGCAGACCACCGGCCACCTCAGCCGCGAACAATCGCTCATGGTGAACGCCGCAGCACTGGCCCTCTACGCCATCCTCCTTCCGATCGGCGGCCGCCTCGGGGACCGCTTCGGCCGCAAGCCGATGCTCATCGTCGGCTCCCTCGCCCTCGCCATTCTGTCCGTGCCGAGCTTCATGCTGGTGACCAGCGGCAGCCTGCCCCTGGCCCTGCTGGGACAGTCCCTGTTCGTGGTGGCGCTCTGCATCTACGGCGGCGGTTGCTACACCTTCTTCGTCGAGATCTTCACCACCCGCACCCGCTTTACCTCGGCAGCCATCAGCTACAACGGCGCCTACGCCCTCTTCGGCGGCACCGCACCGTTCATCGGCACCGCCCTCGTCGGAGGAACCGGAGTGCCGCACGCGCCGGGCTTCTACATGGCGGCCGCAGCCGTCGTCGTACTCCTCCTGGTGCTGTTCACCAAGGTGCCCGAAACCCGCGGACGCATGGGCTAAGCCCCACCCGCCCTCTTCACAGCAATACACAAAGGACTTCCCATGACTTCTGCAGCTTTCCTCTCCGACTTCCACCACGTGGCCAGCATCGGGGCCACGCCCAACAACGGCGTCGACCGCCAGGCGGCCACGGCCGAGGACGCCCTGACGCGCGACTGGTTCGCTGCCTGGGTGCACGACGCCGGGTGGGAACTGCGCGTGGACGGCATCGGCAACATGTTCGGGCTGGTGGAGTGGACGCCGGGTGCTCCCTACGTGCTGATCGGATCGCACCTGGACAGCCAGCCGCTGGGCGGCCGCTTCGACGGCGCCTACGGAGTGATCGCCGCACTGCACGCGGCACGCTGGCTGGCTGCGGAGGTTGCGGAGGGCGGTGCATCGCCCCGCTTCAACCTCGCGGTGGTGAACTGGTTCAACGAGGAGGGCGGCCGGTTCGCACCGAGCATCATGGGAAGTTCTGTTTTCGCCGGCCTGCTGGAGCGGGAGCGGATGCTCGACGTCCGGGACCTGCAGGGCGTCACGGTCCGCGAAGCCCTGGATGGCATCGGATACCTGGGTGCCGCCGAGGGACCGGACGTGGCGGGCTACGCGGAGATCCACATTGAACAGGGCCGGATCCTGGAGCGCGAGGGCATCAACATCGGCCTGGTGGACAGCAGCTGGTACACGCAGAAGCTGGACATCGAGGTGCTGGGGGAGCAGTCCCACACGGGTGCCACCGCCATGGCCGACAGGCACGACGCGCTGGTGGCGGCATCGAAGATCATCCTGATGGTGCACGACGTCACTGGCGACTTCGAGGACGAGGCCCTGGTTTCCTCCGTGGGCCAGCTGACCCTGGAACCGAACTCCCCGATCGTGGTGGCACGCAGGGTGCACCTCGTGGCGGACCTGCGCTCGGGCGACCCGGAGATCGTCCAGGCCGCCCGGGCCACCCTGCTGGAGAAGATCGAGGTCCTGGCCCGCGAACACGACATCAAGGTCAACGTAAAGGACTTCGACATCCGCCCCATCCGCCGCTTCCCTGAAGCCGGCCTCGAGCTGGCCGACAAGGTCGCAGCCAACCTGGGGCTGTCCACCCGGCGGATCCAGACCATGGCCGGCCACGACTCCGTCGCGATGAACACGGTGGCGCCATCCGTCATGTTGTTCATCCCCAGCGTGGACGGTGTCTCGCACTGCGAACGCGAGTTCACCACGGACGAGGACATGGTGGCCGGCGTAGACATGCTGACCGGTGTGGCGCGGGAGCTCGTTGGCGGAGCGCTGGCGTGACGGAGCTGCACTACCTTGACGCCACCACGGCCCTGCGGCTCTTCCGTACCAGGGAGCTCTCCCCGGTGGAGCTGATGGAAGCCGTGATTGCACGGACCGAAGCCGTCAACGGGGAAATCAATGCCCTGACGGAAACGCTCTTCGAGGAAGCCCTGCCCGCGGCCCGGCAAGCGGCCGCCAAGTACGCCCGCGGCCGGGACATTACACCGCTGCTGGGCTTGCCGGTGGCCGCCAAGGAAAAGCACGGGCTCAAGGGCCGGCGGCTTTCGCAGGGACTCATGTCCCGGAAGGACGAGCTGGCTGCGGAGGACCACCCGGTCATCGACCGGATCCGGCGTGCGGGCGGCATTATCCACGCCCGCACCACCACGCCCGAATACAGCTGCGCCACTGTCACCCACAGTCAGCTGTGGGGAGTCACCCGAAACCCGTGGAACCTGCAGTTGTCGCCCGGAGGATCCTCGGGCGGTTCGGGGGCCGCACTGGCCGCCGGGCTGGCGCCGCTGGCCACGGCCTCGGACATCGCCGGTTCAACCCGGCTGCCGGCGTCATTCACGGGAACGGTGGGCTACAAGGCGCCGTACGGGCGGATCCCCGGACTGGCGCCGCTGTCCGCCGACCACTACCGCGGCGACGGGCCCATGGCCCGGACCGTCGCGGACACCGCCCTGCTGGCCAACGTCATGGCGGGAAGGCATCCGGGGGACCACACGTCACTCGCGGACTCGCCCGGGATGGCGGTCCCGGGACGGGAAACGCCCGACGGCGGGACTTCCGTCGCGGAGTCCGTCGCCGGGATGCGAATCGCCTTGTGCATCCGCCTGGGGAACTATCCGGTGGCGCCCGACGTCGAGGCCAACACCCGCGCCGTGGCAGCCGCCTTGCGGGACGCAGGAGCTGTCATTGAGGAGGTCGGGCTGCCGTGGACCACGGAGTCCATCAGCCGCACGATGTTCACGCACTTCGGCTACCTGCTCGGCCCGGCCATGGAGGACGAAACCCAAGGGACAACGGAACTCCTGGCACCCTACACCCGCCGCTTTATGGCGGACGCCCGGCGGGCGGCTGCAGAAAACCGCTACCTGGACGGCATCCGCGCCGAGACGCGCCTGCAGGCTGAGCTGGCCGCCGCGATGGCCGGTTTTGATGCCCTGATCTGCCCCGCGTCCGCCGTCGCGGCCCTGGATGCGGACGGCATGTACCTTGAGGGGATCGACGCCGGCGGGCTGCAGCTCGAGCACTACTGGCAGGGGCATATGACAGCGCCGTTCAACATCGCCAACCGCTGCCCGGTGCTGGCTGTGCCCAGCGGCATGGCGGACTGCGGCATCCCCACCGGCGTGCAGGTCGTGGGGCACCCCTACGACGACGCCACGGTGTTCACAGTTGGTTCGGCCGTGGAGGCGTTGCGGCCCTGGGCGGCGAGACGGCCGGACATTCTGGCGATGGCGTAGCGGCTCAGTCGGGCACAGTTGAAGGGAATGACTCCCGGAGTGCTGCGAGCAGTTGGTCGAAGACCTCGTCCTCGCTGCCCATGCCGTCCACGCTCAGGAGGATCCCGCGCGCTGAGTACATCTCGGCCACCGGCGCGGTCTCGCGGTAGTACAGCTTCAAGCGGTGCCGGATAACATCCTCGGTATCGTCGCTGCGTCCGGTCAATGTGGCCCGCTGGAGGACGCGGCGGACGAGTTCAGTATCGTCCGCCGTCAATTGCAGTGCCACATCCAGGGACTGCCCTAAGGCGGTAAGCATCGCGTCCAGTTCAGCCAGCTGAGAGGTGTTGCGGGGATACCCGTCCAGCAGGAAACCGTCCCGCACGTCGTCCTGGTCCAAGCGGTCACGCACCATGCGGTTTGTCAGGCCGTCCGGGACGAGATCGCCCCCGTCCAGATGCGCCTTGACGTCCCGACCCAGCGGCGTCAGGTTCTTCACATGTTCGCGGAAAACATCTCCGGTGGACACCCCGGTGATGCCCAGGTGCCGTGACAGGCGGTCCGCCTGGGTACCTTTTCCGCAGCCCGGAGGACCAATAATCAGCATTCGCAGCATCGAGTCCACTCCTTGGTGCTGTTGAAGGGTGTCCCTCCATGGTGTCCGGCGGGACGCGGCAGCACAAGGGAAGCGGTGCAGCGCCGGACCCGTAACCCAATTGTGAGCAAAGCCCGCGGCGATCCTGCGCTAACCCGGAGGCTGGGCGGGTAGCTTCGGTGCACCACTAGATGGAAGGTGTACCGAAATGACGATCACTGACTACTTCTCAGGCGTAGCCATCATGCTTGGATCCCTGATAGCCGCAGCGGGGCTATCAGCCGGGATCATCCGCGCCAGGTCCCACCACTAGGAGTCCAGGCAAGAGGGGACGGTGCTCCACCACTTACCGCCCACAAGGCTGGGCGTAGGGTGGAAGTCGGACGATAGGAGCATTTCATGAAGAAAATCCTCATGGTACTGACCAGCGTTTCCGAGATCGGCGATACCGGAGAGAAGACCGGCTACAACGTGGCCGAGGCGGCGCATCCCTGGAAGGTCTTCAAGGATTCAGGGCATTTCGTCGACTTCGCGTCCGTCCGGGGCGGCCAGCCCCCGCGCGACGAGGTGGACTCAGGCGATCCCATCCAGGTTGCCTTTACGGAGGACGAGACCACGCGCGCCGGTCTCTACAACACTGCCCGCGTCGACGTCGTTGATCCCGAACAGTACGACGCCGTCTACCTCGTGGGAGGCCACGGCACCATGTGGGACTTCCCCGACAGCGAAGGCTTGCAGAACCTCGTAGCCAGCGTCTACAACGCCGGCGGCGTGGTGGGCGCTGTCTGCCACGGGCCGGCCGGACTGCTGAACGTCGAACTGGCCAACGGCTTTCGGCTGGTCGAGGGCAGGAAGGTCGCTGCCTTCACCAACGACGAGGAGGTCGCCGCAGGGAAGGACAAGGTCATCCCGTTCTTCTTGGCAGACCGGCTTGAGGAACAGGGCGCCACGCACGTCTCCGCTGGTGTCTTTGAAGAGAAGGTCGTGGTGGACGACCGGCTGGTGACCGGCCAGAACCCGGCGTCAGCGGCCGGCGTCGCCAAGGAGATGGAGAAGCTCCTGGCAGAGGTCATCCACAAGGAAAAAGCCGAGGAACAGCACGATGCGGAGGCTCTGCGCGCCGAGAAGGACGCCGAGAAGAACGCCAAGAAGGCTGCCGCGGAGGCGGAGCACTAACGCCCGCAGCGGGCCAGCTTCCGGGCAAAGCAGAGGCCCCGGGTTTTCATCGAAGAAAACCCGGGGCCTCGCTCATTGGCGGTGACGGTGGGATTTGAACCCACGTTGGCTTTTACACCAAACAACATTTCGAGTGTTGCACCTTCGGCCGCTCGGACACGTCACCAACCTGAATAGGTTACCGGAGCAAGGCTCGCTTCCCCAAAACGAGGGCGCGCCGGGAACTAATGTCTTCCGCGGACACAGTGCGGGGACTAGATTCGTAAGCAAGATGATCACTTCCCAGCAGCACGCCCAAGCCCGCTCCCAAGCCAAGGCCTATTGGACCGTCGGCCACGAAAAAGGCGAGCTCCGCACCGAGGAGCTGTCCGCGCCGGGTCCCGGCGAAGCCTTGGTCCGTGCCCTGTACTCGGGTATCAGCAAGGGAACCGAGACGGTGGTCCACTGCGGCCACGTGCCGCCCAGGGTCGCGGAGCAAATGCGGGCACCCCTCCAGGAGGGCTCGTTCCCTTCGCCGGTGAAGTTCGGCTACCTGTCCGTGGGAATCGTGGAGGAAGGCCCCGCGGACTGGGTGGGCCGCACGGTGTTCTGCCTGCATCCGCACCAGGACCGCTACATCGTTCCGGTCGAGTCCCTGACGGTGGTCCCGGAGAACGTCCCTGCCCGTCGGGCTGTCCTCACCGGAACCGTGGAAACCGCCGTCAACGCGCTGTGGGAAGCCGGACCGCGCCTGGGCGACCGCGTTGCAGTGGTGGGCGCCGGGCTCGTCGGCGGCATGGTGGCCACCCTTCTGCGGACGTTCCCGCTGCAACGCCTCCAGCTGATCGACGTCGATCCCGCGAAGCGCGCCTTCGCCGACGCCCTTGGCGTCGAGTTCAGCCACCCCGACGACGCCCTCGCCGACTGCGACATCGTCATCCACTGTTCAGCATCCCAGGAAGGGCTCGAACGGAGCCTGCAGCTGGTGGGCGACGAAGGGGACGTCATCGAGATGTCCTGGTACGCCGACCGCAAAGTCACCATCCCGCTGGGGGAGGACTTCCACGCCCGTCGGCTTTCCATCCGCGCCAGTCAGGTGGGCGTGGTGGCCCGAGCCCGCCGCCACCGCCGGACCAACGCCGACCGCCTCGCGCTCGCTGTGTCCCTGCTCAGCGATCCCGTCTACGACACGTTCCTGACGGGGACGTCCCCCTTTGCGGAACTTCCCGCCGTCGTCCACGAACTGGCCGAAGGCCGGCGTGACGCGCTCTGCCACGTCATCGAGTACCCATCCGAAACCGCCGCCGAAGACAAGAGGTAACCGTTGTTCAGCCTGACCGTCCGCCGCCACTTCATGATTGCCCACAGCCTTCCCCGGGAAGCCTTCGGGCCCGCCCAGGGCCTGCACGGGGCCACCTTCGTGGCGGAGGTGACCTTCCGCCGTCGGACGCTGAACGACGACGCCATCGTCCTGGACATCGGCGCCGCCGGTGGGCTCATCGAAGAAGTACTGGCGGGCCTGAACTACAAGAACCTGGACGAGCACCCTGACTTTGCCGGGAAGCTGAGCACCACCGAGGCACTGGCGCAGTACATCGCCGAGGCCGTCGCAGCCAAGGTCCGCGGCGGCGTGGACGGCCGGGAGCTGGCCGGACTGGCTGTCACGCTCCGGGAGAACCCGGACGCCTGGGCGTCGTTCTCCCTTGACTTCGACGCCGAGTAGCGCGGCAGTGCCTGGGTCCGGAGGGGCTAGCCTGGCGGTCCGGCTGATCGTGCCGGGCAATGTGCGGCACAACTCCGGGGGAAATGCGTACAACGCCGCCCTGGCCCGCGGGCTCACCGGACTCGGGGCAGCGGTGGACATCCTCCCCGTTGACGGCCACTGGCCGGTGGGCAGCGGGGAAGAACGACGGCGGCTGGCCGGCGTGCTGCTTGAAGGTGGCCCCGAAGGGGCGGCCGGCGAACCGGTGACCATCGTGGACGGCCTGATTGCGCTGGGTGCGCCGCACGCTTTGGAAGAGGCCGCTGCGGCCGGGAAGCAGGCCTGGATCCTGGTGCACATGACCCTCCCGGAGCACCCGGACCTGGAGGGGCGTGCCCTGGCCGCCGCTGCAGGCGTCATCTGCACAAGTTCGACGGCGGCCGCCGAGCTCCGGTCCCGGCACGGTTCAGCGCCGAACGGTTCAGCCCCGATCCACGTAGCGCTGCCCGGCACCTCTGCCGCTCCACTGGCGGCAGGCTCCAGCCCACCCCACGTGGTGGCCGTGGCAGCCCTGCTGCCGAACAAGGACCAGCTCCTGCTGCTGGAGGCACTCGCCGGGATCAGGGATCTGCGCTGGACCGCCGCTCTGGTGGGTTCCGACTCCGCGGATCCGGCGTACGCGGACGCCGTCCGCGGCGCGATCATCCGGCTGGGGCTGGCAGACCGGGTCTCCGTTCGCGGGGAGCTCACCGGGCAGGCCTTGGAGGCGGAGTGGGACCGCGCGGATCTCAGCCTGCTGATTTCGCGGGCAGAAGCCTACGGAATGGTGGTCACCGAGTCCCTGGCCCGCGGAATCCCGGTGGTGGTGCGGGCCGGCACCGGCGCCGTCGAGGCGCTCGCAGCCGGATCGCCTGGCCGGTCAGAAGCTCCCGACGGCGGTGCAGCTGCCGACGGCGGTGCGGAACGCGCCCTGCCGGGCGCCGCCGTCGTGCTGGGCACGGACCCTGCGCCGCTGGAGGCTGCACTGCGTACCTGCCTTACCGACCCGGAGCTTCGCTCACGCTGGCGCGAAGCGGCCCAGGCCGCACGGAAACGGCTGCCGGGCTGGGACGCCACGGCCAGGATCGTGCTGGACGCCATCGCAGCGGCTAGCTGATCTGCCGGTGTCCAGCGAAGAAATCCCGGAGCAGCGTGGCACACTCCTGCTCACGGACTCCTGCGTAGACCTCCACCCAGTGGTTGAGGCGGCGTTCACGAAGAATGTCGAACACCGAGCCGGCGGCACCCGCTTTCTCGTCCCATGCCCCGAAGACCACCCGAGGAATCCGTGCCAGGACAATGGCTCCGGCGCACATGGCGCAGGGCTCCAGGGTCACCACAAGGGTGCAGTCCGCCAGCCTCCAGCCGTCACCTGGCGTACCGCCCCGGGCACCGATTTCCTGCAGCCGGGCGGCCGCCTCACGGATAGCCACCATTTCGGCGTGCGCGGTGGGGTCGCCGTGCGCCTCCCGTTCGTTCCTCCCGGTTCCCAGGACATCGCCGTCGGGACCGATGACGACGGCGCCGATCGGCACGTCCTCGGTGCCCAGCGCCCGCCGCGCTTCCGCGAGGGCAAGGCCCATCCACTGGGCATGGCGCGGCTCCGGGGAAGTCATGGCTCAATGATAGTTTCGAAGATACGGCAGGCGCAGGCAACGGATGAGCTTGGGAGACGACGTGAAGACCTTTACTGACCACTTCAACGATCGGTGGGGGCGGTGGGTCATGCCTTACGCGGCCCTCTGGATCACCATGCTGGTTGGCGGTGTGATCGTTGTGACCCTGGCGTTCCTGGGCGCCGAGGTCTACGACGACGTGGTGGACGAGGCCGGACTCGCCAACCTCGACAAGCCTGCGCTTGCGCTGTCAGAGGACCTGAGGACCCCGTGGCTGAATTCCGCCGTCACTGCCTTCACCAACGTTGGCGGCGGGATCGGCATGCCGATCGTCGGCAGCGTCCTGACGGCGTGGCTGACGTTCGCCGGACGCACCTGGCGCCCCCTCATCCTGGTGGGCGGTGCAGCGGCTGCTTCGGTCAGCGCCACCACGTTTGGCAAGAAGCTCGTTGGCCGCACCCGCCCCGACCATACAGACGCCGTGCCGCCCTACGAAGATTCGCCGTCGTTCCCCAGCGGGCATACGCTCAACACCACCGTCGTGATCGGGCTGGTGGTCTACCTGGCGTGCCTCCAGATCCAGCGGACCATTGCGCGGGTGTCCATGATCACGGCTGGCTCCCTGTTCATCATTGCCATGGGGCTGAGCAGGGTGTTCCTTGGCCATCACTGGCTGACGGATGTGATCGCCGGGTGGCTCCTTGGCCTCGCCTGGGTGGGCATAGTGATCCTGGCCCACAGGCTCTTCCACCACATCCGGCACCGCGAGCACGCAGGACCGGCGCCGACGTTCGACCACCCGGTACTCCGGGAGGAACCGGGTGCGCACCGCAGCGGGTGATAGTTTTGACGCATGCGCACACTCGTCGTGGACCACCCGCTGGTCGCTCACAAGCTAACCGTTCTGCGGGACAAAAACACCCCCTCCCCGGTCTTCCGGCAACTCACCGAGGAGCTTGTCACGCTCCTTGCCTATGAGGCCACCCGGGACGTCCGCACCGAGCCCGTCACCATCGAAACTCCCGTCAGCACAACAGTGGGCACCGCGTTCACCAAGCCCACGCCGCTGGTGGTTCCCATCCTCCGCGCAGGCCTGGGCATGCTCGAGGGCATGACCAAGCTCGTGCCCACGGCCGAGGTCGGCTTCCTGGGGATGGCCCGTGACGAGGAAACCCTGGACATCATCACCTACGCCGAGCGCCTCCCCGAGGACCTCACGGACCGGCAGATCTTCGTCCTGGACCCTATGCTCGCCACCGGCGGCACGCTGCGCGAAGCCATCAAGTTCCTCTTTAAGCGGGGCGCCTCGGACGTGACGTGCATCTGCCTCCTGGCCGCACCCGAGGGACTGGCCAAGCTTGAGGAAGAGCTCTCCGAGGCCAACGTGACCATCGTCCTGGCGTCCATTGACGAGAAGCTCAACGAGAAGTCCTATATCGTGCCCGGGCTCGGCGACGCCGGAGACCGCCTTTACGGCATCGCCGGCTAGTTTCCGGCTGACGCCGCCGGACGTCGCCGGCTGACGTCGCCGCCGGAGGCGGGCGCCTCTTCCCGTTTCCGGCGGCCGCAGCTAGCCTGTGGCCCATGGACTGGAAACTTGAACTGGTGTT
This sequence comes from Arthrobacter oryzae, assembly GCF_030718995.1. NCBI lineage: Bacteria > Bacillati > Actinomycetota > Actinomycetes > Micrococcales > Micrococcaceae > Arthrobacter > Arthrobacter oryzae. The sequence continues at coordinate 2,428,179 of NZ_CP132204.1, forward strand.
CGTCCCGGTGTCCGATGTGGACCGGGCCAAGGATTTTTACGTCAACAAGGTGGGCTTCAACGCCGACTTCGACGAACGTCCCATGGATGGCATCCGCTTCGTCCAGCTGACCCCACCCGGCTCGGCCTGTTCCATCGCCATTGGCGAGGGCCTCAGTGATGCTCCTCCTGGCACTGCCCCCAACCTCCAGATGGTGGTGGGGGACATCCGGGCGGCGCACCAACAGCTGAAGGAAAACGGAGTGGACGTCAGCGACATCGACATCCAGGACTGGGGACACTTCGTCTACTTCGCCGATCCCGACGGCAACAAGTGGGCAGTCCAGTACCTGCCCAACCGCCCGAACGGCTAAGTCACACAATCCTCCGCCGCCGCCAGGTGGGGGAGGATGGAAGGCATGAGCTTTCATCCCGACGCCACCGCCCCGGCCGCCCGCGCATCATCCGCCGCCACCCTGACCGCGCGCGCAGTACTGTTCGACATGGACGGAACGCTGGTTGATTCCACGGCGATTGTGGAGCAGGTGTGGGGCGAATTCGCGGCCCGGTACGGCCTGGATATCGCCGAGATCCTCCGTACCTCGCACGGTGTCCAGGCCGGGGATACGGTGCGGCGGTTTGCGCCTCCAGGCACTGACGTTGTGGCCTTGACCGCCGAACTCGGCGCCATGGAGCGGGTTCGCACCGAAGGAATCGTCGCCCTGCCCGGCGCCGCTGAACTGCTGCGCAGCCTCCCGGTGGATGCCGTGGCGCTGGTGACTTCAGCGGACCGGATCCTGGCGGATATCCGGATGGGTGCCGCGGGCCTGGCCATGCCGGCCACCGCCGTCACGGCCGACCTTGTCACCCGGGGCAAGCCGCACCCGGAAGGCTACCTCCGTGCCGCCGAACTGCTCGGCGTGGACCCGGCCGATGCTGTGGTTTTTGAGGACGCTCCCGCAGGGATTGCCGCCGGACTTGCCGCCGGGATCCGGACCGTTGCCATCGGGACCAACACCGGTCCGTTGCCGGACGGCGTTCTGCACCTGCCCGATTACTCCGCGGTGTCCGTGGCAGTGGACGTGGACGACGCCGGAGCCAGGGCGATCCGCTTCCGGTTCTGACGGCTAAACGGCTCTTCGGTGGTCCGGCTCTGCTTGGTCAAGTACTCTCAGGAGGGACGGATGACTCTATCTTGGGGGGATAGGATGACCGAGATTCCAATTGACGGCGCCCGGGGCACCGTGGAACTGCGACACGGCGTTTTACATGTGCGGTGGATTCCAGACCTGGCCATCTGCGAGGAAGCGGCTGTGGCCGTCATGTCGGCCGTCAACGAGCTGAGCCGCGGGCGTTCGTTTCCGATGCTGGTGGACATGGCTGCGACGGCGTCCATGAGCCGCGGTGCCCGGCGTGTTTTTGCCCGTCCCAGTTCGGTGGCAAAGGTGGCGCTCCTCGGAGCATCCCCGGTGGACCGCACAATCGCCAACTTCTTCCTCGGTATTCACGCTCCTGCGGCTCCGACGCGGTACTTCACCTGTGCGAAGGAAGCCATGGGTTGGCTTAAGGAGGCTTAGGCGCTAAAACCAGCGATGGTGTTCACCGGGCCAGTCCCGAGCGAAGCGCTGCTACGGGAATGCGGCCGCCGGCCAGGTTCCGGGTGAGGCGGACGATGCCGCGCAGGTCGGCGAGGGCCGTCTGCACGAGATCCACGCCGGCGTCGGCAGCGCTTGCCCAGTCCACAGGGACCTCGTGCACACGGAGTCCGCATCGTTCGGCAAGGACAAGGAGTTCGGTGTCGAAGAACCACTCATCGTCCGCAGTGTAGGGAAGAATGTGCCGGCCAAGATCTGCGCGGATGGCCTTGAAACCGCATTGCGCATCGCTGAAACGTGCTCCCATCAGCACATACAGGAGAAGGTTGTAGCTGCGGGAAATGAACGCCCGCCAGCGTCCGCGGACCACCCGGGACGTCCGCGCCAGCCGGGTTCCAGCCGCCACATCCGAATGTCCGGAAAGCAGCGGAGCCACCAGCGGAGCGAGCGCGGCGAGGTCGGTGGAAAGATTCACGTCCATGTAGGCCAGCACGGGGGAAGGCGAGTCCAGCCACACAGTGCGCAGGGCGTTTCCCCGGCCCCTGGCGGACAGCCGGACAACCGCGACTTCACGGAGTTCCCGAGCCACACGCTCGGCGGCTTGGAGGGTGCCGTCGGTGCTGGCATTGTCCGCCACGGTAATCCGGAAGGGGTACGGAAAAGTGGCGAGCAGGTAGGCGTGCAGCCGCCTCAACGACGGCTCCACATCCTGTTGCTCGTTGAACACCGGGATGACCACATCCAGGACCGGGATGTCGGTTCCTGCTGCTGCCATGGCCCGTGTGTCAACAGGGGAACGGCGGATGGATCCCGGTCCGGGAAGCATCGGTGCCCTTTCGTGCGAGGCATCGACGGCGGCCCGCGGGTGCGGGCGCGGCAGGGTTCCCGTGGCCTGGTGTGTGAGCGTCATGGTTCAACAATGGGGCCGCTGCATTTGAAGGATTTAGGCCAAAGCTGTGCACCTGCTGTGGAGTTGCCGGAGGCCCCGAATCCGCATGGATTCGAGGCCTCCGGTAAAACGGGACAAGCCGGCTGGCTTAGTACCAGTTGTTGGCGTAGTGGAAGTTCAGGGCATCGCAGGGGGAACCGTACCGTTCCTTAACGTAGTTCAGGCCCCAGTTGATCTGCGTGCGGAAGTTGGTGCGGTAGTCCGCTCCGGCACTGGCCATCTTTTCGGCCGGCAGGGACTGGACAACGCCGTACGCGCCGCTGCTGGGATTGGTCGCCGTGGTCTTCCAGTCGGATTCCTTGGTCCACAGCGTGACCAGGCACTGCATCTGGTCGGCAGCCCAGCCGTAGCTTCCGAGCTGCGAAGCGGCATATGCCTGGGCCGCCGCGGGGTCGTCAACTGCAACGGGCGGTGCAGGGGCAGGGGCAGGCGCGGGTTCGGGAGCCGGTGCAGGGGCAGGCGCAGGTGCGGCTGCCTCCGGTGCGGCCTCAGGAGCCTCCTGCTCTGCCGTCTTTTCCTCTGACGATTGCGGAGTCACGCTGACGGAGGCCGGGGCTGGCATGGCGGATACCAGGATTTTTTCGAATGCGAGCTTCGACTCGATATCGGCCGAGGTTGATGCGCTTTCAGCACCTGAGGCCGATGTTGAGGGCGCTGTGGGCTCGGAAGCCTGGCCGGCGGCGCCGACACCAATCAGCACGGCGCAGGCCGTGGCCACTACTGCGGCCCGGCGGCCGGACCCCTGCAGGCCGGCGGTGAACCGGGACGGCGGGGATGCCTTGGTAGCCGGTTCGGCGCGGTGGCGTGACCGTGCCGCAGGCGCTGCAGCGTTGGCGGAGTTTGTATCAGGGCATACTTCTGGCGTGGATTCAGTCATGGTTGCCTCTCGATGCCGGCGGAGTTAGCTGTCGGGTTCGGATGAGGTCACACCCGGCCGCACGGAACTTCACGTGTCGGCTTCACCCCAAGGGCTGCTGCTGCAGCATGCCCGGAGACCTGGGTCCCCCGCCTCTGCCTGATCATGAGGAAATCCGGGTAGCGGCAGAGTTTGGCGTCCATCCGGATATGCGGCCCGAACGATGGCCGCACCCTAAAAACCGTACAGGAGATCGGCGCTTAAGTCACATTTCGGTAACGAGGATCACGTGTGCGGCGCGTTGACTTGCGCTGGAACTGACTGCGCAGCGCTGCCGGCGCGGGGCTAGGCTGCCGCAGGTTCGCCAGGGAGGCGCAACGCGAATTCCGTACGGCCCGGGCGGGAGTTCACCTCCACGGTGCCGCCGTGTGCCTCCACGATCGACTGCACAATCGACAGTCCAAGTCCGCTGGTTCCCTCGGCGGCCGCGGCCCCGCCAACACCAGGTGCCGATGCGGCTCCGGCCGGGCTGGTGCGCGCGGCGTCCGCCCGGGCAAACCTGGCGAAGACCCGGTCCACGAATTCCGGCGGGATCCCCGCCCCGTTATCCGTCACGGTCAGCACGGCACTGCCGTCGGCCGACCTCATCACCCCGGTGACCACCGTGGTTCCAGGGTCCGTGTGCTTGCGGGCGTTGGATAGGAGGTTGGCCAGCACCTGATGCAGCTGTTTGGCGTCCCCGCGGACCACCACGGGCTCATCGGGCAGTTCGAGCTGCCAGATGCGGTCCGGTGCCATGACCTTCTCGTCGCTGACAGTTTCCACCGCCAGCTGCGTCAGGTCCACATCGCTGATCTTGAGCGGCTGGCCTTCATCCAGCCGGGCCAGGAGCAGGAGGTCCTCCACCAGTGTGGTCATCCGTTCGGACTGGCTCTGCACCCTGGCGAGGGACTTCTTGCCGTCCGGGGTGAAGTCCTCGGTCATCCGCATGAGTTCCGTGTAGCCGCGGATGGCGGTGAGCGGCGTGCGCAGTTCGTGCGATGCGTCGGCCACGAACTGGCGCACCTTGGTCTCGCTCTGCTGCCGTGCCTCCAGGGCTTTGGCGACGTTGTCCAGCATGAGGTTCAGCGCGTGGCCCACGCTGCCCACTTCAGTTCCGGGATGGGCGTTCGACGGCGGCACGCGCACCGCAAGTGCCACCTCGCCGGCGTCGAGCGGCAGCTGGGAAACCTGCGTGGCCACTTCGGACAGCTGTTCGAGCGGTTTCATGGTCCGGCGGATCAGCACCGTTCCTGCCATGCCGATCAGGACCAGCCCGCCGAGGGAAACGAACACAAAGGTCCACACCAGTGAGCTGAGCGTGTTCTGCTTTTCGGCGAGGGGGAGGCCGGTGACGATCACATCTCCATACGGGGCTTCCACCGCCACCAGGCGGTAGGACCCGGTGGACAGGGTCCGGTCAACGGGCACTCCGTCGTGTTCGAGCGCCAACAGGACCTGGTCATCCGCGGGGGACAGGGATGCGCGGGTAGCGTCACTGGCCAGGAAGCCGGAACTGCTGACGTTCCCGTCATCGATGCGGGCGAACAGGGTGCCGATCCCCTGGCCCCGTGCATCCAGGGGATCGGGCCTGTTGCTGGGGTTGCCCTGCGGCGGACGGCCGAAATCACTGGACCGCCGGGATGCCTCCGTGAGCTGCTTGTCCAGCTGCTGCGTCAGGAACGAATCCATGGAGGCGTAGCTGAAGAGACCCACCGCCCCGCAAATGGCAACAAGCAGTGCCATGGCCACCAGGACCAGGCGGGTGCGCAGGTGCCAGGTCGAAGGATCAAGCCAGCGGCGGCGGTCGCGGCGGATTTCACCCGAGAGGGTGGGCACCGCTCAATCCGCCGGTTTGATGACGTAGCCCGCGCCGCGGACAGTGTGGATCATCGGCGGGTGCGTGGCATCCACCTTCTTGCGCAGGTAGGAAATGTAGAGTTCCACGATGTTCGCCTGGCCGCCGAAGTCGTAGTCCCACACGCGGTCAAGGATCTGGGCCTTGCTGACCACGCGCTTGGGGTTTTCCATCAGGTAGCGGAGGAGTTCGAACTGAGTGGCCGTGAGCTGCAGTTCCTCCCCGGCCCGGGTGACTTCGCGGGTGTCGATATTGAGCACGAGGTCGCCCACCACCAGTTCAGCGGTGTCCATGGCGGCCGCTCCGGAACGCTGGACCAGCCGGTGCAGGCGGAGGAGCACTTCTTCCATGCTGAAGGGCTTGGTGACATAGTCGTCCCCGCCGGCGGCCAGGCCGAGGATGCGGTCCTGGACGGCGTCCTTCGCAGTCAGGAAGAGCGCAGGCACCTCCGGCGCGAAGGCGCGGATCCTGGTGAGCAGCTCAACGCCGTCGAACCCGGGGAGCATCACATCCAGCACCAGGACATCCGGGCGGAACTCCTTGGCCAGTTTCACAGCTTCGGGGCCGTCCCCTGCGACAGCAACGGACCAGCCTGCCATGCGCAGGCCCATGCTCATGAGCTCGGAGAGGCTGGGTTCGTCGTCAACCACCAGGGCGCGGATGGGGGAGCCGTCCGGATGAGTGAGCTGGGGAAGGTTGTTAGTCATGGAGTGCGAAGTGGCCATGGGACAACTCTCCGATCTGCGGTTTAGCCGGCGCTATGGGGATCCTGTGGGCCAGCTGTGAATCCCAGCCTAGCGAGCTGGACGCACCCGCGGGCCCCCTTCCCGGCCGGTTCGGCTGCACTGGACTCGGATGTGGCGGTGAGCAATCAGCAGCAAAGGCGCCAGCAGGCTGGCGGAGCCTCCGCCAGCACCCTGACCGTGGCTGACATCGTGAGCGGCGCCAAGGTAAGAATCGTGGCCTCGAAGGACGCCGAGAGCTTCCCGGCCGAGTCCGTCCGGCTGGTGGCTGCGACGCTGACGGGCCAGTCCAACTGAGCCGGCCGGGCCGCGGGAGTGGAAATTTTTCCGTGAAGTCCGGACGGGGGCTGGACATGTGCCATAAGCGGGTACCGGCATTTCAGCAATACCCTTGCCGCTGAATTTTTGCCTTGGAAAACGGCAGCTGGGGAAAGAATATTCGGCAATGAGGAAATTCTGATCGATCGTTCTGAAAAACACCTGTTATTTTATTGGCATTTGAGAATCGTGATTTGAGCCACAATGCGGGATTTCGTCTCACGATGCGGACGATAGCGTCCATTGTTACTTGCAAGTTTTCATTGTTACGTTGCACACTTCAATTGTGAACAAGAACTCAACAGCACCTGCAGCCGCAGAATCCTGGACCAGCCCACCTGCTGGCGAAGACATGCGCTGTTGTCGAATGCACGCCTAACTTTCCTACCCCGAGAAGTTTTTAGGCATTCGCCCTTAGCCCAGCGTCGGGCGCCCCTCCCCAGATCTCATTGCGGGGAAAGACAGCATTCGAGCCGCGATGACGGCCATTCACATTGAGGTAAGCATTCCATGTCAGTTGCATCTGGATACGTCCACATCTCCGTCCGAAACGCCAACAAAGGCGGCCAGCCGTCCGGTCTCCGGCAGGGATTCGGTGCCCGCCCGGCGTTTGCTCCGGCAGCTCCCGGCAACAGCTTCCCTGCGCCCGGCTACGCGCCGCAGGGCTACAACCCGAACTCCTACGGCCAGCTCCGTGCCGTTCCCGCCGCCGAGTCCGCACCGCAGACGGAGCCCACCCCCGTGATTGCACCGGCCAACGGCAGCGCCGTCCGCCCCGTGGCGAACGAAAATGTTGCCCGTGGATTTGTCCTCTACATGGGCATTGACGAGGAAACCGCAGCAGCAGCCGGTACCTCCATTGCCAAGCTCGCCCAGGAAATCCGCGCTTACGCACAGTCCCTCGTCTCCGGCGCGGAGAGCTACGCTGCCGTGGCGGTTGCCCCTGCCAGCGCCCCGGGTACCGCGCTCGACGTCGTGCGGTCCACCTTCGGCGACCCCACCGTCAACTCCCGCCAGCGCACCGAAACCGCCCGCCTGCCCCAGCCGCAGGATCCCCGGCCGTCGGGCGTCCTCATCGACCTGGCCCGCCGCGAAGTGCACCTCGACGGCGAATCCCTGAACCTCACGTTCAAGGAGTTCGAACTCCTCAACTACCTCGTGGAAAACGGCACCCGTACCGTAGGCCGCGACGAACTGCTCGAAGGTCTGTGGCGCAACGCCGAAGAGGTTCCTAACGAGCGCACCATCGACGTCCACATCCGCCGCCTCCGCTCCAAGCTGGGCCGCCTCGCCAACACCGTCCGTACGGTCCGCGGCCAGGGGTACCGGTTCTACGAGCACCCGGAGGTTGTGGTCTGGGCCGCTCCGGAATACTCGATCTAGTCTTAGCTCCGCGTAAAAGCGCCCGTTCCCTTTCTTGGGGACGGGCGCTTTCGCTTTCGCAGCACGATCCCTCGGGGGTATGTGCCTCCGGCTTAGTTCCTATGGCCCTGTTGGCTCCATGTGGGGCGGCGTAGGCTCTGAGCGTCCATCCGACGATCAGGAGGAGCTATGTCTGTTGCACGTATTACCACCCTGAGTGCTAACTCGAAGACCTCGTTCGATGCTGCCATCAAAGAGGGGATTGACCGGGCCAATAAGACGTTGCGAAACGTCACCGGGGCGTGGGTCAAGGAACAGAAGATCGAAATCGCGGACGGCGCCGTCGTCGCCTGGCACGTCGTGCTGGAAGTGACCTTCGTGCTGGACGACTGACCCCGGTGCAGGGCGGCCGTGGCCCGGTGGCCAGGGCCGCCGCACTAGGATTGGTGCATGAGCGAGCATCACATCAGGCGGCTGGTCCTCATGCGGCACTCCAAGGCCGATTGGCCCGGGGGCGTGCCGGACCACGAGCGGCCGCTGGAAGAGCGCGGCCACCGCGAGGCGCCCCTCGCCGGCAAATGGCTGCGCAAACACGGAGTCGTTCCAGACTTCATTCTCTGTTCCAGCGCGCTCCGGACCCGGCAGACGTGCACGTGGGTGTGCGCGGAACTGGGCGACCAGGCCCCGACGCCGAAACTCGAGGACGGCCTCTACGGCGCGTCCGCGCTGCGCATGCTGACGGTGATCAACCACGTCCCGGACACCGTGACCACACTGATGGTGATTTCCCATATGCCCGGAGTGCAGGACCTTGCCATGCACCTGGCGTCACGCGATTCCAACCACGATGCCTACATGGACGCCGCCACAAGGTTTCCCACCAGCGGCCTGACCGTGCTGGAAACCGAAAAGACCTGGGCTGAGCTGGACGGCCAGGACGCCCGGCTCACGCACTTCAAGGTGCCGCGGGCGCACTAACGGCTTTCCCGCCGTCTTCATGGTCAGCGCGGGGTTTGTGATGTTTACTGGAGATATTCGTCGGCGGCCCAGGTTAGAAGGAGATCATCGTGGACTCAGGACAGCTTGTGGGGATCATTATCGGCGTTGTTGTGGTGGTTGCGATCATCGCAGCGGTGCTGTTCTTCAACCGGCGGCGAAAAGTGGAGGCGGACAGGAAGCGCGCCGCGGAAATGCGTGAAAAAGCCAAGGCAGACGAGCTTGGAGCTCGGGACCGCGAGGCCAAAGCCGCCCGTGCCGAGGCCGATGCCAAGCAGGCCGAGGTTGAGGCGGAACGGCTGCGCCGGGACGCCCGTGAGAAGCAAGCGGAAGCCGAACGCGTGCGGGCTGCGTCGCAGGAGCAGCTCCGCAAAGCCGATGAGGTTGATCCGGACGTCGTCACCGCCGACCGGCGCGACGTCGACGACCGCCATGACGCCGAGCGTGACACAGTCCGGCGCGACGCCGACCTGCACCACGCCGACCACCACCACGCCGAGCATGACGCCGACAGGCGCGTTGAGACTGCTCCTGCCCAGCCGCTGACGCGTGCAGAAGCCGGAACCCGCGGCCGCGGGGACAACGTTCCGGCCGCCGCTGCCCCCGGGACAGCTGAAACCCGCACTCCTGAAGCACACATCCCTGAACCCCACACCCCTGAAACCCGCACCGCACAACCGGGCACGACGGAACCGGGCACACCCCGGCAGCAGGACGACGCCGGCCGTGCCGCCTCCGAACGCACCGATGCTGAACACACAGCTGCTGAACGCACCGCTTCCGAACGCGAGGCTGCTGAGCGTGCTGCTGCCCAGCGCGACGCCGCCAAGCGTGACGCCGGTCCTGATCGCGGGGCGGACGGGGCTCCCGGAGAGCGCCCGCGGAACCTCTGAGCCAGCGTCCTCTGACGCGCAAGCCCTGAACCGGCAGCCCGGAGCGTGAACCTTCGCCATTCCGCCCTTGCGGTCCTCGTGGCCGTCCTGTGGGGCGCCAACTTCGTTGCGATCGACCTTGGCCTGCACGCCAACGGCACCGAAGTGCCGCCGATGCTCTTTGTCGCTATGCGCTTCGTGCTGGTGGTCTTCCCCTGGATCTTCTTCATCCGCAGGCCCGATGTCAGCTGGCGGGCCATCCTCGGTGTCGGCCTCTTCATGAGCGCCGGACAATTCGGCCTCCTCTACCTGGCCATGGCTCTGGGCATGCCCGCAGGGCTTGCCTCGCTGGTCCTGCAGGCGCAAGTGCTGCTGACCGTTCTGCTGGCGGCCGGAATCCTTGGCGAGCGTCCTAGCGGCAGGCAATTCGCCGGCGTCGTCCTCGGGGTGGCCGGACTCGCGGTGGTAGCGGTCGGCCGCAGCATGGTGGCGCCGGTCCTCCCCCTGATCATCGTCCTGGCGGCGGCGCTGTCCTGGGCTGCAGGAAATATCGTGGCCCGGCAGGCGAAGGCTTCCTCCGGACTGGGGCTGGTGGTGTGGTCGGGAGCCGTGGTTCCGCTGCCGCTCATCGGCCTGTCACTGCTGATCGACGGGCCGGCTGCCGTGGGCTCCACTCTGGCGGGACTGGAACTGGTGACCATCCTCAGCGCCATCTACACGGCCGTTCTCGGTTCGCTGGTGGGCTACGGAATCTGGAACTGGCTCCTGGGCATCTACCCCTCATCCGCGGTGGTCCCCTTTACGCTGCTTGTCCCGGTGGTAGGCATGACGACGGCGTGGCTGGTCCTGGGCGAGGTCCCTTCAGCGGCCGAGGTTGCCGGCGGACTCCTGCTGCTTGCCGGCGTGGCCATCGCCGTTCTCCGGCCCGGCAGTCAGGGCGCCACCCCTGGCCAGCGACGGTGGCATGCTCAACGCCGCGATGTGGCCTTTGCTGGCGACTTGGGCGACGGTTTGGGCGCAGACTTAGGCGCAGCGGACTTGGGAACAGGCCGGGCCGCACGCGCGGCGGGGGCCTTGGCCGTGGACGACGCCGATGCGGGCCGCTTGGCAGGGGCCCGGACGGCACCTGACGCGGACGCCGGAACCCGCCCGTAGGTGGTCCCCGCAGCCGCGCGGGAGCCCGGCCGGGCAACCGGCCGCCGGGCGGCGGTTCCGGGGCTGCGCCGTCCGGATCGGGTGCGTCCTGCCTGGCTCCGTCCGGATCGGAGCCGCTTACCGGCCGGCCACACAGCGCCCGCGAACAGAACCAGGAGCGTCCCCGCCCCGGTGACCGCAGCGAGGTAGAAGTAGATGTCCGAGTCCTGGGTGGTTACAGCCGCTCCCAGCGCATCCGGCGCCGCGGTGAAAGCCAGACCCCACATACGCAGGAACGCGATGGCGAAGCCGATGAACAGGCTGGTGCCGATGCCGCCCGTCAGCAGGGCAAGGTGGCGTCCCCGTGCCACCACCTGGATGACGCAGGCAAGGTAGCCCACGGCCACCGCCCCGAGGAACGTGAACAGCACGGCCTCTTCGAGCGTTATCGCGGTCAGCACCAGGAGCCCCGCGGCGGCACAGGCCGCTGCGATGGCTATCCGTCCGCTGTTACCCATGTGGCGCATGTGACTTATCTTCCCCGATGCGGGCTACTTCCGGACGTAGCCACGCATGATTGCCATAATGGCCGCGACGCTTTGTTCGCGGGTGCGTTCAGGGTTGTAGGTCTGGCGGTCCAGTCCCACCACGAAGCACGCGCCGAAGATGGCAGTCTCCAGGCTGCCCCGGGAGATGGACTCGTCGACGGGGTACCGGGCGGCCACGTCCTCGATGGCGGCGCCGATAACCTCCAGCAGGCGGCTCCGGAGCTCCGCGAAGGTATCCTGCCATTCACTGGGAATCCGCCAGTTCTCGCTGACCCAGAGCCTGGCAAACGACGGATATTCGGCCATGAAGTCCATCGCCTGGCCGATCATCGCGTCCATGGCGTGCAAAGGATCGGCGGAAGGATCCTGCACGCTCACCAGACGGGCGTGGAGGATGTCCACGCCATGGCGCAGCAGTTGGGCGATCAAATCGGACTTGCTGCCGAAGTTGTAATACACCGTCCCTTTCGAGACGCCTGCTGCGGCCGCGATCTCGTCCACGGTGACGCCGGCCGCTCCGCGTTGGCCAATCAGCTCCATGGAGGCATCGAACAGCTTCTGCTTCGTGGCATTGGTCCGGGCCGGCCGGAGCTTCTTTTCGCCGGCCTCCTGCATGCTCATACGGCGATCTCCGGTTTCAGGGACTTCAAGGTCCAGAACTTGTGCTTGTGGACGGCCAGCGTTGACAGCGCGGCCCCCAGCACAGTGTAGCCAAGCAGGCCCGCCACGGTGGGCAGGATCATGGACAGGTCCGCGCCGTAGATCAGGTGGCGCATGCCGGTCACCACGTAACCCATGGGGAGGACCTCGTGCACCACGTGCAGGGGCTGGGGCGTCGTCTGCCACGGGAACGTGCCGCCGGAAGAAACCAGCTGGAGCACCAGCAGGATCAGCACCACCAGCTTCCCCGGGGAACCGAGCAAGGCAACGATGCCCTGGATGATGGCACTGAACGCCATTGCCGCCGCCAGCATGAACAGCCACATCAGCACCGGGTGGGCGGGGTTGAGGCCGAGCGCCAGGTCCACCACCAGGGTGAGCAGGCTCGCCTGGATGACGGAGACGGCCAGGAAAGGCAGCCAGCCGCCGAGCGCGATCTTCCAAGCCGGCGCGTTGGAGGCCAGTGCCCGCTGGGTGACGGGCCGCATGGCCTGGATCAGCATGAAGATGCCGATCCAGAGCGCCAGGGTCAGGAAGAAGGGTGCCAGGCCTGCCCCGTAGGACCCGGCCTTCGCCTGTGAGACGTTGCTGACGGCCACGGGATCGGCCATGACCTGTGACAGGCTGCTCTTCTGGGCGTCATCCGGATGAGGCACCTGGCCGGCGCCCTTCGCCAGTTCGGAGGCCAGGGTGGCCGCTCCGGAAGCAGCCGTTGCGGCGCCGTCCTCAAGCTGCGCCGCACCGCCGTCGAGCGTCTTGGCTCCTTCGGCCAGCTTCGCGGTGCCGTCAACGGCGCTTTGCTCGCCCGCGGCCAAGGCGGAGGACCCGGTGCGGAGCTGGTCAGCGCCCGAGGACGCCTGGGAGATGGCGCCGGTCAGGGCGGGCGTGGCCGCCGCCAGCTTGGCCGCGCCGTCGCTCACGGCGGCCGAGCCGTCCGCCAGTTGCTGGATCTGCGCCGCGTCGGACTGAAGCTTGGCCTTGGCGTCGGCCACGGGGCCGGAGGCCGCCGCTGTGTCGAAGTCCGCCAGGATGCTGTCCGCCTGCGCCTGGGTGATGATCCCGGCGGCCATCAGCCTGCCGTTGGACTCCACCACCCGGTTGCGCAGGCCTTGGTCCGCCGCGTCCAATTGCCCGACGACGTCCTGCACCTTCGTGTTCAGCGTCGCGTTCCCGGCGGCCACCTGGGCGGCGCCTGCTGCCAGCTTTTGCGAATCGGCCGGCAGGGAAGCAGTCTTGTCCTCGAGCTGGCCGAGCCCGTCGCTGAGCCGCGCCGCACCGGCATCCAGCTGGCTGGCGCCGTCGCGCAGCTTGACCTGCCCCGCGTAGAGCTCGCCGGCGCCGGTGCTCAGCTGCGCGGTGCCGCCATGCAGGGTCACCGTGCCGTCATGGAGCTTGCTGACGCCGTCGGACAGCTGCCCGGCGCCGTCGGCCGCCTTGGCCATCCGGGTATGGATCGTGCCGAAACCGGTGAGCAGCTGGTTCGCGGTTTCCTGGCCCACTTCCTTGGCCACGCTTGAGTGGACGGCAGTGGTCAGCTTGTCCACGATAGTGCTCAGCAGGTAGTTGTTGGCGTCGTTCGTGGTCACGTTCAGCATGGCTTGGCTGGCGGCGTCGAAGCTGCCCGGGGAGACGAGGTTGGCGGAGAAATCCTTGGGGATCTTCAGGGCGAAGGCGTACTTTCCGCTGCTCACCCCCTGATCCGCCTCGTCGGCTGAGTCCACGGACTGCCAGTTGAACACGTGCCCGTCAATCAGGCTGTCCGCAACGTCCCGTCCGGCCTGCAGCCGCGCTCCGTCGCCGGAGGTGGCGCCCGTATCCTCCACCACCAGGGCGGCGTCGATCTGGTCCAGGTTGCTGTACGGATCCCAGTTGGCGTAGAGGTACACCGCGCCGTAGAGCAGCGGGACCATGGTCAGGGCAAGGATGGTCAGCTTGGGCAGCAGCCCGCCGGTCATGCGCTTGAGTTCGGAGCGGGCCAGCCGCAGCACAGTCACTTGGCATCCTCTGTTTCGGTTTCGGGGGTGGAGTTTTTGTCCACATCAAGGGACTCGGAGGCCGTTTTGCCCACGTTATCTGGACAAAAACTCCCGGGTGCGGGGGAGCGGGGAACGGCGTTGCCGATCACCGCGGCGGTGCCCGTCCAGTCGTCCGGGAGGGCAGCAACGGTGGCGACGACGGCGAGGGGCCGGCCGCCGTCGTACGCCAGTTCCTCGAGCCGCGGCAGCCAGTCCGCGGGATCCGCGCTGTGCCGGTCGGGGGAGTCCACCACGAGGAGGTCCGTGTGCGGGTTGGCGAGTGCCAGGGCTGTGAGCAGTTCGATGCGCCGGGCCGGGGCAAGCTGCTCGGTCCACAGGCCGGCGATGTCCTCGAACCGGTTGACCTTGAGCCACGGTTTGCTGGGCAGGGCGCCGCGGTAGCGCCGGGGGATCAGGGCGAGGTCTTCTGTCACGAGGTCCCGCACGCTCAGGTGCTGTTCGGGCTCATTGACCCCCGGGGCGTCCACGAGGGAACTGGCCAGCCGGAGGCCCCTGGTCTTCGGCAGGCCGTCCCAGAGGAGCTCGCCGGACGACGGTTTCATCCGGCCGCTGACGGTGAGCGCCAGCGCAGTCCGATGGTCCTGGCGGGCGCCGGAAACCAGCACAAGCTCGCCGCGCCGTGCCTGGAACGACGTGGGCGGGAGCAAATCATCCCGCCGGCCTTTCACATGAAGCTGTCGAACCGAGAGCATGGAAGCCTTTCGCAGTGGGTACTGCGTCAAGGCTAACTAAACTGACTGGTCAGTTCAAATAGATTGGAGTCGATGTGATCAACCAGTCAGGCCGAACGGGCACTTGAGGCCCCGAATCCGCGAGCGGCCTCAAGTGTCCGTTCGCGCTGTGCTTAGAGGCCGTACTCCTCGAGCAGGCGCAGCCACACCTCGCTGACGGTGGGGTAGGAGGGAACGGCATGCCACAGCCGGTCCAAGGGCACTTGGCCCACCACGGCAATGGTGGCGGCGTGGAGGAGCTCGGCCACATCCGGCCCGGCGAAGGTGGCGCCGAGAAGCACCTTCCTGTCCTCGTCCACCACCAGCTGGGCCCAGCCCTCATAGTGTTCGGAATGCAGTGACGACCCTGCCACGCTGATAGGGAGTTCCACGGAGGAGGCGTTGTAGCCGTCCTTTTCTGCCTGCTGGACGGACCTGCCCACGCTCGCCAGCTCGGGATCCGTGAACACCACGTTGGGCACGGCGTGGTCGTTGGCTGTCTGCGCGAAGCGGCTCCACGGCTCCGGCGTCCCGTGCAGCTCACCCTTGGCACGCGCCGCGATGGCATCTCCGGTGGCGCGCGCCGAGTACTTGCCCTGGTGCGTCAGCATGACCTTGCCAGCGGCGTCTCCCACGGCGTAGAGCCAGCCGCCGTTCCCGCCGTTCTCCCCGTCGATGCCTTCCACCAGGCCGGTGGTGTCCGTACGAAGCGGCGGCACCGGGCCGTCGCCCGTTCCGAGTCCCACTGTTTCAAGGCCCAATCCGCCAAGTGCGGGACGGCGGCCGGTGGCCACGAGGAGCCGTTCGGCCCGGACGGTCCCGCCGTCGGCCAGCTCGACGGCGAATGAACCGTCCCCATTCCGGCTGACCCGCTGCGTGCCGGAGTTGAGGCGGACGTCCACGCCGTCAGCCCGGAGGCCGGCCAACACCAGGTTCGCGGCATCCTCCGGGTACATGCTGAGCAGCCCGCGGCGGGCCACGAGCGTCACGGCCGAGCCCAGCCGGGCGAATGCCTGCGCCAGCTCGGTACCGGCCACACCGCCGCCGAGGACCGCCAGGCTCCCCGGTACGCTGCGTGCGGAGGTGGCCTCCCGGGTGGTCCAGTAGTCGAGCCCCGCCAGGCCGTCGACCGGCGGCACAGCGGG
Source organism: Arthrobacter oryzae (assembly GCF_030718995.1). Lineage (NCBI taxonomy): Bacteria > Bacillati > Actinomycetota > Actinomycetes > Micrococcales > Micrococcaceae > Arthrobacter > Arthrobacter oryzae. The sequence goes on from NZ_CP132204.1 coordinate 2,443,978, forward strand.
GGCCGAACCGGTTGACAGCACGACGGCGTGCCGCGCCGTGAGCTGGTAGCTGACCCCGTCCAGCCCGGCTACTTCGACCGCCCGCGGGCCGCTCAGCCGGCCACGGCCGCGGATCAGTTCGATCCCGGTGTCCTCCACCCATTTGACCTGGCCGTCGTCCTGCCAGTTGGACGTGAAGTAGTCGCGGCGCTTCAGGACAGCGGAGGCATCCAGGGTGCGGGTGACCGCTTCCCCGGCGCCGGGGACCGTCTGTGCGCCGTGGAGGGCAGTACCGGGGCGCAACAGTGCCTTGGACGGCATGCAGGCCCAGTAGGAGCATTCGCCCCCCACGAGCTCCGCTTCGACAAGAACCGCGGTCAGGCCGCCCTGGACCACGCGGTCCGCGACATTTTCCCCCACGGCTCCGGCACCGATCACAATGACATCGAATTCGCGTTCAACTCTGGCCGTCATGGCACCAGACTACGCCCGGCGCCGCGCCGGCAAACGCGTCCTGTTGTGCGGGGGAGCTTAACAGAAGGTGGGACATCCAATATTGTTGCTGTGACCCACTCCTCGCGCAGTGGCTCAGGACACTTGGTTAGGGGAACCCATGAGTACATCCGGCATAGCTTCACAGGCGCGGTTCAGTGCACAGGCCCGGCTCCGCGCGCTTCAGTCGGACATTATGGACCTCATCCTGGAGCGTGAGCTTGATGCGGGTGATCCGCTTCCCACCGAAAACGAACTGGCCGCGGCACTGGGCGTGGGACGCAATACCCTGCGTGAATCCCTCAAGGTCCTTCAGGCGCTCGGCGTTGTGGAAATCCGGCACGGATTCGGCATGTTTGTGGCGCCCAGCAACTTTGATGCACTGGCGGACGGCATGACGTTCCGCGGCAGGCTGTCGCTGCGCCACAAGGGCGATGAGGCCCTGGAGTTGGTGGATGTCCGGCAGGCGCTGGAATCGGGCCTGATCGGCGGGGCCATGGACTCGATGACTTCCAGCCAGCTGGCAGCAGTTGAGGAGTCCGTGGTCCGCATGGAGGAACTGGCAGCCGCAGGGCAGACGTTTGTGGAAGCGGACGCGGAGTTTCACCGGCGGTTGTTCGAACCGCTCAACAACGCACTGCTGGTCAGCCTGCTCGCCGTTTTCTGGAAGGTGTACCGGCAGATCAACGTGGAGGTCGGCGCTGGCGCCGAGGACCTTACCGAGACGGCGGCTGTGCATCGCGGGATCTTTGAAGCAGTGGCCGGCGGGGATAAGGCCCTCGCTGCTGAACGGCTCAACCGCCATTTCGACGGCATTCGTCATCGCATCTACGAAGTAATAGGGAAGTAGCCCGCGTGTGCGCGGTCCGCAACAAACTGAAACAAAAAAGATCCGCACCGGCGAACCGGTGCGGATCCTTTTCTATTGTGCGCCCAAAGGGATTCGAACCCCTGACCTTCTGTTCCGTAGACAGACGCTCTATCCAGCTGAGCTATGGGCGCATTCTCGGCTCCGGGAGTTTTTCGTTCACCCCCGAACCTCGAATTACTTTACGCGAGTTGGCGCGGAGTTCCAAATCGAACGGCATGTAATCTAGCCGACTAGACCGGTCTATGTGACCTTACTCACAAAAAGGGTCATTTTGGGGTCTCCAGTTCCTTGATTTTCCGCGGTTTTTGGTTTTCCGGCCTCGGGACATCCCATGTCTGACCCGAAATTTGCAGTGGTCTAGAGCCCTAGCATTTAGGACACACCACTGAACCCGAGGAAGGGAACCGCAATGGGCGATCTCGCACGACTGCCGCTGCTTGAGAAAGCACCCACCACACATGCTGGCCTGCTGGCATGGGTCGAAGAGGTTGCAGAACTTACCCAGCCGGACCGGATCCACTGGGTTGACGGTACGGAAGAGGAATACACCCGGCTCACGGACGAACTGGTCGACGCCGGAACTCTGACCAGGCTGAACCCGGAACTGTTCCCTAACTCGTTCGCCGCATTCTCCGATCCCGCCGACGTGGCCCGTGTCGAGGAGCAGACCTTCATCTGCTCCGAGAACGAGCGCGATGCCGGCTTCACCAACAACTGGATGGCACCGGCCGAGATGAAGCAGAAGCTTCGCGGCCTGTTTGCCGGCTCCATGCGTGGCCGCACCATGTACGTCATCCCGTTCGTCATGGGCCACCTTGACGCGGAAGACCCCAAGTTCGGCGTCGAGATCACCGACAGCGCCTACGTTGTAGCTTCCATGCGCATCATGGCCAACATCGGCACTGCAGTGCTGGACAAGATCACCGCATCGAATGCCTTCTTCGTTCCCGCCCTGCACTCCCTCGGCGCTCCGCTCGCTCCGGGCCAGGCGGACGTCGCATGGCCGTGCAACCCGGACAAGTGGATTGTCCACTTCCCGGAAGAGCGTTCCATCTGGTCCTTCGGCTCCGGCTACGGCGGAAACGCCCTCCTGGGCAAGAAGTGCTACGCCCTGCGCATCGCCTCCGTGATGGCCCGCGACGAGGGCTGGCTTGCCGAGCACATGCTCATCCTCAAGCTCACGTCGCCGGAGAAGAAGTCGTACTACATGTCCGCGGCCTTCCCCTCCGCCTGCGGCAAGACCAACCTCGCACTGCTGGACCCGACCATCGAAGGCTGGGAAGTCGAAACCCTCGGTGACGACATCACCTGGATGCGGATCGGCAAGGAAGGCGAACTGCGCGCCACCAACCCGGAGGCCGGCCTGTTCGGTGTTGCCCCGGGCACCGGCTGGGGAACCAACCCCAACGCCATGCGCGCCATCGCCAAGGGCCACAGCATCTTCACCAACGTCGCCCTCACGGACGACGGCGGGGTGTGGTGGGAAGGCATGACCGAGGACGTTCCGGCGCACCTTACCGACTGGGAGGGCAACTCCTGGACTCCTGATTCGGACAAGCCTGCCGCCCACCCGAACTCCCGCTTCTGCACGCCGATCTCGCAGATCGACATGCTGGCCGAGGAGTACTACAGCCCCGAAGGTGTGGAGCTTTCCGCCATCCTCTTCGGCGGCCGCCGCAAGACCACGGTTCCCCTGGTGACCCAGGCCCGTAGCTGGACCAACGGCATTTTCATGGGCTCCACGCTCTCCTCCGAGACCACGGCCGCAGCTGCCGGCCAGGTCGGCAGGCTTCGCCGCGACCCGATGGCCATGCTCCCGTTCATCGGCTACGACGCCGGCGACTACCTGAAGCACTGGATCAGCGTCTCAGGCAAGGCCAACCCGGAGCGCCTGCCGCATATCTTCCTGGTCAACTGGTTCCGCCGCACCGCCGACGGCGACTTCGCCTGGCCCGGCTTCGGCGACAACGCCCGTGTGCTCAAGTGGGCCATAGAGCGTCTCGAAGGCAAGGCCGACGCCGTGGAGACCCCGATCGGCTTCGTGCCGACAGGCGACTCGCTGGACCTCACCGGCCTGGATCTCACCCACGCCCACGTGGAAGACGCCGTCCGCGTGGACCGCGAGGAGTGGGACGCCGAGCTGGCCTCCATCGAAGAGTGGTACGCCAAGTTCGGAGACTCCCTGCCGGAGGCCCTGCGCGCCGAGCTCGAAGCCCTGAAGGAGCGCATGGCTGACCACTAGCAGTCAGCCGCAGCGAACAGCTATAACGACGGCGGCGCCGCACCTTTCCGGAAAAAGGTGCGGCGCCGCCGTCGTGCGTCAACACTCCCGCCATACTGCGAGTTTTTGTCCAGATAACGGGAGCAAATGGCCCCTCAAGTCGCTCTATCTGGACAATAACTCCGGGGAGGAGCGGATTAGGAAGCCAGCCAGATGTCCGGGCCGAAGACTTCGTAGTGGATCTTCGTTGCGGGGATGCCTGCGTTGATGGCCTCGTTGCGGATGTGCTTCATGAACGGAAGGGGTCCGCACAGGTACAGCGACGCGTTGGCGGGCAGGTCCACCTCACGCAACGACATAAAACCGGCGTTGGAACCGGCCTGGGGCTCTTCCAGCCAGAGCTGGAGGTCGGCACCCTCGAGGCGTTCGACGTCGTCCGTCATCTGCCCGCGCAGGGCCCAGCTGTCCAGGGTGCTTTCGGCGTGCAGCACCAGGACCCGGCGGTCGGATCCGGCCTCGGCGAGCGACCGCAGGATGGAGGCCGTGGGCGTGCAGCCGATGCCGGCGGAGGCCAGGACCACGGGGCCGTCGCCGTCCTTGAGCGTGATCTCGCCGTACGGGTTGGAGATCTCGAGGATGTCGCCAACCTCGACGCCGTGGTGCAGCACCGGGGATACCTCGCCGCCGTCGTCCAGTTTGGTGGTGAAGGTGCGGCTGGTGCCGGCGTCGTCCGAGAGGGAGTACTGGCGGACCTGGCGCAGGCCGTCCGGCAGCTGGACCTTGACGCTGACGTACTGCCCGGGGAGGGCGGCGGTGACGGGGGTGTCATCGGCCGGTTCCAGGGTGAAGGTCATGGCGCCGGTGCCGGCGGGTGTCTTGGCGGCGACCCGCCACGGGGTCCACATCTTGTCGTTGGCCTGGCTGGCGTAGAGGCCCTTCTCGATCTTGATGAGGGCATCAGCCATGAGCCAGTACACCTCAGTCCATGCCTCGGCGATTTCGGGGGTGATGACTTCCGCGAGGTCCTCGGCAATGGCGGCGAAGAGGTGCTCGTAGACCACCTGGTACTGGGGTTCGGTGATCCCCAGGGAGGCGTGCTTGTGGGCAATCCGGGAGAGCACGGTTTCCGGGAGGGTGCCGGGGTTGTTCACCAGGTGCGTGGCGAAAGCGGCGATGCTTCCGGCCAGGGCCTGCTGCTGGTTGCCTGAGCGCTGGTTGGAGCGGCTGAACAGACCGTCCAGCAGTTCCGGGTGGGCGGCGAAGAGCCGTGCGTAGAACTTGGGGGTGATGTCGCCGATGCGGGAGCCGACGAGCGGCAGGGTGGCCTCGATGACAGGGCGGGATTTGTCCGAGAGCATGTGTGACTCCTGAGGTAAGGGCCCGGGGCCTTCGTCCGGACCGCGATCAATACATGTATTTGAAATACGAGTATTTGTACCTCAGTTCTACACGTCGTAGAAAACATTTCCAAATTGGGGCGGGGCTCAGAGTCCGGGCCGGAGCCCGATCGCCTGGAACACCGGCTCCATCTGGCGCGTGCCGGGGAGGGTGGACACCACGATGTCGTCCAGCTCCCGGTAGAAGGCTTCCCGCGCACGCGCCAGGGCGCCGCGGAGCTTGCATTCGTTGATGAGTGGACAGTCGCCGTTCACGGAATGGCAGTCGGCCGGATCGGCACGGGTGTTCAGCTGCCGCAGGAGCTGGCCCACGGTGGCCCGGCGTCCGGCCGCGTTGAGCCTCGAACCGCCGTTGCGGCCCCGCTCGACGTCGATCACGCCAAGTTCGCGGAGCCTGGCCATGGCCTTGCTGACGTGGTTGTAGGGAGTGCCCACGGCGTCGGCGATGCTCTGGGTGGTCAGCAGGTTGCCGTCCGGCGCCGCCGACAGCACCATCATGGCGCGAAGGCTCACATCCGCAAAGGCGTTGATCTTCATGTCAGCAACCCACTGGAGGTCTAGTCCACCCAGATGGCGGGTTCGCTGGAATCAGCTGCAAGCTGGCCGAATTCCCATTCGCGTGACTCTGCGTTGGGTTCATAGGGCAGGACGGCGGCGAACACGGATCCGTCGCGGTGCTCGGCCGCGACGTGGATGGCATCCGTGTCCTCCTCCAGCAGGGTGATGTCACAGACCACGGCCGCGGCACGGAAATCGTCCCGGTTCTGCCGGAGCAGTTCGGTGAGGTCGCTGATCATCGTGTCGGCATCGAACTCGTCCTCGGAGCCGTCCTCGGCGTCAGCCGGCGTGACGGCGACAAGGCGCACCTCGCCGTCGTTTTCCACCACCAGGGCGAACGGCAGGAACCCGCCGTTGCGCCCGAGCTGTTCCTGTGCCGCGCCGACTCCGGTGCCCAGCAGGTTTTCCAGGTCGGTGGCCGTGGCTTCGGGCACCGAGTCCCGCCAGGAGGTTCCGGGAAGTTCAGTCATGCGGGGGGCCTAGCCGTTGACCAGGGCCAGCACGCGGTCCCGGATGCGTTCCATGGTTTCCCGGTCCGCGGCCTCGGCGTTCAGGCGGAGGAACGGTTCCGTGTTGGACGGGCGCAGGTTGAACCACCAGCTGCCGTCGCGGGCAGTGAAGGTGCTGCCGTCCAGCAGGTCGATCTCTACGTCTTCGCCGGCAAAGTCGGCGCGGACACGCTCCACGGCTGCTGCCTTGTCCTCAATTTCGGAGTTGATTTCCCCGGAGGACACGTACGGCTCGTACTCGTGGCCGAGTTCGGACAACGGGCGGTCCTGCTCGCCGAGGGCGGCCAGGACATGCATCGCGGCAAGCATGCCGGTGTCCGCGTTCCAGAAATCGCGGAAGTAGAAGTGTGCGGAGTGCTCGCCGCCGAAAACGGCGCCTTCCTCGGCCATCACTGCCTTGATGAATGAATGACCAACGCGCGTGCGGACCGCGCGGCCGCCGTCGTGCGCCACGAGTTCCGGGACGGCCTTGGACGTCAGCAGGTTGTGGATGATGGTGGGCGTTTCCTCCCCCTGCGCCTTGGCGCGCGCGATTTCGCGGCGGGCCACCATTCCGGTGATGGCCGACGGCGACACGGGGTTGCCCTTCTCGTCGATCACAAAGCAGCGGTCGGCATCGCCGTCGAACGCCAGCCCGATGTCCGCGCCGTGTTCGACGACGGCGGCCTGGAGGTCCAGCAGGTTTTCCGGCTCGAGCGGGTTGGCCGGGTGGTTCGGGAACGAACCGTCCAGTTCGAAGTACAGGGGGATGATGTCGAACGGCAGCTTGGGCAGGAGGGCGTCGCCGAGTACCGCGGGGGTGGTCAGTCCGGCCATGCCGTTGCCGGCGTCGACAACCACCTTCAGGGGGCGGGATCCCGTGAGGTCCACGAGCTTGCGGAGGTACTCGGAGTAGTCCTTCAGGACGTCGTGGACGCCGATGAGGCCGCGCTGGGCGGCGGCCGGGATGGATCCGGCGTGGAGGTAGTCCTCCGCGCGGGCCTGGATTTCCTTCAGGCCGGATTCCGAGGAGATCGGCTGGGCGCCGGCCTTGGACATTTTGATGCCGTTGTACTCGGCGGGATTGTGGCTGGCGGTGAACGTGGCACCGGCCGCGTTGAGTGCACCGCAGGCGTAGTAGAGCTCGTCGGTGGAAATGAGGTCCAGGAGCTGGACGTTGGCTCCGCGGGTGGCGGCACCGTTGGCGAATGCCTTGCTGAACTCAGGGGAGGAGGGGCGCATGTCCCCGCCCACCAGGACGGTCTGGCCCTCGAGGTTCAGGACGTCCACGAAGGCGGCACCTACGGCTTCGACGATTTCGGCGGTAATCGACTCGCCCACAATGCCACGCACGTCGTAGGCCTTGAACGATGCCGAAAGGTCAAAAGTCTTTGTCTGGTCGCTAGTCACGCGTTCCATCTTACGTTGAAGCGCAAAATGGCTGTGGAGGAGTAGTTGCGTTACGGCAGCGGCGCGCCGCGCGGCTTTCCACATGGCCGGATGCCCGACTTCCCGGCTGTCGGAGGGGGCTGGGATACTGAATCAATGGCCAATAACCAGAATGCTGCTGTCCTGTCCGCTTCCGCCGACCTCCCCGCGGGTGGGACGGGGACCCGGGACCAGGCGCTGGAGGTGCTGCGGGGACTCGTGGGACATCCGGAGGCCAGCTTCCATGACGGGCAGTTCGAAGCCATTGAGGCGCTGGTCGACGGCGGCCGCCGGGCCTTGGTGGTCCAGCGCACCGGCTGGGGAAAGTCGGCTGTCTACTTTGTGGCGTCGCTGCTGCTCCGGCGCCGCGGCGCCGGCCCCACCCTGATCGTTTCGCCGCTGCTCGCCCTGATGCGGGACCAGGTGGCGGCAGCGGCCCGGGCAGGCGTCCGTGCCGTCGCCATCAACTCCGCCAACCAGCTCGAATGGGACACTGTCCGCGAACAGCTCGCCGCCGACGAAGTGGACGTGCTGCTCGTTTCTCCGGAGCGGCTCACCAATCCTTCGTTCCGGGAGAACCAGCTGCCCGAACTGATCCGCCGCACCGGGCTCCTGGTGATTGACGAGGCACACTGCATCTCCGACTGGGGCCATGACTTCCGCCCGGATTACCGGCGCATCGCGGACCTCATCACCCAGCTGCCGGATACCGTGCCCGTGCTGGCCACCACTGCCACCGCCAACTCCCGGGTGGTCCACGACATCGAAGAGCAGTTGGGCGACGGTGTGCTGACCATCCGCGGGGCACTGGGCCGCGAATCGCTCCGGCTCGGCGTACTGAATCTTCCGGACTCCCGCGACCGGCTGGGCTGGCTGCTGACGCACCTGGCGGACCTGCCCGGCAGCGGCATCATCTACACCCTCACCGTCTCGGCGGCCGAGGATACTGCGCGACTGCTCGCCGAAGCTGGCCATGAGGTCCTCGCCTACACCGGCCGCACCGATCCCGCTGACCGGGAACGGGCGGAACAGCTCCTGAAGGACAACCAAGTCAAGGCGTTGGTGGCAACGTCTGCCTTGGGCATGGGGTTCGATAAGCCGGACCTGGGCTTCGTGGTGCACCTTGGCGCCCCGTCCTCACCGGTGGCCTACTACCAGCAGGTGGGCCGTGCCGGACGTGGTGCGGCCAACGCCGACGTCCTGCTCCTGCCGGGCTCCGAGGACCGCGACATCTGGCAGTACTTTGCCACGGCGTCCATGCCGTCGGAGGAAAAGGCCGCGGCTGTCCTCACGGCCCTGGCCGAGGCAGGCGCCGCCGTGTCCACCGTGGCCCTCGAGGCCCGCGTTGACCTGAGGCGCACACCCTTGGAACTGCTGCTCAAGGTTCTGTCCGTGGACGGCGCCGTGGAGCGGGTGGGCGGCGGCTGGCGCTCCACCGGCCAGCCGTGGACCTACGACGCCGAACGGTACACCCGCATTGCCGAGGCCCGTGTGGACGAGCAGGACTCCATGGTCATCTACCAGGACACGGCCGGTTGCCGGATGGAATACATCACCTCGGTCCTGGACGATGAGACAGCCCGTGCCTGCGGCCGCTGCGACAACTGCGCCGGGCGCTGGTTCCCCGCGGACATCTCCTCCTCGGCCACGGAGGCGGCCGGGCAGACGCTCAGCCGCGCAGGCGTGGCGCTGGAACCGCGGCTGCAGTGGCCCAGCGGGATGGACAGGCTGGGCGTAACGGTCAAGGGCAAGATCAAGCCGGAGGAAAGTCTTGCCGAAGGGCGGGTGCTGGCCCGCCTGACGGACCTCGGCTGGGGCGGTTCCCTCCGGGAAATCTTCGCCTCCGGCGCCGCGGACCGTGAGGTTGACCCCGCCATGCTGCAGGCCTGCGTCCAGGTGCTCCGGGAATGGGGTGCAGGAAACGGCCGCACCCCCGGCTGGAGCGGAGCCGGCCGCCCCGCAGCCATCGTGAGCATCCCGTCACGCAGCAAACCCGCCTTGGTCGACTCCCTGGCGCGCGGCATTTCCGGGATCGGCCGCATACCGTACCTGGGCCAGCTGCAGCTGGAACACGGCGGACCCGCCGGCGGACGCGGCGGCAACAGCGCCTACCGGCTGGCCGGAGTATGGGACCGGCTTGTGGTGGGACCGGAGCTTGAAACGGCCCTTGCCGGCATCCAGGGGCAGAGCGTCATGCTGGTGGACGACCTCACGGACAGCCGCTGGACGGTCACCGTGGCCGGGCGGGCACTGCGCCGGGCCGGGGCAGGGGCCGTGCTTCCCCTGGTGCTGGGACAGGCCGGCTAGGACAGCCCGGCCAGGACAGGCAGGCCAGGACAGCCCGGCCAGGACAGGCAGGCCAGGACAGGCCTGCCGGCACGGGCAAGAGCCGGACGGCGGGCTCGCGCGTAAGGGGCGGACTTATTCTGGCACCGCGCCAGGCCCGCCTATAGGATCGGCGAATGAGTCCAGGCCAGGAGCCATGAGCGAATCCCAGAGCAACGCCGCGGCGGCGGTCCGCCAGGAATGGCAGCCGCGGCTGGCCCTGCTGGTGGCGGCGACCTTCTTCATGGAATTCCTGGACGGTACGGTGCTGACCACGGCCATACCCAGTATTGCGGAAGATTTCGCCGTGGCTCCCGCGGACGTCAACATCACCATGACGGCCTACCTCATGACGGTGGCCATGGGGATTCCCGTGAGCGGATGGCTGGCCGAGCGCGTGGGCGCCCGGCGCGTCTTCTGTGCCGCCATCGCGGTGTTCACCATCGCCTCCCTGCTGTGCGCCCTGAGCCAGGACCTCACCATGCTCACCGTCAGCCGCGTCCTGCAGGGTGCCGGCGGCGCCATGATGGTGCCGGTGGGGACGCTCGTGGTGCTGCGCAGGACACCCAAGGAGGACCTGCTCCGGGCCACGGCCTACCTTGTGTGGCCAGGGCTGCTGGCGCCGGTGCTGGCACCCCTGGTGGGCGGCGCACTGACCACGTTCCTGTCGTGGCACTGGATCTTCCTGATCAACATTCCGCTGGGGCTGGCCGCCTTCGTTGCCGCCCTGAGGCTGGTTCCGCAGGGGGCGGGAGACCAGTCCCGCCGCCTTGACTGGCTGGGGCTCCTGCTGACAACGGCCGGAGTCGGTGCCCTGGTGGTGGGGCTCGAACTCGCCACTGCCCACCCCTCAGAACCTTTCGGGGCGGTCAGCGTGGCCGCCGGCTTCGTGTTCATTGCGGGAGCAGTCCTGTGGCTGCGGCGAGCCCCCAACCCCCTCTTCCAACTGAATGTGTTTGGCACCCGGACGTTCCGAGCCACGTCCACCGGCGGCTTCGTCTACCGCCTGACCATCAGCGCGGTGCCGTTCCTGCTGCCGCTGATGTTCCAGGACGGGTTCGGCTGGGATCCGCTGCACGCCGGCGTCATGGTGGCGGCGGTCTTCATCGGCAACATCGGCATCAAACCGGCAACCACGCCGCTCATCCGCAGGTTCGGTTTCAAGCCCGTCCTGGTCTTCGCCTCACTCGCGTCGGCCGTCACGTTTGCACTGTGCGCCCTGCTGGACGCCGGAACTCCGGAACCGCTGATTTTTGCCCTGCTGGTCTGCAGCGGAGCCTTCCGCTCCATCGGCTTTTCGGCCTACGCCTCCGTGCAGTACGCCGACATCATCCCCGGGCAGCTGCCGTCCGCCAACGCGATTTCGGCCACGCTGGTCCAGTTGGCGGCCGGCGCGGGCATCGCGGTCGGCGCCTTGTTCCTCCGGCTCTTCGCCGAACCAGGCGCTTTCGGGTCCGACCCCGTTGCCCCCTACCGGGGTGCGTTCGTGGCCATCGCGGTGCTGATGCTGCTCAGCACGGCGGACAGCCTGGCACTGCACCGCCAGGCCGGCGCCGACGTCAGCCGCGGGCGGTCCGCAGCCCCCAAAGCCGCGAACCCCTAGGATTCCGCCGGAACGCCGGGCGTCGCCGAGAACTGCGGCTCCGCCGCGCCCGCCTCCAGCACCGCCATGGCGGCGTTGTGGCCGCCAATGGCGCTGACGGCTCCGCCGCGCCGGGCTCCGGAGCCGCAGAGCAGGATCCGGGGATCGTCCGTGGCCACACCCCAGCGCCGGGCGGGAGTGTCCAGCAGGGCATCGTCCTCGGCGAACGGCCAGTCAAGGCCGCCGTGGAAAATGTTGCCGCGGGGCATGCCCACGGCGCGCTGGATATCCAGCGTTGTCTTCGTTTCGATGCACGGCGTGCCGCCCGTGCCGGTGAGCAGCAGGTCCTCGATCGGTTCCGCCAGCACAGAGTTGAGGGATCGTACGACGGCGGCCTGCAGCACCGCCCGCATCTCCTCGTTGTTTTCCGCAGTGATGAGCCTGTCCGGAACGTGAAGCCCGAAGACGGTCAGCGTGTGGGCGCCGGAAGCCTGCAGTTCCGGCGAGAGGATGGACGGATCGGTCAGCGAATGGCAGTAGATTTCGCAGGGCAGCGGGTCCGGGACGGTTCCCTTTTCGGCGGTAAGGTAGGCGTCGTCCAGCTGCGTCCACGTCTCATTGATGTGGAACGTTCCGCCGAAGGCCGCCTCCGGGCCGATGCTGCGGTCCAGCAGCCGGGGCAGGCGCTCGAGCAGGAGGTTCACCTTGACCTGGGAACCCTCGCGCCGGTGGTTGGGGTTCCCCGGCTCACCGCCGCCCGTGCCGCGCAATCTGGCCAGCACGGCAGGCGCCACGTTGGACAGCACCCACCCGGCCGAGGCGCAGCGTTCCCCGCCGTCATGTCGGTAGTCCACCGCTCCGCCGGGACGGATGCCCCTGACCTCGGCGGACGTCAGGATGGTGGCGCCGGCTTCGCGGGCGGCCCGTTCCAGCTCACCGGACACGGCCCCCATGCCGCCGATGGGAACATCCCAGTCTCCGGTCCCGCCGCCCAAGAGGTGGTACAGGAAACAGATGTTCTGCTGCAGGTCCGCGCTGTCAGCCCGGGCAAACGTGCCGATCAGGGCGTCGGTCAGGACCACGCCGCGCACCAGGTCGCTGTCCAGCCCGCGGGTAATGGCCTCGCCAAGCGGCCGCTCGATCACCGCTTCCCACACGTCACCCGCACCGGCGGCTTCGGCGAGTTTCCTGGCTTCGGAGCGGGTGGGCAGCGGCGAGGTCATTGTGGGCCACAGTGCTCCGGTGAGCTTCCGGCATTCCGCATAGAAGCGCTCAAAAGCCGCGGCCTCGGCGGCGGGGGCACCCACCGACGCGAAGGACAAGGCGGTGGCCTCCGCGTCCGCGTTGTCGATCAGGAGCCCGGTGCCGGGACTGCCCGGGTCCGGCGTGTAGGACGAGTAGCGGCGCCGTGCCAGTCGGATGCGCAGGCCCAGGTCGTCCATGATTTCCTGCGGGAGCAGGCTCACCAGGTAGGAGTACCGCGAAAGCCGGGCGTCGACGCCGTCGAACGCCTGGGCGGAAACGGCCGCTCCGCCGGCGTGGTCCAGTTTTTCCAGCAGCAGGACATCCCGGCCGGCCCGGGCCAGGTAGGCGGCGGCCGCCAGGCCGTTGTGCCCGCCACCGACAATGACCACGTCATGCTTACTGCTGCTCGCCATGGGGCCATCCTGCCACCCGGTTCCGCGTTTGGCCGGAAACGCAACGTGCCGGGGAACGCAAAAGGCCCCGGTCCAGGACCGGGGCCAAACGCGGAGACGGGGGGATTTGAACCCCCGGTGGAGTTGTGCCCCACACTTCATTAGCAGTGAAGCCCATTCGGCCGCTCTGGCACGTCTCCAATTGCTATTCCTAGCCCACCAAGGATACGCAGAACGGGCCATCCAGTGCAAAACGGTGGGAAAGGCCGTTCAGATTAGTGCAGATTCGGTGCCGGCGGTGCTAGCTGCCGGAGCGTCCCGCCAGGGAGCGCCACAGGAAGTGCTGGCTCCGGCTCTGCAAAGCGGCCGCCTGCCGGTTGTCCGAGGCGCCGGCATGTCCGCCTTCCAGGGCCTCGTGGAACCAGACGTTGGGGATGCCCATGGCCTGCATCCGGGCGGCCATCTTGCGGGCCTGCACGGGGCCCACGCGGTCATCGGAGGTTGCGGTCCAGATGAAGGTTTCCGGGTAATCCACGCCGTCGCGGAGGAGGTGGTACGGCGAGAACGTCCGGATGAACTCCCACTCTTCGGCAACGTCCGGGTCCCCGTATTCGGCGATCCAGGAGTAGCCGGCGGACAGCTTGGTGTAGCGGCGCATGTCCAGCAGCGGCACGCCGCAGGACACGGCACCGAACAGTTCCGGGTACCTGGTGAGCATGTTGCCCACCAGCAGGCCGCCGTTGGAGCCGCCCACGCAGCCGAGGCGTTCCTTGGAGGTGACTCCGCGCGAGATCAGGTCCCTGGCTACGGCTGCGAAGTCCTCGAACGCGCGGTGGCGCTTTTCCTGCAGGGCTGCGCGGTGCCACGAGGGTCCGTATTCGCCGCCGCCGCGGATGTTCGCCACCACGTAGACGCCGCCGCGGCTGTGGGCGGGACCGGCGTCGCCCTCGGGACCGCCCTCACCGGCATCCGGTGCGGTCGTTCGGCGTTCCAGCCACGCCCGGCCGATCGCTCCGCTGTAGGCCGGCGTGCGGGAGACCTCAAATCCGCCGTAGCCGGACAGCTGCGTGGGGTTCTGGCCGTCGAGCACCAGGTCCTTGGACGCCACCTGGAAGTACGGGACCCGCGTCCCGTCCTCCGAGACCGCGAAATGCTGCTGGACTTCGTAGGCGGAGTCGTCAAAATAGGACGGTGAGGTACGGACCACCTCGTGTGCGCTCACCACGTCGCCGTTGTCGCCGCGGCGCAGCGTCCCCCGGGTAAGCGTGCTGGGCGTGGTGAAGCCGGTGGCCACGAGCCAGAAGTCGTTCCCCGCGCCGGGGGATTCGCCTTCCGGTACGGTCACGCTGCCGCCGGTCCCGTCGTCGTTGTGCTCCTCGTCAACCTCGACGCTGTCGTCCTCGTCGTCGACGGCGAACGCGTTGACGTCATGCAGCGGCGGGCACGCGTCAAGGAGCGTGGAAGCCCAGGCGGAGCCGCTGCCGGGCCGTTCGGGGTCCAGGACGCGGATCTCGGAGGAGACGTCCCGCAGGAGGTTCAGGAGCAGGAAGTTCCGGGTCCAGCTCCAGGACTGCAGCGACGTGTGCGCATCCGGGGTGAACAGGACCACGAGGTCGCGGCTGCCGGCAAGGTAGTCCTCGAAGTTCGCGGCGAGCAGGGAGCCGGCGGGGTAGGTGCGGCCGTTGACGGCCCAGTCGCCCTGCGGCCGGAACAGCAGCCACTCACGGTGCACGCTCAGGTTTACGTCGGTGGGGGCGTCGATGGCAACCCAGGATCCGTCACGCAGCACGGACGTGCTCTTGTTGAAGAAGCTGATCCAGTCCATGGCGAAGGTCCGCTCAAACCCCGGGGTGGAATCATGGGCCACCAGCGCCATCATGTGGTCTTCCGGGATTTCGAACACCCGCTCGGCCGTCAACAGCGACCCGCCGCGGGCGAGCTTGACGGCGGTGCTGGCGTAGGACGACGAGGTCTTGGGCATGCCTTCCGCGGTGCTGGAGACCAGCAGCGTGTCCCGGTCCAGCCAGGAGGCGTTGCCCTTGGCAGTGGGCAGGTCGAACCCTCCGGCTGCCGGGTCCACGAACGTGCGGGTTTCGACGTCGAACTCCCGGTAGCGGTTGGCGTCGCCGCCGTCGGGGGAGAGGGCCAGCAGCGCCAGCCGGTGCGGTTCGCCGGGAGCGGGGCGCAGGAAGTTGGCGCCGTGGAACACCCACTCCTCACCTTCGACGGTGGCCAGCGCGTCGACGTCCAGCAGCACGTCCCATTCCGGCTGCCCGCTCTTGTAGCTCTCCCAGGACGTCCGGCGCCACAGCCCCTTCGGGTTCTGCCCGTCCCGCCAGAAGTTGTAGTACCAGTCGCCGTGCTTGCCCACCATGGCGATCTTGTCCGTGGAGTCCAGCACTTCCAGGATGCGGCCCTCGAGCCTCGCGTAGTCGGCGTCTTCAAGCAGGTCCTCGGTTCGGGCGTTCTGTTCACGGACCCAGGCCAGCGGTTCCTCGCCGTAGATCTCCTCAAGCCAGATATTCTCGTCAGTCGGTTCGGGCGCTTTCCCGGAGGCGGAAGAGGCGCCGGACACGGGCGGGTGATCAGCTGCTGTGGTGGTCATGCGCCCTACGAAACAGCATCGGCGCGCAGCTAGCAAGTCACATGCGGATACTCTGGAAGGCGTGGGCACATCGCAAAGCATCCGGACGGCAATCATAGGGGCCGGACCCCGCGGCACCAGTGTCCTGGAGCGGCTCCTGGCCAATTGGCGGCTCAGGAACCCCTCTTCAACCGGGTCTTCCGGACCGCAGAGCGCCGCGGGCCTCCCCGCCGCCGGCCTCCACATCGACGTGGTGGACCCGTACCCGGCCGGGCCGGGCCACGTGTGGCAGCCCGGCCAGTCCCGGCTGTACCTGATGAACACGCAATCGTTTTATCCCACGGTCATTCCCGAGGACCCTGAACTGGCCGCACCGGTGGCCGGCAGCACCTTCGAGAAATGGCGGGCAGCCCAGGCGCGCAGCCCCCACCCTTCGCTCACTGAGGACGAACGCCGGGAACTCGCCAGCCTCGGAGCCCGGGATTTTCCGAGCCGCGCCCTGTACGGCCGCTACCTCCGCGCCACCCTCGACGAGTTGCTCGCGCACCTTCCGGAGGGCGTCACCGTCCAGTTCCACCGCACCACCGCCACCGCCGTGCGGCCGGCAGGAGACGGAACGTTCGACGTCGAACTCGGGGACGGCGGGCTGCTCACCGTCAGTTCCGCGGTGCTGGCGCTGGGACACCTTGACGCCAGGCTCAACGCCGAGCAGCGCGAGCTCCACGCTGGCGCAAGCCAGCTGGGGCTCCTGTACGTGCCCCCGGCGGTTCCTGCCGACGTCGACTGGTCCGTGGTGCCGGCAGGCCAGTCGGTGCTGGTCCGCGGCATGGGGCTGAACTTCTTCGACGTGATGGGCCAGCTCACCGAAGGCCGCGGCGGGAAGTTCGTGGCAGCGGACGGCAACGGCACGGCCCGACTTGCGTACATCCCGTCCGGCGACGAGCCGGTGATCATTGCCGCTTCCCGGCGCGGGACACCGTACCGGGCCAAAGCCGACCTTGCCGGGTACTACCCGTCCGGTGTGACGCTCCGGTACTGCACCGAGGCTGCCGTGGGGCGGTTCGCGGCCGCGGGAATCACACCCGCCTTTGACCATGACCTCTGGCCCCTGCTCCAGCGGGACGCGCTCTGGGCCTACTACTCCACCCTGGTCCGGACCAGCCCGGACGCCGTCACCGAGCCCGAAGCCTTCCTGGCACTGCTCCAGGAAGCGATGCGGCCGCACGCCCACAGCGTTTCCCGCTGGGAAGCCGAAGCGGAAGCCCTGGTTGCGCGGCACGTGGCGCGCAACCAGCGACTGAACCTTCCCGGGCTGGCGGCACCCTTGGCGGGACGTAGTTTCGCTTCGCAGTCGGAGGTGGATGCCGCCGTCGTCGACTACCTGCTCGATGACGCCCGGCGCTCGGCGCTGGGGGAGGACGACCCCGTGAAGATGGCCATCGGGGCGCTGCACCACGGCCGGGCGGTGCTGAAATCGGCGGTGGCCGACGGCGGCATCACCGACGAGTCCTGGGTCGCCGGCCTGCGGGGCTGGTTTGAGTCGTTCGTCGAAGGGCTGGCCAGCGGCCCGCCGGCCATCCGGGCGGAACAGCTCGCGGCGCTCGCCCGGGCCGGAGTGGTGGGTTTCGTGGGACCGGACCCGAAGTTTTCGCTGGACCGGTCCGCCGGTACCTTCACGGCCGCATCCCCGTGGGTGCGGGACGGTGCGGTCCACGCGCATGCGATGATCGAGGCGCTCGCTCCCGCCAATAGGGTCACCGTCAACGTTTCCCCGGTGCTGGAGCAGCTCCTCGCCGACGGCCTGGTCCGGCCCCGGCTGATGATGACCGTGGAAGGGGCGCCGGTGGAGACCACAGGGCTGGATGTCAGCCCGCACCCTTACCGTCCGGTGGGCGCCAACGGATCCGTCACCGAGGGGCTGTATGTGCTGGGCCTGCAGCTGTCCGCCGCGCAGTGGGGCACGGCAATCGCCGCGGAAGCGCGGCCGCAGGACGGGCCCGTGTACCGCAGCGGCCAGCGCACGCTCCGGGACGCCGACGAGATTGCCCGCCACATCCTCGACCGCTGACCCTGCCGTCCCGCACCACCTGCGCCCCACCACGGACGCTCTCTCACCTCCTGCACCTTTTGGGGCGACGCTCTCTCACTTCCCGTCGCTTTTTCCCAGACGCTCTCTCACTTTCTTCGACGCAGTGAGAGAGCGTGGCAGGGGAACCGGCAGGAGGTGAGAGAGCGTCGCAGGGACACAAGAAACATGCCCCGCCTCCGGAGCCGGGAACCGCAAGGATTCCCGGCCCGGCGACGGGGCATGCTCATTCTCTGTCAGGCTGCGAAACTAGCCCTTCAGGCAGTTCTGGTATTGGAGCCAGGCCAGGCCGTACTTGATCCACCCCGCAAAGTCGTACCAGTTGGTGGGCGGTACGGGGGCTGTGCAGACCGGCGGGACGGGGCCGCTGTCAGCAACCTGCACCGCGGCCTTGACCACGGTCCCCGATTCAGCTGCGGTGAGCACCAGGGTGCCGGGGCCTGCCGCCGCACCGGCCGGGACCTTCACGTCCACGGTCGCGGCCCCGGCGGACACCGGGATGGTGCCGAGCTGGGTTACCGTGCCTGCAGCATCCGTGAAGGAGGCCGCCAGCGAGGTGTTGACCGGGCTGCCCAGCGACGTGAGATCCAGCTTGGAGACTGCCAGCGTGATGGAGTCACCAGCCTTGACCTCGGCCGCCGTGGTGTTCACCACGGCAACAGTGCGGCGGGCGAAGTCCGGCGCTGCAGGGTTGTGCTCCTGCAGGTACTTGATCCACGCATCACGGTCCACGAGGCCCGAGTCCTCGGTGCCGGCGCCCTCCTTGAAAATCCGGAAGTTGTCGCCGCCGGTTGCCAGGAAGCTGAAGGTGCCGATCCGGTAGGACTTGGCCGGATCGATGAGCGAACCGTTGACCCGGATGGACGTGATGCGGTCACCCGCGGCGCGCGCGGCGTCGTAGGTGTAGTTGACGTTCTTGGACAATCCCAGCTGCTGGTAGGCGCGGCTCGGGACCGTGCCGTCCGGGTTGGTCTGCCACTGCTGTTCCAGGAGCGTCTTGAACTGTGCCCCGGTCAGGGAGGTGGTCCAGAGGTTGTTCACGAACGGAAGCACGGCATTCGCCTCCGCGTAGGTGATGGTTCCGTCCGGCGCGAAGTACAGCTCGTTGCGCAGGCCGCCGGGGTTTACGACGCCGATTTCGGCGGCCCCGAGGTCAGGCGCCTTGAGTGCATCCACGAGTGAGTCGGCCACGAGGTTGCCGAGGGTCGATTCGTTCGCGCGGTCGTCACGGGACGCCGGGCTGGTGGCCGTGGCGGGCGTGAAGGCCGTGGTGATATCGGCGGTGACCTTGCCGACCGGCTGGTTTCCGATCACGGCGGCGTCGGCGATCGCCTTGTCAACGATCACCTTGACTGCAGCCACTCGCGGGTACTTGGCCACCAGGTCCGCGGCCGTCTCCGTGGTGGTGGGCACAGTGCGCTTGACGTTGCCGGCTTTGTATCCGGTGACCTGCATGCTCGCGGTATCCACTGTCAGCTGGATCTGGCCGATGAACTCGCCGTAGCTGCCGGTCTGGACGATGGGGCGGGTTTTGCCGGTCGGCTGGCCGCCGGCATCGAGGACCGGGGCATCCCACGCGTACTGCTTGTGCGTGTGGCCGGTGAAGATGGCGTCCACTTCGGGAGAGGTTTCGTTGACAAGCTTGGCGAAGGGGCCGCCGGCGGCGACTTCCTGCTCCAAAGTGGAACCGTCGGGTGTGCCGGACCCGGCGCCGTCGTGGTTTTCCACGATGATGACGTCGGCAAGCTTGTCGGCAGTGATCTTTGCGGCAACACGGTTGATCGCGTCAACGGGATCGCCGAAATCAAGCTCGGTGATGCCTGCGGGCGTGACCAGCGATGGCACTTCCTGGGTGACGGTGCCGATCACGGCCACCTTGACGCCGTTCATCTCCAGCACCGTGTATTCCGGCAGGGCCGGTTCCGTGGTGCCCTTCTTGTAGACGTTGGCGCCGAGGTACGGGAATTTTGCGTTCGTACCGCCCGCCACAACGCGGTCGCGCAGGTCCGCCCAGCCGCCGTCGAACTCGTGGTTGCCCACAGCGGAGGTGCGCAGCTCGAGGGCGTTCAGCACATCGATGGTGGGCTGGTCCTTGGCGACAGCCGAGGCGAACAGCGAGGCTCCGATGTTATCTCCGGCGGACAGGAAAGCGGTGGCCCCCGGCGCGGCGGCTTCCCGGAGCTTTTCGATGGTGGCGGCGAACAGGACCGTGTTGGAGTCGATGCGTCCGTGGAAATCGTTGATGCCCAGGAAGTTCAGGTCCGCGCTGGCAGGTGTGGCCGGCAGGTCAACGCCCACCACCACGGGATCGTGGTCGCTGGCCCGGAACTGGTCCGGCGCATAGTAGTTCGTCACATTGTTGTTATACCGGCTGTACTCCAGAGCAACGGACTCCACGGAGTTGATGTTCCAGATGTCGGCGCCGGTGACCACCGAGTTCGCGCCCGGCGAGGCAAGGACATGGTCCAGGGAACCCACCAGGCCGCCGAACAGGTAGGAGTGCTTGGCAGAGCCGTCGGCGTTCCGGGCCTTCTCGTCCTGGTTGACGTAACCGGCGGCCGTGAGGACGTTGAGGGGATCCTCCTTGGCGTACGCGTTGAAGTCGCCCATCAGGAAGACCTTGTCCGTGCCCGTCGAGGCCTGCAGGTCGTTGGAGAATGCGAGCAGCGACTTGGCCTGCTCGGTGCGGGCCAGGTTCGAGGCGCCCTGGCCCTTGTCAGTGTCTTCGGCAGTCGCGGCTGAGCCTTTGGACTTGAAGTGGTTGGCAATGGCGATGAACTTCTTGTCATCGGCCGCGCCGGCCGGCTTGAACACTTGGGCCAGCGGCTTGCGCGCTGTGGCGAAGGCCACGGTGTCGTTGTGGATGATGGATTCGCCCACCGGTTCCGCAACAGCCTTCTTGTAGATGAACGCGGTGCGGATCATGTCCTCGTCGGCCAGCGGGGGAGCGTTGGCAGGTGTGCGGACGTAGTCCCAGATGCCGGGCGTGGAAACGTTCAGGGCTTCCACCAGCTTGGCCAGGGCATCGTCGCGGTCCTTGCCGAACTGCGCGGAGTTCTCAACTTCCATCAGGGACACGACGTCGGCGCCGGACTTGCCAATTGCGGCCACGATCTTGTCCTGCTGGCGCTTGAGGTTCTCGGCGTTGGCGGCACCGCGGGCGTCACAGCCGCTCTTGACAGTGATGGGGTTGCCGTCACGGTCGGTGTAGAACGTGCAGCCGGTGAGCATATCGCCGGTGGTGGGGAAGTAATTCAGCACGTTGAAGGAGGCAATTTTCAGGTTGCCTCCGACGGCGGCAGGGGCTTCGGTACGGGTGGCGCCGAAGGTGGCCGGCTGGATGATGCCGGCGTTTTCCGGCGTCAGGTGGGTCAGCGGCTGGAACTTCCAGGAGTTGTTGGCGTAGCTGAGCACCACATCGGTCTGGAATGTCACCGGAGAACCGACGCGGACGGGGTCCGCGGTGGTCAGGTAGGGCAGCACCTGCGCCTTGGTGGCGGCGTCCTTGAGGAAGTTGGTGCTGGCGCCGTCGTCGAGCTTGATGCCGCGGGCGGCGTTGGCCGCCACGGTCGCCGTGTAATCGGCCGAGCCGTAAGGGGCGACGGCGGTGGGCTGTTCGAGCGGCGTGGTGCCTCCGGCAAGGCCGATTTCGCCGTACTGGTTCAGGGAGTAGTTGTCGGTGACCGTCACCGGGCCCTGGGGAGTTAGCAGCATGCCTTCGAGGGATTCTCGGAAGGCTTCCTCCGCAGGGAGGGTGAAGCCGGTGGATTTCACCTCCGGGGCGGCCTCGGCGAGCTTCTTCAGGCCGGCTGTATCCGCCACATTCACCTGGGTCATCCCGTAGAACTCACTGACGGAGCCGGTGACTTCGACATAGTCACCCACCGCGACGGAACCTACGGTTGCGGGGGAATACACAAAGATAGCGTCCGACGCCGTGTGGTTGGCCGGCGTCAGGTCGCCGCCGGTTCCCGGGGTCTGGAGGTAGAAGCCGCTGAAGCCGCCGGTGGGGAAGGCTGCGGTCACCTTGCCGCGGGTGGTTACGGTGGTGCCGATGAACGGGCTGGCTGCGCCGGATCCCTGGATCTCGGCGATGGTCCTGGCAGCAGGGGCCGGAGGCGGATCCACGGGGTCGGGGTCCACGGGACCCGGGTCTACCGTGCCGCCCGAAGCGGTCGGGCTGATCGTGGCACTGAGGGCGAAGTCTGCCGAGTTGCTGTTGCTGTCCGCAGCGTTGGAGCGGTTCAGGCTCTTGACGTCGGTGTTGCCTGAGGGGGCCGCGGCGGCCTGGGTTTCAAAGGTGTTGGACGCGCCGTAGCCCAGCAGGTCCGCAACGTTGGCCGGTTCGATCACCGAGCCGGTGGCAAGCGGACTGAGGGCAGCGGCCTGCTTTGCGAGGATCAGGGTTCCGGCGCTTCCGGAGGGGTTCAAGCCGGTAGCCACCAGGTCGGGCGCGGGCAGCTCCGGTGCCGTGGAGGTGGCGCTGTTGGTGGAGCCCTGGATCAGGTAGTGTCCCTTCGCCGGGATGCTGCCGTTGAGGGCCGCAACTGTCGTCGGCGATGCTGTGCCGGTGGCGGAGCGGTACTGGAGGGACCAGCCGTCCAGCGTTATCGGCGCGTCGGAAGTGTTGTACAGCTCAACGAACTTATGTTTGTAGGCCGCTCCGGAGCTGCCGCCACTGAGGTAGGCCTCGTTGATAACGACCGGAGACGTGCCTGCGGAGGCCGGCGAGACCTCCACTGCGAACGCCGGCACAGCTGCCAGCGGAGCTGCGATGAGCCCTGCCGATAACGCCGTGCCCAGCGCAATTTTCCATGGTGTGCGATTCATCCGCTCTAACTCTCATTAGGGTGCCCCGGGTAAGGGCTCGGTGGAATGTGTCCGGCGTTGTGGCGCGGACAAGGGCCCGGACTTTACTCCTGGTCAAGTAGTTTCCGGCACAGCAAAACAGAGTCGAATGAACGAGCGGTTGATTCAGCGTGCATTCTGCGAGACGTCCCCCAGCGAAACGTTCACCGCCGGCCACGGGGCGGCATCGGCCCGGTCACGGCGACAATATTCTGCGGCAGTGCTTTCATTTTGTGCGTATGCCGGCCCACCCCATGTGCCGGACATGCAAAAAGAATACCGGCCAGTAGCTCTGATGGAAGCGGCTGGCCGGTATTTCTTATATCAATTTACTTAAATGAAACCCGCGGGCGGTTTACGCGCCCGTGGTATCTCCCGAGGCGGTTGGATCTGCGGCGCCCTGACCGGTATCGGCCACGATCTTGAACATGGCCCCGGTGGGGTCGGCCAGGGTTGCCAGCCGGCCGAACGGGGTGTCGTCCGGCCCGTCGATCACCTTCGCGCCGAGGCCCACGGCCTTTTCAATCGAGGCGTCGGCGTCCTCCACCGCAAAGTAGATCTGCCAGTTGGACGGAACCTCGGCAGGCAGGTAGGCGGAGGCGTCCATGATGCCCGCTTTCGCGGCGTCCCCTGCTCCCAGTGTGGTGTAGCGGAACTCGGGGGTGTCGCTCATGACGTCGGTGTCCCAGCCGAACACGTCCTCGTAGAACTTGACGGCGGTGGGGTAGTCCTTGGTGTGAAGCTCGTGCCACGCGGCCGTGCCGGGCTCGGCCACGAGCTCGTAGCCGGTCATTTCGCGCGGCTGCCAGACGCCGATGGCCGCGCCGGTGGCATCACCGAAGATTGCCATGACCCCCTGCTCCGGGACGTCCATGGGCGGCATGAAGACCTGGCCGCCATGCTCGGTCACCGCGGCGGCAGTGGCGGCGGCGTCGTCCGAACACAGATAGGTTGACCAGACGTCCGGCATTCCTGCCTGGCTTTGGTCCTTCAGCATTATGCCGGCCACCGATTTGCCGTTCTTCGTGGCAGTGATGTAGCCGCCGTACTTTTCCTGGTCGCCGGCCTGGAAGTCCCAGCCGAACAGGTCGCCGTAGAACTGCCGGGCCTTGCCGGTGTCCGATGTCATGAGGTCGATCCAGCAGGGTGCACCGGGAGTGATGTCAGGGCTGGGCATAGTGGCTCCTGTCGGGTTCGCGGCACAGAACCGCGGAGGGGTTGGTCGGTGAAGACAAAGCAGACACTATTCCGGAGCACTGACACTTTCAATGGTCGCGGTTCCATGGCCGCGGTCCGAAGCTGACTGCAACGGGACTTAAACGGAGGATGCCCCCGGGTCCAGATGGTTCAGGACCCGGGGGCATCAATCGCGGAAGGTAAGAGATTCGAACTCTTGGTACGGGGTTACCGCACACTGGTTTTCAAGACCAGCTCCTTCGGCCGCTCGGACAACCTTCCTTACCGAGTAGTGTTTCATAGGCAGTTGGCTGCGACAAAAACCATCCGGAGTGTTTGCGGGCGGGCGTGGCCGCTGCACACTATTTTTTTGTGGCAGGAAGCAGCTAGGAATCGGGAGTTCTCATGAAGGCCGTCTACGTTAGCGAGGCCGGCGGGCCTGAGGTGCTCGAAGTGCGCGAGGCTCCGGATCCGGTTCCGGGCCCCGGCGAGGTGCTGATCGACGTCGTCGCCGCAGGCCTCAACCGTGCCGATGTCCAGCAGCGCCGGGGGTTCTACCCGCCGCCGCCCGGAGCGTCGGAGATCCTCGGCCTCGAAGTGTCCGGCCGCATCGCCGGCTTCGGCCCCGACGTGTCCAAGCCGTTTTCCGTCGGGGACAAGGTGGTGGCGCTGCTCGCGGGCGGCGGCTATGCCCAGAAGGTGGCGGTTCCTGCGGAACAGGTGCTGCGGATTCCCGACGGCGTGGATCTGGTCACCGCCGCTTCCCTCCCCGAGGTGGCGGCCACGGTTTACTCGAACCTGATCATGACGGCCCAGCTCCAGCCGGGGGAGACTGTCCTGATCCATGGTGCCACCGGCGGAATCGGCACCATGGCCATCCAGCTCGCCAAGGCCTTCGGCGCCAGGGTGGCCGCAACTGCCGGAACTGCGGAAAAGGTGGGTACCGCCAAGGCCTTCCTGGGCGCGGACATCGCCATCAACTACACCGAGGAGGACTTTCCCGAAGCCCTCCGTGCGCAGAACAACGGGCACGGCGCCGACGTCATCCTGGACGTGGTGGGTGCCAAGTACCTTCGGCAGAATGTCGACGCGCTGGCGGACTACGGGCGGCTCATCGTGATCGGCCTCCAGGGCGGCACCAAGGGTGAGTTGGACCTCGGGAAGCTCCTCAGTAAGCGGGCCGCCATCATCGGTACAGCGCTGCGTCCCCGCCCGGTCGCGGAGAAGGGCGTCATTATGAACGCCGTCCGTGAAGCCGTGTGGCCGCTGCTGGCCGACGGGCGCATCCGGCCCCTGGTTGCCAAGACCTTCCCGCTGGACCAGGTCCGTGCGGCCCACGGGTACTTCGACTCCGGCGACCATGTGGGGAAAGTCCTGCTGGTCATGTAGCACTAGTGGGCGGGTGATTGAATACCCAGTATTGCCCCGGCCGCGAAATCACGCTACTGTAATTCCATACGCGGTATGCACGCGTCTTGGGGGCGCGTGTATGCCGTCGTCTTATGCGACATCAGGGGGCAGCATGTCCATTCGTCATAGTCTCCTCGCCCTGCTCCAGGACAAACCCCGTTACGGGTACGAGTTGAGGGTCGAGTTCGAGGACCGCACCGGCTCGGCCTGGCCGCTGAACATCGGCCAGGTCTATACGACCCTGGACCGGCTGGAGCGGGACGGATTCGTCAGGAACGACGGCGGCGATGGCGAAGGCCACGTCGTTTACAGCATCACAGACTCCGGCCGGAGCGAAGTCACGGGCTGGTTCGGGGCTCCGGTGGGCCGCAGCAATCCTCCCCGGAACGAACTCGCCATCAAGCTCGCCCTCGCCGTGACCATTCCCGGCGTCGATGTCGGAGCCGTCATCCAGGCCCAGCGAGTCGCATCAGTGAAGGCGCTGCAGGACTACACCAAGTCGCGCCGCGATGCTTCCGCCAGCCAGCGCCGGGCGGATGTCGCTTGGCTGCTTGTGCTTGACTCGCTGATCTTCCAGACGGAAGCGGAGGTCCGGTGGCTGGACCTCTGCGAAGCCCGCATGGCGCAGCTGACGGCGCAGTCCACCCCTGGCTGACCCTCCGGATTTACACCGTTCAACGCTCCCGGCCGACCGTTCAGCGAGGCGCGCGGAACCACCCGTCTGAAAGCAGTATCCCTGCGTCCGGGGCATTGGTATGGTGCGAAGGGGAGATCACTTTTCAGCTGGGTTCTCGAGGAGGAGACATGGGCAAAATGCCGGATGGCAAGGCACGGACTGCAATATCGGAGGACGCGCTGAAGCCTGATCCAAACCTTCCGCCAACATCGGTGGACGAGGCGGTGCTGGAGGCCGAGGAACGCAAATGGACGCCTGCGAAGATCGCCATCTGGGCAGCAATCTCGCTGCTGGGCGGCGTGTCCTGGTTCATGCTGGCCATCATCCGAGGCGAAACGGTCAACGCGATCTGGTTCGTCTTCGCCTCCGTCTGCACGTACCTGATCGGCTACCGCTTCTACTCCAAGGTGATCGAACGCTACATCACCAGGCCGAACGACCGCCGTGCCACTCCTGCCGAATACAAGGCGGACGGCAAGGACTACGTCCGGACTGACCGCAACGTACTATTCGGCCACCACTTCGCCGCCATCGCAGGCGCCGGCCCGCTGGTTGGCCCCGTCATTGCGGCCCAGATGGGCTACCTGCCCGGCACCATCTGGATCATTATCGGCGTCGTACTGGCCGGAGCGGTACAGGACTACCTGGTCCTGTTCTTCTCCATGCGCCGCGGCGGCCGCTCGCTGGGCCAGATGGCGCGTGAGGAACTCGGCGTGATCGGCGGCACCGCCGCCCTGATCGCCACCCTGCTGATCATGGTGATCATCGTGGCCATCCTCGCCCTCGTCGTCGTGAATGCCCTGGGCGAGAGCCCGTGGGGTGTCTTCTCGGTGGGCATGACCATCCCCATCGCCCTCTTCATGGGTGTCTACCTGCGCTTCCTGCGGCCCGGCAAGGTCATGGAAGTTTCGCTGATCGGCTTCGTGCTGCTCATGGCCGCCATCATCGGCGGCGGCATCGTGGCGGAAACCGAGTGGGGCGCCGCGTTCTTCACCCTGGACAAGGTGACCATCGCCTGGGGCCTCATTGTTTACGGATTCATCGCCGCAATCCTTCCCGTCTGGCTCCTGCTGGCGCCCCGGGACTACCTCTCCACGTTCATGAAGATCGGCGTGATCGTCATGCTCGCGCTGGCCATCATTGTGGTCCGACCCGAAATCACAGTGCCCGCCTTCAGCGAATTCGCGAGCCGGGAGAACGGTCCGGTCTTCCCCGGAGCCCTCTTCCCGTTCCTGTTCGTCACCATAGCCTGCGGCGCATTGTCCGGATTCCACGCCCTGATTTCCTCCGGCACCACCCCGAAGCTGATCGAAAAGGAACGCCAGACCCGCCTGATCGGCTACGGCGGCATGCTGATGGAGTCCTTCGTGGCCATCATGGCCCTCGTCGCAGCCATCTCCATCGACCGCGGCCTGTACTTCGCCATGAACTCCCCGGCCGCCCTGACCGGCGGCACGGTGGAAACTGCCGCCACCTGGGTCAACAGCCTGGGCCTTGCCGGGGTGAACATCACTCCGGACCTTCTGGCGGAGACTGCCAGGAACGTGGGCGAGGAAAGCATCGTGTCCCGCACCGGCGGCGCACCCACGCTGGCCGTGGGCCTGGCCCACATCATGCAGCAGTTCATCGGCGGCACGGCCATGATGGCGTTCTGGTACCACTTCGCCATCATGTTCGAAGCGCTGTTCATCCTGACCGCCGTTGACGCCGGCACCCGCGTGGCCCGCTTTATGCTGCAGGACTCCATCGGCAACTTCATCCCGAAGTTCAAGGAGCACTCCTGGCGGCCGGGAGCCTGGCTTTGCACGGCCATCATGGTGGGCGCCTGGGGTGCGGTGCTCCTGATGGGTGTCACTGACCCGTTGGGTGGCATCAACACGCTGTTCCCGCTGTTCGGTATCGCCAACCAGCTGCTCGCGGCCATTGCACTGTCGGTCTGCCTGGCCATCGCGGCCCGCCGGGCGTCGTTCAAGTACCTGTGGATTGTGGCCCTTCCGCTGACCTTCGCGGCCGTCGTGACCATCACCGCCAGCTTCCACAAGATCTTCTCGCCGGTTCCGGCCGTGGGTTACTTCGCCAACAACGCGGCGTTCTCCAAGGCCCTGGCTGACGGGAAGACGGAATTTGGCACGGCCAAGACGGTTGCTGCCATGGAGGCCGTGGTCCGCAACACCATGATCCAGGGCTGGCTGTCGGTGATCTTCGTGGTGCTGAGCATCATTGTCATCATCACGGCCTTGGTGGCCACGATGAAGGCGTTCCGCAACGCGCGGGACGGCGTGGCCCACACCGACCACGAGGACCGGGCTGTGCCATCCCGGGCCTACGCGCCGTCGGGGTTCATCCCCACTCCCGCTGAACGCGAACTCATGGCCGAGTGGGACAAACTTCCCGCCGACCTGCGGCTCGAAAAGTCAGCACACCACTGATGCGGGGCCGGTCATGAACGCGATACTCGAAGGCTTCCGTGGCTTTGCCCGGTACTTCGGCGGAGTCATGGGTGCGGACGCATATGCGAAGTACCTGGAGCACCATGCGGCTTCAGGACACGGGCACGCTCCCATGACCGAACGCGAGTTCTGGCGGGACCACACGGACCGGCAGGACAGCAATCCCCAGGGACGCTGCTGCTGACGTGCCTGTGGTGCTCAACGGCTGCTGCCGCTGTGGAACACCTGCGCCTTTGAGGGCGCCGCCGGATCCGTAAGGTCCGACGGCGCCCTCGGCCGTTCCGGGACACCTTCCGTCACGGTCGGGGTCAACTGGGTTCACTGACTGGCGCCTGCGCTCGCGGCTCGTGAGAGTATGAAGCCATGAGCGATCCGAACGACACTCAGCCTGCTGTTGAGGACCCCGTAGAGGGCACCACCCTGGACAATGCGGCACCTTCCGGCCCGGCATTTAATCCCCAAGCCGCAGCCCGGCAGAAGGGGAGCAACCTCCAGGACCTGGTGGATGAGCCCGCCAAGGTGATGCGGATCGGCACCATGATCAAGCAACTGCTGGATGAAGTGAAATCGGCACCCCTGGACGAAGCCGCGCGCGGGCGCCTGGCAGCAATCCACGAACGCTCCATCAAGGAACTCGAGGACGGGCTGGCGCCCGAACTCGTCCAAGAGCTGGAACGGATCAGCCTGCCCTTTCCGGAACAGGCCACGCCTTCGGAGGCCGAACTGCGCATTGCCCAGGCCCAGCTGGTGGGCTGGCTGGAAGGGCTGTTCCACGGCATCCAGACCGCCATCGCCGCCCAGCACGCTGCCCGCGAACACGCCGCCGCGCAGAGGCAGCTGCGCCAGCTGCCGCCGGGGACGGTGATTGCGCCGGGTGTCGTAATTGGTGAGGACGGCGAGCCGCAGCGTGCCCGGGCACCGCATCCCGGCGCAGAGAAGCCGGGCACACCGGAAGATCCGGACCACGGTCCCGGCCAGTACCTCTAGGGTCCGCGTGGCATTCTTCGCAGCCGCCCGCCAGGGGCGCAAAGACGACGCCGAGCTCGGCAAAGGCCTGTGGCGGCGCGCCCACGACCGGTTCCTTCGCGGGCTTGACCGGTTCCACCAAGTGCTGGAGGGCGTGGAGGACGACGCACTGTATGCCGAGCTGGTGGAAATCGCCAACGATCTGGCCGGCCTCGCCGTGAGGGTCCGGATGGTGTGCGTCGAGGCCCAGCTGCAATCACCCAGCGACGGGCTGGACATACCAGGAGCGCTGGCGGGTGTTCACCGGTCGCTTTCCAAGGCAGGCAACTCCCTCGCCACCACGGCCGAGGCAGCGGCGATGCTTCGCCTCGCTGTCGGCCCCGTGCCGGTCGGGGCTGCCTCGGTCCGCCGCCGGGCGGAGTCGGTCTTCGAACAGATCGCCGACGCCGAACGCCGCCTTGCCGAGCAGCCGCGGGATTCCTAGCTATTCCCGGTTAAGCGCCTAGCTTAGCGGGCCGAATGTCGCTGGCCGGACGGTGCTGTGGTTGGCAGTATTGAGCAATGACTTTTTCTCCTGAACTGACTTTCAACGACGGCAACACCATTCCCCAGCTCGGCTACGGAGTGTGGCAGGTTGAGGACGACGTAGCGGAAAAGGTAGTGGTCCAGGCCTTCGAGGCCGGATTCCGCCACATCGACACCGCCAAGATCTACGGCAATGAAGCGGGCGTGGGCCGCGCCATCGAGCGCTCCGGGCTGAAGCCCGAGGACATCTTCATCACCACCAAGCTGTGGAACGCAGACCAGGGGTACGAGTCGACCCTCGCCGCCTTCGAGGCGTCCATGGAGCGGCTGGGCCTGGAAACCCTCGACCTGTACCTCATCCACTGGCAGCAGCCGAAGCAGGATAAGTACGTGGACACCTGGAAGGCGCTGATCGAGCTGCAGAAGCGGGGCCGGGTCAAGTCCATCGGTGTCTCCAACTTCACCACCGAGGGACTGCAGCGGATCATTGACGAGACCGGTGTTGTGCCGGCCATCAACCAGGTCGAACTGCACCCGTTCTTCAACCAGGCCAAACTGCGCGAATTCAACGCCTCCAAGGGCATCCTCACCCAGGCATGGTCCCCGCTGGGCCAGGGCGGGGAGCTCCTGGAGCACCCGGCCATCGCAGACATTGCAGCCAAGCACGGCGCCACACCCGCGCAGGTGGTCATTGCCTGGCACCTTGCCATCGGGAACGTGGTGATTCCGAAGTCAGTTACGGAGTCCAGGATCCGCGAGAACTTCGCGGCATTGGACGTCACCTTGGACGAAGCCGACATCCAGGCCATCAACGGGCTGGACCGGACTGCTGAAGGAGCCGGCCGCATCGGACCGGACCCGGCCGTTTCCGACTTCGCATAACAGCCAACTTCACCTGAACGGTCACCAGGCCCCGCACTCAGTGCGGGGCCTGGTGCGTTTCTTTAAGCAGCCAGCCGGCCCTGCTCCGCGGGCACGGTGTCGATGATGGCCCACCCGTCCTCGCCGGAAACCTGCCGGCTGGCGAACCGCTCCGCCTCCGGCAGGGAGTCGAACGCTTCCGTGCGGATCAGGCCGCAGTCGGTATCAAGATAGGTGACGTGGAATTCCCGGGGCTCCGAGGCGTCGCCGCCGAGGTTCACGTGAGTGGAACCGTGAGTGATTGCGTGGCCGGTGCTGAGGTTCTTGTCCATGAATCCAGTGTGCAACCGGCCTCTGACAGTAAAGGCCAGTCAGTCCGGCGTGTTGCGAAGCCGGAGCACTCTCTCCCTGGCCAGGTCCTCCGCCCGCCGACCTTTCTCCGCAGCCCGGGCCGCCAGCTGCCGCTGTGCGGCTGCGGACTCGCGCCGTCTCCTTGCCAGCTCGAACTCCTCGTCCACCGTCTTCAGCCGTGCACGGAGGTTCCGGGCTTCTTCGCCCAGCCGGGTCATTGCCTCCTCGGCTTCTTCGAACTCAGCTGTTCGTTGCCGGGCCTCTTCGGCTGCTGACTGGGCTGCTTCTTCCGCTTCGGCCAGGCGGGCCGCTGCCCGCTCGACGGCCGAAGGCGTGGGAGCCGGCCGTTTGGTCCCCACCGCCTCCAGGCGCGGCTTTTCCCCAGAATCCGCCGGCGATTCCCCGGCTGTCCGCTTGCCGCCCGCCCTAGCTGGCGCCGCCCAGCCGGCCTTCGGCCGCCGGGCATCCGCCGACCCCGAGACTTCCTTGGAAGGTTTTGCCGGCGCGCGGCTATCCGACGGCGGAACCGCCGGCAGGTTCAGGACGCCGGGAACCGCTACTGCTTCGTTCAGGTCAACCCGCTCCACGCCGTCGGCCGACAGCACCCGGACCAGGCGGCCGCTTCGAATGGCCGACGCCGCTCCTTGGTCCACCGTGGCTGCCCGCAGCGTCTGCTCAACTTCGGTGGCCACCGCGCCGCTGAGCCGGCGGCCGTGCTGCTCCGCCACTTCGCGGGCCGTGCCCATCACCCGCGCGAGCAGCTGCCGCCGCTCCTGCGAGAGCGAGCGGAGGGCGCCGGCGTCGAGCACTTCTTGCGCGCCGCGCATGGCGGTGCCAAGCTCAGCGAGTTCCGCCAGCGAGCCCGGTCGATGCACGGCCAGCATGTTGACGGCCCAGGCCGCCGCCGAGGGCTTGGGCAAGGCGCGGACCGCGTCGGCGAGTTCACGTCCGCTGTCCGCAGCAGCGGTTTTTGCCGCCACAGCCCGTGCCGCGACGAATCCCTCGAGCGGCAGCTGATAGAGCGCCGAGGCAATGTCCGCCAATTGTTGCTCTCCCATGCGAGCATCATAGGCCGTCGGCCCCTTGCGCCAGCCCGGCCGGTGAGCAAGGGTAGGAGGCATGTGGGTGGCAGAGGCATGACGAATACGCCTCGCCATGCGGCATTCCTTGACGCCCGCTCCTGGCATCTCCGCGATGCAGCGGAAGCCGTGGCCGCTTACGCCGTGGACCCCCTGACCGGACTGGACCCGGACGAGGCCGCCCGCCGGCTCCGGACCGACGGGCCCAACGAACTTGCGTCCGTGCCGCCGACGCCGTGGTGGCGAAGGATCCTGTCCCAGTTCCAGGACCCGCTGATCTACCTGTTGCTGGCCGCCATCGCCATTTCAGTCGTTGCCTGGGCAGTGGAAGGTGCCGAGGGCGTTCCGGTTGATGCTGTGGTGATCAGCGCCGTGGTCCTGTTCAATGCCGTGCTGGGCTTCGTCCAGGAAAACAAAGCCGAGACCGCCGTGGCGGCCCTGCAGGTCATGACCGCAGCCAACTCCACCGTCCTGCGCGGCGGCGAGCTGAAGATGGTGCCGTCTGCGGGCCTGGTCCGCGGCGACATCCTTGTCCTGGGCGAGGGCGACGCCGTGGGCGCGGATGCACGGCTGCTCACCGCCACCTCGCTTCGGGTCAGCGAGGCCTCACTCACCGGCGAAAGCGAACCGGTCTTCAAGGACCCGGGCACGCTGGCGGGGAACGTTCCGCTCGGTGACCGGTTGAACATGGTGTTCAAAGGAACAGCCGTCGCCCAGGGCGTGGGCAGGGCGGTGGTGACCGGAACGGCCATGGACACGGAAGTCGGAGCCATCGCCGGGATGCTTGAGCGGACCGTCGCCGAGCCCACGCCGCTGCAAAAGGAAATTTCAGGCGTGAGCCGGCTGCTGGGCACCACGGTGATCGTCATCGCCGTCGTCGTTATGGTCACAGTGGTGGCGGTTAACGGTGTCACGTCGATCAGCGATCTGGTGACCGTGCTGCTGCTTGGTGTCTCGCTGGCAGTGGCGGCTGTCCCGGAGGGGCTGCCGGCCATCCTTTCCGTGGTGCTGGCTTTGGGCGTGCAGCGCATGGCCCGGCGCAACGCCGTCGTCAAGCAGTTGCACTCGGTGGAAACACTCGGCTCCGCCACAGTGATCGCCTCGGATAAAACGGGGACGCTGACCCGGAACCAGATGACGGTAGGCCGGATCGTCACGGCCTCAGGGGAAATGGAACTCACGGGCGTCGGCTACCGGCCCGAAGGCCGGGCACGCCAGGCAGGCCGGGAGGACATCGACCCGGCGGTGCTCTTTGAAGCCGGCCTGGTGCTTGCCGGCGGAACCTTCGCGAACAACGCCCAGCTGACAGAGCACGACGGCGAGTGGGAGATCCAGGGGGACCCCACCGAGGCTGCCTTCCTCGTTGCCGCCCGCAAGCTCGAGGGCGTCACGGAGCGCGTGGGGGAGTATGAACGCCACGGCGAGGTGCCGTTCACCTCGGAGCGGAAGCTCATGTCCGCGGTGGCCCACCACAAGGAACTGGGCACCGTGTCCCTGGTCACCAAAGGTGCGCCCGACGTGCTGCTCGGGCGCTGCACGGGGCTGCAGGTGGGCGAAAGCGTTGTCCCGCTGGACGGTGTTCGCCGTGAACAGGCCCTTGCCGCGGTGGATGCCTTGTCCGCGCAGGCTTTCCGGACACTCGGCGTCGCCTACCGCCGGTACGGGGACGAGGACAGGCACGAACTCGAGGTGCTGGACGAGGCGGATGAGAGCACCCTGGTGTACCTCGGCGTGGTGGGCATCATCGACCCTCCGAGGGCGGAGGCCGCCGCCGCGGTGGCCGCTGCCCAGCACGCCGGAATCCGGGTGTTGATGATTACCGGCGACCACCCGCTCAGTGCGGCGCGGATTGCAGGCGACCTGGGGATTGCCAGGGCGGGGGAGCAGGCGGTTTCCGGCGCGGAACTCGATGCGCTGGACGAAGCGGGGCTGCGCGCCGTCGCCGCGTCCAGGTCGGTCTATGCCCGGGTGGCCCCGCAGAACAAGCTGCAGATCATCGATGCCCTCCAGGCGCAGGGCAACGTGGTGGCGATGACGGGCGACGGCGTCAATGACGCGCCGGCGCTGAAGTCCGCGGACATCGGCATCGCGATGGGCATCGCCGGGACCGAAGTGACCAAGGAAGCGTCCAAGATGATCCTGGCCGATGACAACTTCGCCACCATCGTCTCCGCTGTCCGCCAGGGCCGCATCATCTTCGAGAACATCGAAAAGTTCCTGCGCTACCTCCTGTCCTCCAACATGGGCGAGGTGTTCACCGTGTTCCTCGGCGTGGTTTTTGCCGGGGCCCTGGGCCTGGCCGGTGCCCCGGGCGAGGCAGTAGCGCTGCCCTTGCTCGCCACCCAGATCCTGTGGATCAACCTGGTGACGGATTCCGGTCCGGCGCTCGCCATGGGGGTGGACCCGGAAATCGACGACGTCATGGCGCGCAAGCCCCGCAGGACCAGCGAGCGGATCATCGGGCGCCGGATGTGGTTCGGGATCCTTTCGGTAGGCCTCGTGATGGGGCTCGCGTCCCTTCTCGCCATCGACATCTTCCTGCCGGGCGGGCTGGTGGAGGGCGACGAGTCCCTGCAGGTGGCGCGTACCGCCGGGTTCACCACCCTGGTGTTCGCGCAGCTGTTCAACGCGTTCAACTCCCGTTCCGAAACCTCCAGCGCGTTTCACCGCCTATTCGTCAACAAATGGCTGTGGGGTGCCGTGGCGCTCGCTGTGGTCCTGCAGGTCGCGGTGGTGGAAGTTCCGCTGCTGCAGCGGGCCTTCGGGACGGCGTCGATGGATGCCTACCAGTGGGGAGCATGTGTCCTCCTGGCATCGGCCGTCCTGGCTTTTGGCGAACTCCGCAAAGTGTCATTCAGGCTCCGGGGCGCGCGCCGGCTCGGGCGCGCGGCCGCGGTGTGACCGGACCAGCGTCGCAATCAGCAGCACCAGGGCTACGCCTTGCAGGGCCGCCACGGCGGCAATGAGCGCTGGAGGGGAGCCGTAGAGCGCCCCGTACAGGGCTCCGCCGGCGAGTGCGCCGGATCCTTCGAACGCGGCAAAGATACCGTAGGCGGTCCCTTG